>CAMPKU010000037.1 GCA_946887385.1 uncultured Gammaproteobacteria bacterium
CATCGGCACGGATCTACAGTTCATCCGCGTGAACGGCACGCTCGTCGGCGGGCTCGTGGGACTCGCGCTTTACGCCGGCACGCTGGCGCTTTCTTGATCCGAAGCGGGCTCCTTGAGCGCGCGCCGCAGCACTTTGCCCACGTTGCTCTTCGGCAGCTCGTCGACGAACTCGACGTGGCGAGGGATCTTGTAGCCGGTGAGGTTGCGGCGCGCGTGCTCGAGCACGTCGGCGGCCGTCAGCGCCGCATCGGTGCGCACCACAAAAAGCTTGACGACCTCGCCGGACTGGCAGTCCGGCACGCCGATCGCCGCCGCTTCGCGCACGCCGGCCTGGCGCGTCGCGACGTCCTCGATCTCGTTCGGATACACCTTGAAGCCCGACACGACGATGACGTCTTTCTTGCGGTCCTCGATGAACAGATACCCGGCTGCGTCGAGCCGCCCCACGTCGCCGGTGCGTAGCCAGCCGTCACCGAACATCACTTGCGCGGTCTCGTCGGGCCGCTGCCAATAGCCGGCCATCACTTGCGGGCCCCGCCCGCAAATCTCGCCGACCTCGCCGGCGGCCAGCTCTTGGCCCGCATCGTCGAAGATGGCCACGTCCGTGGACGGGAACGGCACGCCGACCGAGCCGGTGAACTCTTTCAGATGCAGCGGATTGCCCGTGAGAATCGGCGACGCTTCGGTGAGCCCATAGCCCTGCGCGATCGGCACGCCCGTGACGGCTTGCCAACGCGCGGCAACCTCGCGCTGCACGGCCATGCCGCCGCCCATGCACACCCGCAGCGTGGAGAAGTCGAGCGCCTCGAAGCCCGGCGTGCGCAGCAAGGCGTTGAACAGCGTGTTCACGCCCGTCATGAACGCGAACCGCGACTTGCGCAGCAGCGCCACGAAGCCCTTCAGATCGCGCGGATCGGTGATGAGCAAGTTGTGCGCGCCGAGCTCCGTGAAGCACAGCAAGTTCGCCGTCAGCGAGTACACGTGGTAGAGCGGCAGCGGCGTCACCACGACGCCGGCGTCGGGCGCATAGAAGGGACCGGCCCATGCCGCGGCCTGGAGCGTGTTCGCCACCATGTTGCGCTGCGTCAGCATCGCGCCCTTGGCGCGCCCCGTGGTGCCGCCCGTGTACTGCAGGAACGCAAGGTCGCTGCCCTTGATACGCGGCGCCGCATACCGCAACGCTGCGCCGCGCGCGAGGCAGTCTCGATAGGCCACGGCCTGCGGAATGTGCCACGGCTGCACGAGCTTTTTGACGTGCTTCACGACGAAGTTCACGGCGGCGCGTTTCAGCGGCGCGCAATGGTCGCCGAGCCGGGTGACGATGACGGTTTTGAGCTGCGTGCTCGGCAGCGCAGCGGCGACCGTGTGCGCAAAGTTCTCCAGCACGATGATCGCGGCGGCGCCGCTATCGGCCAGCTGATGCGTGAGCTCGGGGGCCGTGTACTGCGGATTGACGTTCACGGCGACCATGCCGGCCCGCAAGATGCCGAACAGTGCCACGGGATACTGCAGCGTGTTCGGCACCATGATCGCGACGCGGTCGCCGGGCTGCATGCCGGGCAACGACTGCAGGTACGCGGCAAATGCCCGCGACAGCCGCTCGACGTCGGCAAACGTGAGCGTCGAGCCCAGGTTCGTGAAGGCCGGCTGCGGCCCAAACCGCGCGAAGCTCGCCTCGAGCAGCGCCACCAGCGACGGATAACGATCGGGATCGATCTCGGCCGGGACTCCGGGCGAGTACGCCGCGAGCCAGGGCTTAGGGCGCATCGCGCGCGAGCAACGGACCGAGCACACTCCAAACGTTGGCGAAGACCACCTTCTGCCCCGCGGCATTCGGATGGATGCCGTCGGACTGCATGAGCTCACGGTTCAAGGCCACGTCCTCGAGCAGAAACTCTACGAGCGGCGTGTCGAAACGCTCCGCGAGCTCGGGATACACGGCCGCGAGCGCCTGCGTGTACGTGTGGCCGTAGTTCGGCGGAATCTGGATGCCGGCGAGCACGACGTCCGCGCCGCTGCCTTTGGCAAGCTCGATCATCTTCGTGAGATTGTCGCGCAGCGTGGCAACGGGCTGGCCGCGCAGCCCGTCGTTGCCGCCGAGCTCGATGACGACCAACGACGGGTCATGCAGCGCGAGCAGGCGCGGCAACCGCGCGAGGCCGCCGGAGGACGTGTCGCCGGCGATGCTGGCATTCACTACCTGATACCCGTAACCTTCCGCCTGCAGACGGTCCTCGAGCATCGCGACCCAGGACTGCTCCGCGGCTATCCCATAGCCGCTGCTCAAGGAGTCGCCCACCACGACGATGGTTTGCCCGGCGCCGTACGCTGCCGGTAGGCAGAGAACGGTCAGCGCCAGTAGGGCGATCAGGCGACGTTTGAGAATGAGCACCGGCGAATTCCTGTTACGAGCCGAGAGGCTGACAAAAAAGGTTAGCAGCCCCGAGGGTGAGCTGACCATCCTCGATTCCGTCACGATCGGCGTGCCGCGCGGCCATACGGCCGCCATCGTGGGGCCGTCGGGCGCCGGTAAATCGACGCTGCTGGCCCTGCTCGCGGGCCTCGACGAGCCGACCTCGGGGAGCGTGTGGCTGAACGGCGCCGAGCTCACGGCGCTCGACGAGGACGGCCGCGCCGGCGTCCGCAGTCGCGAGGTGGGCTTCGTGTTTCAGTCGTTTCACTTGTTACCGTCCTTGACCGCCGTGGAGAACGTCTTGCTGCCGCTCGAGCTGGCCGCCGCGCCCAACGCGGCCGCGCGTGCGCGCCAAGCCCTCGTCGACGTGGGGCTCGAGCACCGCCTGCGTCACTATCCGAAGCAGCTCTCGGGCGGCGAGAAGCAGCGCGTCGCCATCGCGCGCGCCTTCGTCGCGGGGCCGTCGCTGCTGTTCGCCGACGAGCCCACCGGCAATCTCGACAACAAAACCGGCGCCAAGATCCTCGACTTGTTGTTCGCTCTCAACACGGCCGCCGGCACGACGCTCGTGCTCGTGACCCACGACCTCGAAGCGGCCGGGCGCTGTCAGCAGCTCATCGAGCTCGCAGGCGGCCGCGTCGTGAACGGCGCCTGAGCGCGCCATCCTCGGGAGCAAGGCCCGACATGCAGGACCCGAAGCCAAGCACGGTAGTTGAGCCGTTCTGGCGGCGCAAGAAGCTCGACGAGCTCACGGCCGAGGAATGGGAGTCGTTGTGCGACGGCTGCGGCCGCTGCTGTCTGAAGAAGCTCGAAGACGAGGCGAGCGGCCACGTGTCGTACACCGACGTGGCTTGCAAGCTGCTCGATCGCGAGCGCTGCCGCTGCCGACACTATGCGCGCCGCCACGAGCTCGTGCCCGATTGCCTGCCGCTCGTAACCGCCGGCGCAACGTCGTTCGACTGGCTGCCGACGACCTGCGCGTACCGCAAGCTCGCGGCCGGACAAGCGCTCGACTGGTGGCATCCGCTGGTCTCCGGCGATCCCGACACGGTGCACCGCGCGGGCATCTCGGTGCGGGGGCGCACGCTTGCGGAGCAGGACGTGCCGGCCGACGAGCTCGACACGCGCATCATCCGCTGGATCAAGGCCGCGCCTCTGCGGCGCTAACGGTCGCTCAGCCCGTGCCTTGCATCGCGTGAGCGATGCCGTTGATGCTCGCCGTGAGCGCCGCGAGCACGGCCCCGTCGGGGCGGCCGGCTGCGCGCCAGCGCTCGAGCAGATCCACTTGCAGGAAGCTCATCGGGTCGACGTACGGGCTACGCAACCGGATCGCGCGCCGCAGCGTCCGCGACGCCTCCAAGAGCTCGTTTTGGCGCGTGAGCCGCAAAATCAGATCCACGCAGCTGAAGTACTCGCGCCGGATGGCCGGAAAGAACGTCTCGTGCCGATCGCCGGCCAAGCGCGAATAGCGCGCCGCGACGTCGAGGTCCGCCTTGGCGAGCGCGCTCGCAACGTCCACCAAGAGCACGCGGAAGAAATGCCACTGCTCGAACATCTCGACGAGCGCGTCTTCGCCGTGAATGGCGATCGCCCGCTCGAGCCCCGTGGCAACACCGTACCAGCTCGGCAAGAGACACCGGCTTTGGGTCCAGGCGAACACCCACGGCGCCGCCCGCGGCTCCGCGGCCGACTCGCTGACGTGCTCGGCGCGCTCCGACCGGCTACCGATGCGCTCGATCACGTCGATCGGCGTGGCCGCGCGGAAGTACTCCATGAAGTCATCGGGGTCGGACAGAAGACTCTGATAGGCGCCGCGGCTCGCGACGGCAATCTCCTCCATGATCGCGTGCCAGCGCGCTTCGGCCGGGCTCACGGGCGGCGGCCGTACGGTCACGAGCAGCACGGCTGAGACGAGCTGCTCGAAGGTGCGCAGCGCGATGCCGCGCAAACCGTACCTCGTATTCACGACCTCGCCTTGCTCGGTCATGCGCAGCTTTCCCATGATGGCGCCGCGCGGCGCCGCGAGCACGGCTTCGTGCTGCGCGCCGCTGGTGCGGCTCATGGTGCCGCCGCGGCCGTGAAACACCGTGAGCGTCACGCCGTGCCGCGCCATGACCGCGACGAGCGCTTGCTGCGCCTTCTGCAGGCTCCAGCGAGCCGCGGCAACGCCGCCGTCGCGGTAGCTGTCGGAGTAGCCGAGCATCACGATCTGATGGTCGCCGCGGGCACGCAGGTGCTCGCGGTAGAGCTTGTCGCCGAGTAGGCGCTCCATGATCTTCGGCGCGCGCTCCACGTCCTCGCCGGTTTCGAACAAGGGCGCGATATCGAGCGGCACGGCTTCGCCCTTGGGACCCAAGTGCCCCCACTTCGCGAGCAGCAGCACGGACAGCACGTCGTCCGGCCCGTGCGCCATGCTCACGATATAGGGGCCGATCGAGTCGCGGCCGTACTTGCGCCGGCAATGGGCGATCGTTTGAAAGACGGCCAACGTGCGGCGCGCATCCGACGACAGCGCGCCGAGCGGCGACTCCCGCCGCTCGAGCGCTTGCTCGAGCCGCCGTGCGCGCTGCTCATCGTCGGCGGCGAGCCAGTCAGGCTCTTGCAGCACTTCGCCGATGACACGCCGATGAACGAGCGCGTTCTGGCGAACGTCGACGGTGGCCAAGTAGAAGCCGAACGTGCGCACCCGCCGCAGCAAGCGGCGCACGGCGAACAGCCCCGCGTTGCGGCCCTTGTGGGCACGCAAGCTATCGGCCATGAGCTCGAGATCGGCCACGAGCTCGCTCGCCGATTCGTATGGGAACGCGGTGTCGTCGTACGTCGACTTCAGGCGCGCCGCCACGAGCCGCAGGTAGGCGCGATAGGGCATCTGCCGGTGGCGTACCGGCAGCGACGCCGCCGCCTCGGGGAAGTGCCCTGCATACGCTTCGGTGCGGCGCACGAGCTCGTCGGACACGCCCACTCGGCCCGACCCCTGGCTCAAGTGCACCGCAAGCTCTGCGCACTCGCGGTAATAGAGGTCGAGCACGAGCGCCCGCTGGCGGGCCAGCGTCTGGCGGATACTCTTGGCCGTGACGTGCGGATTGCCGTCCATGTCGCCGCCAACCCAAGTGCCGAACTGCACGACGATCGGCACGCGCACGTTGCGTTCCGGAAACGCGTCGGCGAGCGCGCTCTCGAAACTTTCGTACAACGGCGGCACCATCCGGTACAGCACGTCGGTGAGGAAGAACATCACGTGCTCGGCTTCGTCGCGGAGGCGAATGCCTTCGTCCAACCCCTCCACGGTTTGCCAGCCCGTGGTCATCTCCTGCTGAATCTGCCCGAGCGTGGCTTGAAGCTCGTGCGGCGTGAGATACGGATCCATCATCTCGACCAAGTGCCGCGCGATCTTGTGCTCCTTGCGCAGCAATGTACGACGCGTCACCTCGGTGGGATGCGGCATGAATACGGGCTGCACGCGGATCGCGGCCAGCGCGCGCTCGATCTCGTCGCCGTCGACGCCCTGCGCTTTGAGCCGCTGAAGAATGTCGACGAAGCCGAACGGCTGCGGCGCGCTTGCGTCGCGCAGATAGGCCCGGCGGCGGCGGATGCGGTGCACCTTCTCCGCCATGTTGACCATTTGAAAGTACGTGGAGAACGCGCGAATGAAATCGCGCGCCGTGCTCGGCGCCAGCGACGCAAGCAGCCCCTTGAGCTCGCCGTACGCGGATTCGTCGCCTTCGCGATGTGCGATCGCGAGCTTGCGCGCAGTCTCGACGAGGTCGAACAGCGCCTCGCCGCCTTGCTCGCGCACGAGCTCGCCGACCAGCTCGCCGAGCCGGTGCACATCTTCGCGCAGCGCACGGTCCTTCTCCGCAAAAAAGATGTTGGCCCGGACGGTGCGTGACGTGGATGAAGACATAGCGCCCTGCTCGCGCAGTGTACCGCAGCGGCGCGCGGACCTTTCAGCCGCCGGCGCCCCGCTTGTCAGCGGCACCGAGGCCGCTGCATAGTCGGGCGACTCGACGATACGCAAATACTTCGGAGAACAGGTGCTTCGGCGGACCTTGATCACGTGCGCAGCGGCGGCCTCGGCCGCTTGGCTCGCGAGCGCGGCCGGCGCCGGCGAATGGTGGGCGCCCGGGGACGGCCGGCTGCTGCCGGCCGAAGCGGCGTACCCCAATCCGCACGGCGCGCTCGGCATCTTGAACACGGCCGGCGCGATCGACACGCGCGGCCACCCGTTCTTCGAGCCGCTCGGCGCGAACGGCCGCGGCTGCGTGACGTGTCATCAGCCTTCCGACGGCATGGCGCTCTCGGTGGCCACCGTGCGCGAGCGCTGGGACTCGACCGGCGGCCGGGATCCGCTGTTCGCAGCCAGCGACGGCCGCAATTGCCCGCACCTGCCTGCCGGCGACCCATCCGCACACTCGTTGCTGCTGACGCGCGGGCTGATCCGCGTTGCCCTGCCCTGGCCGCCGCGGGACGCGACCGGCGCGCCTTTGCCCGTCGAGCTCACGCTCGAGGTGGTACGCGATCCGACGGGCTGCAATACGCATCCCACGTACGGGCTTGAATCCGCGGACCCTACCGTGTCCGTCTACCGGCGGCCGCGACCCGTGGCCAACACGAAGTACCTGACCCACAACAATTTCGGCGTCGGCCCGTTCATCGCCAAGAGCGGCCTGCCGGCCGTCCGCGACCCCGACACGGGTCTACCGACGAGCATGAACATGATGGCCGACGCGCGCGCCACGACGCTGAAGGCGCAAGCCCTCGACGCGGCCCGCACGCACCTCGAGCGGCCGCAGGGTCTTACGCCCGACGAGTTACGCGGCATCGTGGCGTTCGAGGAGCAGGTGTACGCCGCGCAGGCGCGCGACGCGCTGGCCGGCGATCTCACGAGCGGGCCCCCGGGCTTCGGGCCGCGCAATCTCGCGGCCGCGCCGGCCGGCGTGCTCGGCAACAACACCACGCGCTACGTGTTTCCGCTCGGCGACGCCTGGCAGAGCCCGCCGCAGGGCACGGGCGCGAGCGACGAGAGCGCGGCACGCGCCGCCATCGCGCGCGGTCACGACGTGTTCATGTTCCGCACGTTTTTCATTCGCGACTCGATGCACTTGAACAGCGTAGGCCTCGGCAATCCCGTGAAGCGCACCTGCTCCACCTGCCACGGCATGCACATGACGGGCATGGACGTGGCGAACGGCTGGATGGATATCGGCACGACGAACCTGCCGTGGGCGCGCGAGGCGCCGCTGAATCCGTGGACCGCCGAAAGCCCGCAGCTGCCGTTGTTCAAGGTCACGTGCAATACGCACGTGGCGCCGCACCCGTTCTTGGGAGCCGTGATCTACACGCAGGATCCCGGCCGCGCGCTCGTCTCCGGCAAATGCAACGACGTCGGCGCCATCGTCATGCAGCAATTCCGCGGGCTCGCCGCGCGCGCACCGTATTTCTCGAACGGCTCGGCGGCCACGCTGCGCGAGCTCGTCGACTTTTACGACCGCCGCTATTCGATCGGCTACTCGGAGCAGGAAAAGCGCGATCTCGTCGCGTTCCTGAGCGCGTTATGAGCGGGATTCGCAACGCGCTTCTGCTCGCCGCGTGCGCGTGCGCGGTGCCGCTCGCCGCGGAGGAGGCGCCCGCCGAGCGGCGCAACTTCGTGGCGTGCCCGATCGTTCGCGACACGGCATCGGTGCCGTGCTGGCTCGCCGAGTACGACGGCGAGCTCTATTTCCTCACGCTGCAAACCGATGTCAGCGCGCCCGTGACGCCGCCGTGGCTGGGCCATCGCGTGCTCGTCGAGGGCACCGTCGCGGGCGACCGGCCGCGGATCTGCGGCGGCGTGGTGCTCGAGCCCGTGGTGCTGTCCGTGCTGCCCGAGCTCGACGCATCGTGCAACACGCTGTTGCCGGCCGAGGAGCGCTACAACTTGACGTTCGAGCCGCCGCGCCCGCCGGGCCCGAGCGCCGGGCGCCTCGCGTTTGCGGGCGGCGACCCCGCCGCCGCAGCGCCCGCGCCGATTCCGGAGCAGCGTTTCACGCTGCGTTACGATTTCGACGGGCTCATCGTGTTTCGTCACGCCGGCGCGCTTACCACGATTCTCGAGGCCGCACGCGCTCGAGGCGCGCGCCGCGTGGCGATCACGGCGCACCGCGGCAGCGTGCTGCTCAGCGACGGCACCACGCTCGTCGAAAAACCAACGATCGCGCGGCGGCGCGCGGAGCAGCTAGCGGAGCTGTTGCGCGGCGCCGGGCTCACGGACGTCGACTACCGCGTGCGCTGGCACGACGAGCCGCAGGCCGCCGACGGCGCCGGCGATGCCGCGCTGCGCATCGTTACCGTAGAGCTCGAACCCTAGCGTTCAAGGAGGAAATATGGGCTTCGCACCATCCACGATGCAGTTGACGAGCACGGCGTTCGCACCCCTGACGCGAATCCCGCGCCAGTACACGGGCGAGGGCGAAAACGTATCGCCGCCGCTCGCGTGGCGCGATGCACCCGCCGGCACGAAAGCCTTCGCGCTCGTGTGCCACGATCCCGACGCGCCGCTCGTCACAAGCACTGCCTACGGGTTCACGCACTGGGTGCTGTACAACATTCCGGGGTCCGTCACGAAGCTCGAGGAAGCCGAACGCGGTTACACGAGCGGCGCAAACAGCTTCGGCAACCGCGGCTACGGAGGACCGATGCCGCCCGAGCTGCACGGCGTGCACCATTACTACTTTTGGCTGCTCGCACTCCGCGACGACACGGCGCTCGCCGAGGGGCTGTCGATGCAGGCGCTGTTCGCGGCGATCGAGCCGAACGTGCTGGGCATGAACCGGCTGATCGGCACGTACTCGCGGCCGAAATAAGCTTGAGCCCGCGCCGGCTCAACGATAGGCGCGCGCCTGCAGATTGAACAGATGCGCATAGCGGCCGTCGCGCCGCATGAGCTCGTCGTGCGAGCCTTGCTCGACGATGCGGCCTTCGTCGAGCACGACGATCTCATCCGCGTAGCGCACCGTGGAGAACCGGTGCGAGATCAAGATCGCGATGCGGCCGTGCGTGAGCGAGCGAAAGTGCTCGAAGATCTGCGCCTCCGTCTCGGCGTCCATGGCCGCCGTGGGCTCGTCGAGCACCAAAATCTCGGCGCCGGTGCGCATGAACGCGCGCGCGAGCGCCACCCGTTGCCATTGGCCGCCGGACAGCTCCTGACCGTTGTTGAACCAGCGGCCGAGCTGCGTCTCGTACGCAGCCGGTAGCTGGCCGATGAACTCAGCAGCCTGGCCCTTCGTGGCCGCCTCGCCCCAGCGAGCCCGGTCGTCGAACGCCTCCACATCGCCGGCGCCGATGTTCTCGCCGACGGTGAGCTGATAGCGGTTGAAGTCCTGGAAGATCACACCGATGCGCTGCCGCAGCGCCACGGGGTCCCACTCGCGCAGATCGCGGCCCTGATAGCGCACCGTGCCGGAGGTGGGCGTGTAGAGCCCGGCCAGCAGCTTGACGAGCGTCGTCTTGCCGGAACCGTTCGAGCCGACGAGCGCCACGCTCTGCCCGGGCCGTATTTGCAGCGTGACGTCGCGCAGAGCCGGCACGGCGGCGCCGGGATACGCGAACGACACGTCCTTGAGCTCGATGCCGGCGCCTAAGTCGGGGCCCGCGGTCGCGGAGCCGTGGCCGCCGACGGACGGCTGCTCGAGATAGTCGTACAGGTTCGAAAGATACAGATTGTCCTCGTACATGCCGCCGACGGCGCCGAGCATCGCCGCGACGGCCGCTTGACCCTGCCGGAAGAGCAACAGGTACATCGTCATGTCGCCGAGCGAGATCGTGCCTTGAATCGTGGCGAACGCGATCCAGGCGTAGGCGCCGTAAAACGCGCCGCTCGCGACGAGCCCGAGCACGAACCCCCAGCCGTCGCGGCGGCGCGTGAGCCGTTTCTCCTCGGCATAGATGCGGCGGAAGATGTCGCGATACCGGTCCATCAGCCGCTCGCCCAAGTCGAACAGCTTGACCTCCTTCGCATGGTCTTCGCGCGCGAGCACGATCTCCAAGTAGGCCAGCATGCGCCGGTCGGGGCTGCGCCACTGGAAGGCGCGGAACCGTTCGCCCGAGAAGCGCGTCTCGGCGATGAACGCCGGCAGGCCCGCCACGACGAGAATCGCCACCGCCCACGGCGAGAATGCGAGGAGCAAGCCGGCATAGCTCGCAAGCGAGATCGTGTTCTGCGCGAGCGCGAACGTCCGGTTCACGAGCGAGAGCGGCCGGATCGACGCTTCTTGGCGCGCGCGGTTGAGCTTGTCGTAGAGCTCCGAGTCCTCGAACTGCGCGAGCGAGAGCGTGAGCGCCTTGTCGAGGATCAGAAGGTGCACGCGCTGCGATAGCAACACGCGCAACAGCGATTGGCAGAAGGCGATGGCGCGCTGCACGCCGGCCAGCGCGGCCACGAGCAGGCCCTCGAGGGCAACCAGCACGAAGACGCCGGCATAGTCCGGAGCCGCGCCGGATCGATTCGCTTCGAACGCGGCCACGACGGCGTCGACGATCAGCTTGCCGAAGTACGCGACGCCTGCGGGCATGAGGCCCGCGGCGAGCGTCAGCATCCCGAGGGCGATGGTGAGCTTGCGATGCGTCGACCAGACGAGCGCGATGGCCCGGCGGCTATAGCGCCAGAAGCTCAGGTAGTCGTCGAGCGCTTGGCGGCCGCTGCGCCGCTCGCCGGCGGCGGGCGCGAGCGGTGCGTGCCTACCGGTCGGCGAGCTCATTCGTCTTCGTAGGCAAGTCGTTCATCTTCTTGGCCACTTTCGACCCGTCGAGCCATGGTCTGTTCACGTTGTTGCACGGTTGCCCCGGCTTGACCACCGGGGAGCCGGCCGGAGATACTGCCCGGCTATGAGCGGACGGCGACGTCATCCTGCCTGCAACGGCCGCTGGTGGCGAGTGTCACCAGCGAAGCGGGTAGTGCGCGCGTAAACTTCGTCCTTTTTCGATCCATGCAGACCCATCTTCGCGAGTACCGGAGATGGGTTTTTTGTTTCTGCGGACCGCAAAAGAGCAAGGCAACCGAATCATGGAGTCACCGTTCGACATCGCGGCCGATCTCGACACCCCCGTTTCGGCCTACGTAAAGCTGCGGCCGTTCAAGCCGCGCTTCCTGCTCGAGAGCGTCGAGAGCGGCGAGCGGCTCGCCCGCTACTCGTTCATCGGCTTGGGCGAGGCGCTGACGCTCGAGCTCTACCCCGACCGGCTTGCGATCAACGGCAAGGCCGAGCGGCGGCCGACTTCGGCGGCCCAGTGGCTTGCGATGATGCGCGGCGCCATGACGCGCGCGCCGCTGTTGAAGCCGCAAATCGACGGTATCCCGTTCGACGGCGGGCTCGTCGGCACCACGGGCTACGACGTGGTGCGGTTTTTCGAGCGGCTGCCGCCGAACGCCGAGGAGCTCGCGGGGCTGCCGCAGGCCGTGTACGTGGCGCCCGAGTCGCTGCTCGTATTCGATCACCTCACGCGGCGCGTGGCGCTCTTGCATGCCGGCAGCGAGCGCGACCGCCAGGCGCTGCGCACGGCCGTCGTGAAAACCCTGCGCGGCGGGCTCGACGCGCCGGACCGCCCCGGCAAATTCTCGCCGGCCGCCGCAAGCATGACGCAGAGCCAGCACGCCGCCTCAGTGCAGAAAGGCAAGACGCACATCAAGGCCGGCGACATCTACCAGATCGTGTTGTCGGTGCGCTTCGCGGGCCGCACCGACATAGACCCCTTCCAGACTTATCGCGGCCTGCGCCTCTTGAACCCTTCGCCGTACATGTATTTCTTCGAGCTCGGCAACCTCCGCGTCGCCGGCTCCTCGCCCGAGGCTCTCGTGCGGCTATCCGGACGCACGGCGAGCTTGCGGCCGATCGCCGGCACGCGCCCGCGCGGCTCCACCCCCGAGCACGACGTCGCGCTCGAGCACGAGCTGCTCGCGGACCCGAAGGAGAACGCCGAGCACGTGATGCTCGTGGATCTCGCGCGCAACGACCTGGGCCGAGTGGCGAGCTCGGGCTCCGTGCACGTGGACCCGTACCGCAAGATCGAGCGCTACAGCCACGTGATGCACATCGTCAGCGGCGTGCAAGGGCTCGTCGCGCCCGAGCGCGACGCCTTCGACCTGTTCGCGGCGGCGTTCCCGGCCGGCACGCTCGTGGGCGCGCCGAAGGTGCGCGCGATGCAGCTCATCGCCGAGCTCGAGCCCACGGCACGCGGCCTTTACGGCGGCACCGTGGGTTACTTCGCGAAGAACGGCAACATGGATCAAGCCATCACGATCCGCACGATGGTATTCGACGGCGACGAGTACAGCTTTCAGGCCGGCGGCGGCATCGTCGCCGATAGCGCGCCCGACATGGAGTATCAAGAGGTGCTCGCGAAGAGCGCCATCTTGCGCCGCGCGCTCGAGCTCGCCCAGGAGGGCCTATGAGCGCGCGCCTCTTGCTGATCGACAACTACGATTCCTTTACCTATAACCTCGTGCAGGCGTTCCTCGTGCTCGAGGCCGAGGTGCTCGTGTATCGCAACGACGCGCTCAGCGTGGCCGAGGCCGAGAAGCTCAAGCCCACGCACCTCGTGATCTCGCCGGGGCCGGGCCGCCCCGACGACGCCGGCAGCTCCCTGGCGATGATCGGCGCGTTCGCGGGCAAGATCCCCGTGCTCGGCGTGTGCCTCGGCCACCAGAGCATCGTCCAGCACTTCGGCGGCGAGATCATCGGCGCGGCGGCGCTCATGCACGGCAAGACGTCGCTCGTGCAGCACGACGGCGCCACGCTCTATCGCGGCCTTCCGAACCCGTTCGAAGTGGGCCGCTATCATTCGTTGGCCGCCAATCGCGAGCAGCTGCCGCCCGACCTCATCGTGACGGCGCGCACCACCGACGGCGAGATCATGGGCGTGCGGCACCGGCATCTGAACGTGCAAGGCGTGCAGTTCCACCCCGAGAGCGTGCTGACGCCCGAGGGGCCGCGACTGCTCGCGAATTTCGTGCAGCCATGAGCGCACAGCCGCAGCAACTGCTCGAGCGCCTCTTACGCGGCGAGCACCTCGACGAGGCCACGGCGAACGCGCTGCTGCGCATCATGGCCGGCGGCGAGCTCGCGCCGCCGCTCGCGGGCGCATTGCTCATGGCGCTACGCCTGAAGGGCGAGACGGCCGAAGAGATCCGCGGCTTCGCGCGTGCGATGCGCGAGCTTGCGCTGCGTCCCAACATCGAGCCTGGCGACTACGTCGACGTGGTGGGCACCGGCGGCGACGGGTCGGGCAGCCTGAACCTGTCGACGGGCGCGTCACTGCTCGCGGCGGCCTGCGGCGTGCCGATCGTGAAGCACGGCAATCGGTCCGTGTCGAGCAAATGCGGCAGCGCCGACGTGCTCGGGGCGCTCGGCCTGCCGATCCCGCTCGATGAAGCCGCCGCCGGCGCGTGTCTCAAGCACTGCGGCTTCACGTTCCTGTTCGCGCCGCACTATCACCCCGCCATGAAGCACATCGCACCGGTGCGCAAGGCCTTAGGCGTGCGCACGGTGTTCAACATCTTGGGGCCGCTCACGAATCCCGCGGCGCCGCCGTTCCACGTGATCGGCGCGTTCAGCGACGCGATGGCGGCTCGCATGGCCGAGACGCTGGCCGGCTTGCCGATCAAGCGCGCGTTCGTCGTGCACGGCGAAGCGGGTTGGGACGAGGCGACGCCTGCGGGCCCGTTCGTCTGCTACGACGTGCGTCCCAATCACGTGGAGCGCACCCTGCGCGACCCGCTCGACGCAGGTTTAGAGCGCTGCTCGCTCGAAGAATTGGCCGGCACCGACCCTGCAAGCAATGCCGCGCGGTTGCGCGAAGCGCTCGCCGGCCGCGACACCGGCGCGCATCGCGACGCGCTCGTGCTCGGGGCGGCGCTCGCGCTCGAAGTGGCGGGCATCGAGCCCGATGCGCGGCGCGCCGTTACGCGCGCGCGCACGGCGCTCGCGAGCGGTGCGGGCGCCCGGCTGCTCACGCGCATCGGCGCATTCGCAGCGGAGCACGCGCGATGACGTTCCTCGAGCGCATGGCCGCGGCGAGCCGCGAGCGCGTGCGGGCGGCGCGCGCGCTGCGCAGCGACGCCGAGCTCGAGCGCCGTGCGCTGGCAGCCGCCGCGGCGCCGCCGCTCGTGCTCGAGCAATTCGACGTGGTGGCCGAGCTGAAGCTGCGCTCGCCGGCCGCCGGCGGACTGGCAGCGAGCGGCTTCGATTCGCGCGCGCAGCTCGCGGCCTACGCGCGCGGCGGGGCAGCCGCGGTGTCCGTGCTCACCGAGCCCAGCGAGTTTCACGGCGAGCTTGCGCACCTCGCGGACGCAGCCGAAGCCCTCGCTCCCTCCGGGTTGCCCGCCATGCGCAAGGATTTTTTGACGGATCCTTATCAAGTGCTCGAGGCGCGCGCGGCCGGCGCCGGCGGCGTGCTCGTGATCGTGGCGATGCTCGACGACGCGGCCGTGCGGGCGCTCGTGGATTGCGCGCAGCGCTGCGGAATGTTCGTGCTGCTCGAGGCGTTCGACCGCGCCGATCTCGAGCGCATCGCCGCGTTCGACCGGCCTCAAACCGGCGGGCCGCCGCTCCTGGCCGGCGTGAACTGCCGCGACCTGCGCGACTTGGCCGTGCGCTTCGCGCGCTTCGAGGAGCTGGCGCCGCATCTGCCGCGCCACTTGCCCACGGTGGCCGAAAGCGGCATCGGCAGCGCGGCCGAGATCGAAGCCGTGGCTGCGGCCGGGTATCGTCTTGCTTTGATCGGCTCGTCGTTGATGCGCGCCGCGGACCCGACGCGCTCGTTGACCGACTGGCTCGCGGCGGGCCGCGCAGCCATCACCAGGAGATGACACGGATGTTCGTGAAAATCTGCGGCATGAACAGCCCCGAGGCCGTCGAGGCCGCCGTCGCGGCCGGCGCCGATGCGCTCGGCTTCGTGTTCGCCGCGTCGCCGCGCGAGGTGACGCCCGACCAAGCCGTGGCGCTGTGTTCCGGCGTGCCCGCGCACGTGCTGCGCGTGGCCGTCATGCGCCATCCACACAAGGAGCACTGGGAACGCGTGATCGAAGTGTTCAAGCCGAACTGGCTGCAAACCGACGCCGACGACTTCCGCTGGATCAAGCTGCCGGCCGCGTGCACACCGCTGCCGGTGTACCGCGACAGCGACGCACCGGCCGACTCCGATCTGCCGGACCGGCTGCTCTACGAAGGCACGCACAGCGGCAGCGGCCGCGTCGCCGATTGGGATGAGGCGGGCGGCCTCGCGCGCGTCGCGGAGGTGATCCTGGCGGGCGGGCTCACCGTCGATAATGTCGGCGACGCGATTCGGTTCGTGAAGCCGTGGGGCGTCGACGTGTCGTCGGGCGTGGAGCGCGCGCGCGGCGAGAAGGACCCCGGGTTGATTCGCGAGTTCGTCGCCCGCGTGCGGGCGATAGAGGTGTAGAGCGATGGAGACGAAGGAACGCGAGGCGTTGCTGGCGGCGCTGCTCGACGGCCGCCTGCCGGACCGCAACGGCCGCTTCGGGCCGTTCGGCGGGCGCTATGTGCCCGAGACGTTGATGCCGGCGCTCGCACGGCTCATGCACGGCGTGGAGCAGATCTTGCCGTCGGCCGAGTTTCAGGCCGCGCTCGCGCGCGAGCTCAAAGGCTGGATCGGCCGTCCCACGGCGTTGACGCACGCCCCCACGCTCGGCAAACGCTGGGGGGCCGACGTGTGGCTGAAGCGCGAAGACCTCGCGCATACGGGCGCGCACAAGATCAACAACGGCATCGGCCAGGCGCTGCTCGCCAAAGCGCTGGGTGCGACGCGCGTGGTGGCCGAGACGGGTGCCGGCCAGCACGGCGTGGCATCGGCGGCGGCCTGCGCGCGCGTCGGCTTACCCTGCACCGTGTACATGGGCGAGATCGACGTCGCCCGGCAAGCGCCGAACGTCGACCGCATGCGCCGTTTCGGCGCTACCGTAGTGCCCGTCAAATCCGGCGACCGCACGCTGCGCGCGGCCATCGACGAGGCGATTCGCGATTGGGTGTCCGACCCCGTGGGCACGTACTACTTGCTCGGCTCCGCGATCGGCCCGCATCCGTACCCGTATCTCGTGCGGCAGCTCCAGGCCGTGATCGGCCGCGAAGCGCGCGCGCAGATGCTCGCCGAGGCCGGCGGCTTGCCGGACGCCGTGTTCGCCTGCGTGGGCGGCGGCTCGAACGCGATCGGGATCTTTCACGGCTTTCTGGCCGACCGCGCCGTGAAGCTCTTCGGGATCGAGGCCGGCGGCCGCAGTGCTTCGCTCGGCGAGCACGCGGCCACGCTGTCGTACGGCAAGCCCGGCGTGCTGCACGGCACGCACACGATGCTGCTGTACGACAACGACGGCCAGATTCAGGAGACGCACTCCATTTCCGCGGGCCTCGACTATCCCGGCGTGGGCCCCGAGCACGCGCTGCTGCAAGCCATCGGCCGCGTGGAGTACGTGACGGCGAGCGACGACGAGACGCTGGCCTCGCTCGAAGAGCTTTGCGCAACCGAGGGCATCCTACCCGCGCTCGAGAGCTCGCATGCGCTCGCCGGCGCGAAACGCTGGGCCGCCGGCAACCCGGGCGCTCGGCTCCTGATCGGCCTCTCGGGGCGCGGCGACAAAGACATGCCGATTCTCGCGAACTACCCCCGCGCGGAGCTCAAAGATGCAGCCGCATGACCGCATTCGCGCCGCGCTCGCGCGCGACCTGCACGCAGGCGCTCGGCCGGCGTTGATCGCGTACGTCACGGCGGGCTTCCCCGAGCGCAGCGAATTTCTCGCCGTGCTGCGCGCCGTCGCGAGCGCCTCCGATGCCGTCGAAATCGGCGTGCCGTTCTCGGATCCCATGGCCGACGGCATCACGATCCAGCGCTCGAGCCAGCACGCGATCGAGCACGGCGTGAGCCTTACGTGGATTCTCGACGAGCTGGCGCGGCGCGACTTCGAGCTGCAAGCGCCCGTGCTGCTCATGAGCTATTTGAACCCGCTGCTCGCGTTCGGCTACAACGCGCTCGCCGCGCGCGCGGCCGAGGTGGGCGTGAGCGGCTTCATCGTGCCCGACTTGCCGTATGAGGAGAGCGCGCCGCTCGCGGCCGCGCTGGCGCCGCACGGCTTGGCGCTCGTGCAAATGGTGACGCCTGCCACGCCGCCGGAGCGCCTGGCGCGGTTGTTGGCGGCCAGCCAGGGGTTCGTCTACGCCGTAACGCGCGCCGGCGTCACCGGCAACTTCGCGTTGCCGCCGGAGACGGCGCAGTATTTGGCAGCCGTCAAGGCGGCATCGGCTTTGCCCGTGTGCGCCGGCTTCGGCGTGCGGCGCGCCGAGCAGGTGGCCCTGCTCGGCCGGCACGCCGACGGCGTGGTGGTGGGCTCGGCGCTCGTCGAGGTGCTCGAGAGCCGTGCCGACCCGGCCGAATTCTTGCGGTCGTTGCGTCCCTGACGCGTGAGGGCCCTTAGCGTATGAAGCGAGTTTGGAGCGGAGGCTCTCTGCCCGACGCCGCGCACTTCAAGAACCTGCTCGAGCAGGCCGGCATCGCGTGTCTCCTGAAGAACGTCGAGCTCGGCGGCGGCATCGGCGATCTGCCCGTGTTCGACGCCGCGCCGCAGATCTGGGTGCTGAATGACGCCGACGCGGCCCGCGCCGCGAAGCTCCTGCACGACGACGCGCGGCCGACCCCGCGTGGCGCGCTCTGGCAGTGCCCGCGCTGCGGCGAGGACAACGAGGCGCAGTTCGCCGTGTGCTTCAACTGTGGCAGCCCCGACGGCCGGCCCGCGGAGCCGGATTAGCGTGCGCTGGCTCGATCGCCTGCTGCTGGTGTGCGCGGCGCTCGTCGCCGTGGCCAGCGTGTTGCCGCTCGGCGCGCGGCTCTCTTGGGTGCTCGAGCTCAGCACGCATTTCAGGGTGCAGTACCTGGTCGTGACGGCCGTGCTGCTCGCGCTGTTGGCTCTGCGGCGCCGCTGGCTGGGCTGCGCCGTGCTCGTCGCAGCCGGCGCCGTGAGCGCGGTGCCCGTGCTGCCGTATTTACCGCTGGTGCGCGCGCAGCCGTCGGCCGCGGTCGCGCTCGCGGCGCCGATCAAAGTGCTCACGGTCAACGTGTCGTTCCGGCAGTTCTCGGCGCGGCGGCTCATCGAGATCGTGCGCGACGCCGATCCCGACGTCGTCATCGTGCAGGAGCTCACGCCGCACGCCCATAGCGTGCTCGCGGATCTCGACACCACGTTCCCCTACAGCCGCAAGTTTCCGGCCGACGGCCCCACGGGCATCGGCGTATGGTCGCGCCACACGCTCGAGTCGAGCGCCACGTTCGCGCTCGGCCGCGCGCCGGCCATTCAAGCGCGCGTGCAGGCACCGTCCGGCACGTTCACGGTGATCGGCGTGCACTTGCGAGCCCCGACCACGCCGCGGCGCGCGGCCGCGCGCAATCAAGAGCTGCGCCAGCTCGCCGCGCGCAGCGCCGCGACCGCTGAGCCGCTGGTGGTGGCCGGCGACTTCAACGTCTCGCCCTACTCGCCGTATTTCGCCGACTGGCTCGCTGCGAGCGGCCTCACGGACACGCGCCGCGGCCGCACGCTGAGCGTGAGCTGGCCGACCACGTTGCCTTGGCTCGGCATCCCCATCGATCATGTTGCCGTGAACTCGGGCTTCGACATTCTTTCGCACCGCCGCTTGCCGAACTTCGAGTCGGATCATTACGGCGTGCTCGTCGAGCTCGCGCTGCGCGCGCCGGGCGGGAAACCGCCATGAGCGGCGAGCCCACGGCCTGCGTGCTGATCATCGGCAACGAGATCTTGTCCGGCAAAACGCAGGACACCAATCTGCAATTCCTCGGGTTCGAGCTGGCCAAGCTCGGCATCCGTCTCGCCGAGGGACGCGTCGTGCGCGACGAGCCGGCGGCGATCGTGCGGCACTTGAACGAGGCCCGCCGCGAATTCACTTACGTGTTTACGACCGGCGGCATCGGGCCCACGCACGACGACATCACGGCCGAGTGCGTGGCGCTGGCGTTCGGCGTGCCGCTCGAGCTCAATGCGGACGCTGTCGAGCGCTTGCAGCGCGGCGGCCGGCCGCTGAACGAGGCCCGCCTGAAGATGGCGCGCATCCCGCGCGGCGCCGAGCTCGTGGACAATTCCGTGAGCAATGCGCCCGGCTTCAAGATCGAGAACGTGTTCGTGCTCGCAGGCATTCCGAGCATCGCGCGCGCCATGTTTGCGAGCGCCGTGCCGCTGCTCGTGCGTGGCTCTCCGATCCTGTCGGCGAGCGTGGACGCCTACTTGCGCGAGGGCGACTTCGCGGAAGCGCTCGAGCGCATTCAGCAGCGCCATCCCGCCGTCGAGATCGGCAGCTACCCGTTCAATCGCGACGGCCGCCTCGGCGCCACCCTCGTTGCGCGCGGCACGGACCGCGCACTGCTCGCCAAAGTGGCCGACGAGATCGCGGCGGCGATCGAAGCGCTCGGCGGCGAGACGCAGCGCGTGAGCGCCCCTTGAGGGCGCGCCAGAATTGATCAGAATTCACCGCTAAGCGGCCACGTTTCGCCGCTTTGGCGGCCGCAACCGAGCGCTGAATGGCTCCTCGAGACAACCCTCGAGAGGAGCGATCGATGCGCAGGCTCAAAGTTCTCTGGCGAAGCGCGCGCTCGCCGCGCGCGCTCGACGAGCTGCAAACGTGGGCCAGCGTGCTGCTCACGCTCGGCGCGGCACTGCTGCTCTATGCCACGCTGACGGCGCAGGCCGCGCATGGGGCCGAATTCCCGCGCGACGTAGGCGCGCCGACGCTGCTGTTCCAGACACCAGGCGGCACCCCCGCGGCGGCGGCACCGCTCGACACGGATCTGCGGATCTCCGTGGTGGGCGTGGTCGCGCGCGTGCGCGTAGCGCAGCGCTTCCGCAACACGGGCGCGGAGTACGTCGAGGCCGTCTACGTGCTGCCCATGCCCGACGACGCGGCCGTCGACCGGCTGCTGATGAAAGTCGGCGAGCGCGTGATCGAGGGCGAGATCCACGAGCGCCAGAAGGCGGAGCGCATCTACGGCGAAGCGCGCTCGGCCGGGCAGCGTGCGAGCTTGGTGCGGCAGACCAGCGCGAATCTGTTCACCACGGCCGTGGCCAACATCGCGCCCGGCGAGACGATCGACATCACGATCGAGTATCTGCAAACCGCGCGCTACGACGCCGGCGAATTCAGCTTGCGCGTACCGCTGACGTTCACGCCGCGCTACGGCGCGCCCGACACGCCCGAAGGCGTCGCTACGCCGACATCGCCGGTCGTGCCCGCGGCACCCGGATTCGAATCGGCAATGGCGGCCGGCGCGCGCAGCACCCCGTCGCACGAAGCGTTCGTGCACGCGGTGCTCGCGCCCGGCATGCCACTGAAGTGGGTCGGCAGCCGAACGCATGCGCTCACTTCCGTGCACCAGGAAGGCCCGGCGTGGACCGCGGCGAGCGCCGGCAAGCCGGTGGACAACGGCGCCGCAGCCGCGGGGCTTCTCGTGCGCCCGCCGCCGGCCGACTTGTACGTGCTCGATACGACAGCGCCGCGCGTGCCCATGGACCGCGATCTCGTGATCGCGTGGCGCCCGCTCATCGGCGTGACACCGGCGATCGCGGCCCTCACCGAAACCGTGGGCGACACGACCTATGCGCTGCTGATGATCCTGCCGCCGGCGCCGGCGCATGCGGGCCGCTCGCAGCCGCGCGAGCAGATTTTCGTCATCGACACGTCGGGCTCGATGGGCGGGCAGTCGCTCGTGCAAGCCAAGGCGGCGCTCACGGATGCGCTCGGCCGGCTTCGCAGCGGCGACCGCTTCAACGTGATTCAGTTCAACTCGACGACCACGAGTCTCTACGCGCAGCCCGTGGATTTCTCGCCGGCGACCTATGCGCAAGCCCTCGCCTACGTCGGCGCGCTGGCGGCGGACGGCGGCACGGAGATCGGCGCAGCGATCGACGCCGCGCTTTCGCAGCCCACCACGCAGGGATACTTGCGCCAGCTCGTCTTCCTCACCGACGGCGCCGTGAGCGCCGAGACGGCGCTCTTCACGGCCATCGAGCAACGGCTCGGCGACGCACGGTTGTTTACGATCGGCATTGGCTCCGCACCGAACTCGTACTTCATGCGCAAGGCGGCGCAATTCGGCCGCGGCACGTACACGCACATCGGCAACACGGCCGAAGTCAGCGAGAAGATGACGGCGCTCTTCGCGAAGCTCGAGCACGTCGCCTTGAGCGACGTGGTCGTCGACTGGCCCGACGCAACGGAGCTCTATCCGCCGGCGATACCCGACGTCTACGCCGGCGAGCCGCTCGTGCTCACCGCGAGCTTCCCCGCGACGCCGGACCGGCCGTTGCGCGCGACGGCATTCGGCCAAGCGGCCGGCCAGCCGTGGCGGGAAACCGTGGCCGGCCACTCGAGCGAGCTGCGCGGCATCGCGGCGCTCTGGGCGCGGCGCAAGATCGAGCACCTGATCGACAGCCGCGTGACGGGCGTCGACGAGGCGTTGATCCGCACGCTCGTCGTCGACACGGCGCTCGAGCATCACCTCGTGAGCCCCTACACGAGCCTCGTCGCCGTCGACAAGACGCCGGCGCGTTCGGCCGCAGCGGCGCTCGAGCGCCGCAACATCGCCAACGCCGTGCCCGCCGGCGCGCAGTTCGCGCTTGCGCTGCCGCAGACGGCGACGCCGGCAGCGCTGCTCAGATGGCTCGGTGCGCTCGTGCTCCTTGTGGCGGTTTCACTGCGGCTGCTGAGTCCGCGGGTTCGGAGGAGAGCGTCATGAGAAGAGCGTGGAGCGGGGCGCTGCCCGTGACCGTGACGTTGCCCTTGAGTTTGGAGCACCGCCCGCGCGTGCGCCAACGCCGCCGGCGACGCATTACGATCGGCGCGCTGATCGCTGTAGGCGTTGCGCTGCTTGCGGCAGGGTTCTGGCTGCCGGCCAAAGCCGAGCTCGCGCAGCAGCTGTTGAATCGAGCGTGGGCGCGCACGGCGGAAGGCGACGCGGCGGCGCGGCCTTGGCCGTGGGCCGACACGCATCCGGTGGCGCGTCTCACGCTGCCCGGCGGCGCCGAGCCGCTCACGGTGCTCGCCGGCGCGTCGGGGCGCAATCTCGCGTTCGCGCCGGCGCTGCTCGACGGCAGCGCAGCGCCGGGCACGCACGGCGTGACGGTCATCGCGGGGCATCGCGATACGCACTTTCGGCCGCTCGCGTCGCTCGCGATCGGCGATGAGCTCACGCTCGAGCGCCCCGACGGGTCGGTGTTGCGCTACGAGGTCGCGGCACTCGACGTCGTGGACAGCGAGCGCGCACAGCTTCGGCTCGACGCCGATGAGAGCATCGTTGTGCTCGTGACGTGCTGGCCGTTCGATGCCGTCGACGTGGGCGGGAGCTGGCGCTACGTCGTGACGGCGCGCCGAAGCTTCTGA
>CAMPKU010000038.1 GCA_946887385.1 uncultured Gammaproteobacteria bacterium
CGCCGAACGGGCTGATGCGGCAAGGCTGGAATCGCAACTCGCTGCGCGAAGGCCATGTCGTCACGATCAACGGCTTCCTGTCGAAGGACCAGGCGAACGTCGCGAACGCGCGCTCGGTGTTCTTGCCCGACGGCCGGCAAGTGCTCACGGGCTCGTCGTTCGACGTGGACTCGGCCGCCCCGCCGGCACAATAGCCGCACACTTCATGGCGACGACGGCAGCCGCGATTCCTCGAACGACGGCGCCGCGCCGTTTGTACGTCGGTATCGCGGTGCTGGCGGTTGCTGTTGCAGCGCTCGGCTTTTGGGACACGTACTTCGGCCCGCTGCTGGCGGGCACCGTGGACGTGCCGGCGATCCTGCACTTCCACGCTGCCGTCTACGTCGGCTGGCTCGCGATCTTCGTCACGCAAGCCGTGCTCGCCGCAACGGGTCGCGTGGCCGCGCACATCAAGCTCGGCCGATTCGCGATTGCCTACGGACTGCTCGTCATCGCAGCCGGCCTGATCGCGGCGTTCGGCATGTTTGCGCTGCGCGTCGAGGCGGGTAGCGTCGCTGAAGCGCAAGGCCGGCTACTCGGACCGCTCGTCGACATGGCC
This sequence comes from uncultured Gammaproteobacteria bacterium, assembly GCA_946887385.1. Next base: position 599 of record CAMPKU010000038.1, read on the forward strand.
GTGTTCGCGCCGGTGTTCGCGGCCGCGATCTACTTTCGCCGTACGCCGGATCTGCACAAACGGCTCATGGTCGTCGCCACGTCGTACCTGTTGATCGCGGCCGTGGGCCGCATGCCGTTCCTGGGTCAACCGCGCAATCTGGTCCTCGTGCACTTGATCTGGGTGGCGCCGATCGTGCTCGCGATGGCTCACGACTTCTGGCGCCAGCGTCGCTTCCATCCGGTGTACGTGGGCGGCCTCGCCTTGTTCCTGCTTACGGGGCCGGCGATGCGAATCGTCGCGCGCGGCTCCGAAACGTGGCGCGGCGTTAGCGATTGGCTCGTGTCCTGGGTCGCCTAGCGCGCGGCGGCACGCAAGCGCGTGGAATCAATCTGCCTGACGCAAGCCGTCCGGCTCGATGACGGCGGGATCCGGCGGCAAGCGCCAGGACACCAGCGTCGTGGCCGTCAGCACCAGCACGCCCACGACCACGATCGACGCCACGGGTTGAGCGCCGAGGCTCACGGAAGCCGTATACACGCCGACGGCCGTCAGCATCGCTGAATTTTCGAAGAAGCTTTGCAGCGCAACAGCGCGACCGCTGCCGATCGTGTGGTGACCGATGTTTTGCAGCGCGGCGTTGATCGGCACGAGAAACATGCCGCCGCACACACCGATCGCAACGAGCACGGCGCGCGCCGGCCAGGCGCCATCTACGAGGCTGAAGAGCAGGATGCACACACCCATCGCGTAGGCCGCGAGCCGCGCGCGCCGCAATCGCTCGATCGGGATGAGGCGCGGCACGAGCAGCGCGCCGACAACGATGCCGAGCGCGAGGAACAGCGTGAGGTCGGCCACGTCGCTGGCGCTCGCCGTGAGCAGTACCACGGGCGCCCACGCAACGAGCAAGAGGCGCAGCACGGCCGCGGAGGCCCAGAACAGCGAGTTGCCGAGCATCGCAAAGCGCGCGGTCGCGGCCGTGAACAGCGTGCGCATGCGGCCGACGAACGTGGTGAGGCCGGCTTCGGCATCCGCTTGCGCGGCCTTCAGGCGCGGCAGCGCGAACGTGGCCGCGGCGGAAGCGCCGTAGCAAGCCATGACCACGGTGAGCGCGAGCGCCACAGAGCGATCCGCGATGCGCGCGCCGACGACGGTGCCGAGCACGATCGCCAGGATCGTCGAGCCCTCGATCCAGCCGTTCGCACGCACGAGGCGGTCGTGACCGACGAGCTCGGGCAGGATGCCGTACTTCGCAGGGCCGTAGACCGCCGCGCCGGCGCCGACGAGCGCGTACGCGCCGAGCGGCTCGATACCGAAGAACATCAACGCCGCGCCGGCGGCCTTCAGCACGTTGCCGACGAGCAGCACATGCGGCTTCGAGCGGCGGTCCGCGAACGGCCCCGCCCACGGCGCGAGCACCACGAACGCCACGAGAAACGAGGCCTGGAGCGCCGGCACGTACCAGGCGCCGCGCGGCGACTCGAAGAGCATGGCAATCGCGGTGAACAAGAGCGCGTTGTCCGCGAACGCGGTAAGGAACTGCGCGCCGAGCAGCACCGGAACGCCGCGAGTCATCGCGCGGCTCTCTCGCCGTGCGGCAGCTCGGCCTCGACGAGCGCGAGCACCGCGGGATAGTCGGCCTTGCCGCTACCCAAAAGCGGAATGGCCGCAACGGAAAACAGGCGCTTCGGCACGTGCAGCTCGCTCATGCCGTCGGCGCGCGCTTGTGCCGACAGCTCGGCACGCTGTGCCTCTGCGTGCGTGGTCACGAGGATCAACTGCTCGCCTTTTTGAAAGTCCGGCAGGCTCACGCAGGCGTGCTGCGCCTCCGGCCAGGCGCGCGTCGCCAGCTCCTCGACGGCCGCAAGCGATACCATCTCGCCGCCGATTTTCGCAAAGCGCTTGGCGCGCCCCTGGATCGTGATGAAGCCTTCGGCGTCGATCGTGACGATGTCGCCGGTGTCGTACCAGCCGGGGCCGCGCTCCGTCGACGGCGCTTGGATCACGCCGGGCTTGTCGTGCTTGAAGTAGCCGAGCATGACGTTCGGGCCGCGCACGGAGAGCCGCCCGCCCTCCACGCCCGGCACCGGGTCGAGCGCGTACTCGATGCCCGGCAGGAACCGCCCCACCGTGCCCGCGCGCGCGTCGATGGGCGTATTGGTTGCGAGCACCGGGCTCGTCTCGGTGGTGCCGTAGCCCTCGAACACCTGCACGCCGAACTTGTCGGTCCACACGCGGCGCGTCTCGTCCTTGAGCTTCTCGGCGCCGGCGAACACGTAGCGCACGCTGTAGAAGTCGTACGGGTGCGCGAACCGCGCGTAGCCGGCCAGGAACGTGTTCGTGCCGAACATGATCGTGGCGTTCACGTCGTAGGCGATCTCCGGCACGATGCGGTAGTGCAGCGGCGACGGATAGAAAAACGTGCGCATGCCCGACAGCAGCGGCAACAGAGTGCCGGCCGTGAGACCGAACGAGTGGAACAGCGGCAGCGCATTCAAGATCACGTCCTGCGAGCTGAAGTCGATGCGAGCGGCCACTTGCTCGCGATTCGCGAGCACGTTCGCGTGCGACAACGCCACGCCTTTCGGCATGCCTTCGGAGCCCGACGTGAACAGCACGATCGCCGTCTCGCCGGGCGCGACGCGCTCGCGCGAGTAGCGCAGCGCCGCAACGCGGCTAGCGACGGCAGCCTTGATCTTGAGCCACGGCGTGATGCGCTCGCGCAGATCCTCGAGATAGACCACCGTAGTGATCTCGCGCAGCCGGTCCACGAGCCGCTCGAGCTTCGCCGCCACGACGAAACGCTCCGACGTGTAGACGCGGCGGATCTGCGCCGACTGGCAGGCCGCGATGAGCCCCTCGGCGCCCCGGGTGTAGTTCAGCATCTCGGCCACGCGGCCACGCGCTTGCAGGCCGAAGAACGTGGCCACGGCCGCCACCGCATTCGGCAGCATCACGCCGACGACTTCGCCGCGGCGCGTATCGTTTGCCATCAGATCGCCCAGCAGCAACACGCGCACGAGGAGTTGGTTGTAGCTGAGCGGCGCCCGCTCGACGTCCTCGACGATGACGTGGCCGCCGCCGTGCACGCGGCGCGCGTCGAGCAGCGCACCGAATAGCGTTCGCCGATAGTTCGAGGTGGCGAACATCATCTCCGTCATGAGGTCGGCCAGCAGCTTGCCGGCAACGCGGCGGCGCTCGCGGCCGCGGACCTCGGCTGGGATCTCGAGCCGCCGCGGCGGCAAAATCGTGAGCGTGATGGGCGGAAACCAGCGCAGCCGGATGCGACCGCGCAAACGCGAGAATGGCGTGTACTGGGCGCCGTCGATGCGCACGGGCAGCACCATCGCACCCGACTTGTCGGCCACGAGGCCCGGCCCGGGGTAGATCTTCATCAGCGAGCCCGTCACCGTGATGCGCCCTTCCGGAAAGATCGCCGCCCGCTTGTCCTGCTCGATGTAGCGGATCAACGATTTCAGCGAGTACGGGTTCGTGGGATCGAGCGGGAAGGCGTCCACGATCTTCAGCAGCGGCCGGATCCACCAGCGCTTCGAGATCTCGGTGTTGATCGCAAACGTGAGCCGGTCCGGCAAGAACACGGCGAGCAGTGCGGCGTCGAGAAACGAGGTGTGATTGGCCACGATCAACACCCGCGGGCCGGCCTGCGCGTAATGCTCGAGGCCCGTTACCCGCACCGCATAGGCGAGGCGGAGCACGTGCTGCAGCAACCATCGACTAAGGCTCACGTTTCGGCGCCGCCTCGGCTAAAAGGGGACGGATTTATTTTCTGCGCTCATGGCGCAGGAAGAATAAAGCCATTCGCTTCGCAGCGCAGAAAATAAATCCGTCCCCTTTTAGGCGTCCTTTTTTAGTGAACGGCGTGCAGGGGGCGCGGCCGCTCGACGGCATTGCCCTGAACGAAATCGACGCCGAGCTCGCGCAGCGCTTCGAACGCCGCTTGATCCTCGACTTGCTCGGCCACGACCTTGAAATCGAGCGTGCGGGCGAGCTTGACCATGGCCGCTATCATTTCTCGATTGACGCTGTCGGTATCCAGGTTGCGGGTGTAGATGCCGTCGATCTTCAGATAGTCGAGCGACAGGTTCTTCAGGTTCGCGAACGAGCCGATGCCGCTGCCGAAGTTATCGAGGGCAAACCGGCAGCCGATGCCGTGCAGCACGTTGATGAAGCGCTGCGCTTGATCGAGCTGGCCCACGACGGCAGATTCGCGCACCTCGAAGCAGATGCGGTCGGGGCTCACGCCCGTATGGTCGAGCACGTCGACGACGAACTCGAGAAAATCGTCGTCGCCGAGCGTTTGCGCCGACAGGTTGATGTTGCAGGTGCGGCCCGCGGGCAAGTGCGGCGCGCCGCCCGCGATCGCCGCCAGCGTGGTTTGCACCACCCAGCGGTCGATGTGCGACATGAGCTGGTAGCGCTCGGCCGACGGCAGAAAGTGCACGGGCAGGATCACGGTGCCCGACTCGTCGCGCATTCTGAGCAGCACCTCGGCCGCCGGACCGCTGCGATTGCGGCCGCCCATTGCGACGATCGGCTGCACGTAGAGCTCGAAGCCGTTCTCCTTGAGCGCTCGCTGGAGGCGCTGCAACCATTGAATCTCGCCGCGCTCGCGCGCCGTGATCTCGTCGCGCGTGGAGTACACGTGCGTTCGCCCACGGCCTTGCTGCTTGGCCACATAGCAGGCGGAATCCGCGGCGCCGAGCACGCTCTCGGCGGAGCCGCTGTCTTTACCCACCTCCACGAGGCCCACGCTCACGCCAACGTCGAACGCACGGTCTTGCCACGCGAACTGATGCTTGCCCACGGCTTGAACCACGTCATCGGCGATCTGCTGCGCTTTGTCGAGCGGGCAGCCCGCCAGCAGCATCGCGAACTCGTCGCCGCCGACGCGGGCCACGGTGTCGGAGTCGCGGATGCGCTGCTTCAGCAACGCGGCGATCTCGCGCAACAAGTTGTCGCCGGCGATGTGGCCGCCCGTGTCGTTGACGATCTTGAACCGGTCGAGATCGAGGTAGCAGACCACGTGACCGACGCCCTCGCCGCGCGCCGAATCGAGCGCCGCCTCGAGCCGCCGCTCGAACTCCGCGCGATTGACGAGCCCTGTGAGCGCGTCGTGGCTGGCCTGGTACGACATCTCGCGCGCGAGCCCGCGCAGCTCGCTCACGTCGTGGAAGATCACGACGCAGCCGGCAACTTGATTGTCCGGCCCGCGGATCGGCGACGCCGTGAGCTCCGTCGAGAACGCCCGGTCGGATTGCTTGCTGAGCAGAAAAGCGCGGCGGCCGAGATTGACACGACGCCGCTCGTTCAAGCACTTCGCCACGGGGTCGCCCAGCGAGCTGCGATCGATCTCGTCCACGAGCGACAGGAGATCGAGCAAGCGCTTGCCGATTCCGGCGCTGCGCGTGCCGCCGAGAAGCTGTTCCGCGGCTTCGTTCATGTAGTCGATGGTGCCGTTGCGGTCCGTAGTGATCACGCCCTCGCCGATCGACTCGAGCGTGATGCGAGCCTGAAGCTTGCCTCGACCGAGCGACGTCTCGAGGCTCTTGCGATGCGTGATGTCGCGCGCCACGGTGAGCAAGGCCGGTTCGCCGGCAAAACTAATTGGCCGGCTGTGCAGCTCGGCCCACAGGCCCTGCTCGTCGTTGCTGATGAGCTGAACCTCGAACGGCGCGGGGAGCCCGCTTTCGTCGCCGCCCGTGCCAATGTGCTTGCGCATCCCGGCGCGGTAGGCCGGCCGCATGAGGTCCGTGATGGGCTTGCCGATCAGCGCCTCGGGGGCGACGCCGAACAGCTCGCCGGCTGCGCGGTTGGCGTACAGAATCGTATTGGTGTGAATCAGCGCAACCTCGGGCAGCGTCTCCGCCAACGCGTCGAAGAGCGCGCTGCGCTCGCTCGACGGCGGCTCTGCCGCCAGCGCGGCGATGCGCGCGGCTTCGTCGCTGCGATCGAGCAACCGGTTCATCGACGCGGTGATGTCCACGAATGCGCTCAAGCGCCCGTTCACTGGGATCCGCTCGGCGCGCTCACCCGATGCCAGCAGGTTATGCAGATCTTCGCGCAGGCGCTCCACCTCGCGAACGATCGGCCGGCGTGAGCCCGCCCACACGAGCGCCCCGAGCAGCAGCACCACGATGAGAGCTGCAAGCGCCATGATCGGATCGGCGAGTAATTGCGTCACGACGGCACGCCGCTACGAAGCCACCGCAATCCGCGGCGACGGCAGCCGACGCACGGCGAGTGGATGCGGGAACGAGCGATGGACAGCGAGATCCCTGCTGGCACGTGAGTGCGAGGCCCCATGTGATTCCGCGCGTCGCTGCGCGGATGCTTGTTTTTGTTCTTGTCGCGCATCCGGCGCAACTCGCGGCCTCGATTCGCACTCGGGCCGGAGCCGCAAAACGGCTGCATATCCTTCGCGTTTCACGATACAGCAAGCGGCTCTGAGCGTCGCTCGCAATTGACCATAATTCTTCACATACCGCCTTGTATCGCATGCATAAACTTCTTACCCTACCGCGTTCTCCACGTAGCACCCGGCTCCAATAAGAACACTCATGAACTTCGAGGTTGCACGCACCCAGATGCTCAGCCAGCAGCTGCGAGCGTGGGATGTTCTTGACGATCGTGTGCTGCGCGCCTTCGCCGAAACGCCGCGCGAAGATTTCGTGCCGTCCCATTATCGGGATCTCGCCTTCGCCGATGTCGAAATTCCCTTGAGCCACGGGCAAAGCATGCTTGCGCCGAAGGTCGAGGGCCGGATCCTGCAAGCGCTTCAAGTCGAGCCGATCGACGACGTGCTCGTGGTCGGCACCGGCAGCGGTTACCTCACGGCCTGCGTCGCACGGCTGGCCAAGCAGGTAACGAGCGTCGATATCTTCCCGGACCTGGTGGCTGCAGCGGCGCCCAAATTGGCGGCCTGCGGCCTTCGCAACGTCGAGCTCACGGCGGCTGATGCTCTGACACTGCCGCATCGCGGGCAGTTCGATGCGATCGCCGTAACCGCGTCGGTGCCGGAGCTCGACGAACACTTTACTGCGATGTTGCGCCCGCAAGGCCGGCTCTTCATCGTCGTTGGACGCGCACCCGCCATGGAGGCTCGACTCATCACGCTACAACCGAACGGCACGACGACGACCGACGGCCTCTTCGAGACGGTGCTCGCGCCGCTGATCAACGCCGAGCACCCGGAACCCTTCGTTCTCTGAGAAGAGAACCCGAGCGCTCGCATGCCGGGAGTTCCGGAGTTAAGTCCCGCTGAATTCGCCGAGCGCTGGCCGGACTATGCGAGCGGCGAGCACGTGGTTCTGCTCGACGTGCGCGAGCCCGTCGAGGTGGCAACGGCTGCCGTCGAGGCAGCGTTGCACATTCCGATGCGCGAGGTTCCGGGGCGGCTCGCGGAGCTGAACACGGAGAAGCCGCTCGTCGTGATGTGCCACTCGGGAGGGCGTAGCCAACGGGTGGCACAGTTCCTGTTAGAAAGTGGCTTCTCGAACGTATTCAATCTCAGGGGCGGTATCGACGCCTGGTCGACCCAGATAGACTCGCGCGTACCGCGTTACTAGCTAGGGTTGTTGGGTCAAACACAATGACGTGCAGACAGGGATAACAAAGATGTCAATCAGCAAGCTTCTATCGGCGCTCGCGCTCGGCGCGTGCGTAGCCGTTCCCGCAGCGGCGCAGGAAAGCCTCATCGACGTGTATCGGCGGGCGCTCGAGAACGACCCCACCGTCCGCCAAGCAGAGGCCACGTATCTTGCGAATGCGCAAGCGAAACCGATAGCCCGGTCCGCTCTGCTGCCGACGCTGAACTTGAGCTCGAACCTCCGCAACCAGTTCTCCGACTCGAAGGGCGGCGTCGAGCTTCCCGGCGGCGCCATCGTAGGCGGCGACCGCAACATCACGGACAGCGACTCGGACGGCTGGGGCGTGAGCTTGACTCAAACCCTGTTCGATTGGGGCAACTTCGCCACCTTGCGACAGGCCGACAAGATCGTTGCACGCGCCGAAACGCAGTACGCCACGGCGCAACAGGATCTGATGATCCGGGTCGCAACGAGGTACTTCAACGTGCTGGGCGCGGAGGACAACCTGGCGTCCGCCGTCGCGCAACGCGAAGCCGTAGCCCGGCAGCTCGAGCAATCGCAGCGCCGGTTCGAAGTGGGCCTCATCGCCATCACGGACGTGCAGGTGTCCCAGGCGGGCTATGACGAGGCCGTCGCGCTGGAGATCGAAGCGCAGCGCGCGCTCGCCACGTCGCACGAGTTCTTGCGCGAGATCATCGGTGAGATCCTCACCGACCTCGCGAGCCCCACGGAGGACTTGCCGCTGTTGTCGCCGGATCCTGCCAACGCCGAGGAATGGGTGCGCACGGCGCTGCAGCAGAACCTGCTGCTCGTGACGAGCCGGCTGTCCACGGAGATTGCGCTCGACGACATCGCGATCCAACGCTCCAACCGTCTGCCGACGCTGAGCCTTTCGGCGCAGTACAACGAGAGCACGAACGAACGCTCGTCGGTGTCGATCGACAACGGCGTGAGAACTCCGGGCTTTCCGTCCACCACGCGGCCCGACGGCCGCAACTGGACGCTCGACTTGCGCTTTCCGCTGTTCACGGGCGGACTCAACCGCGCGCGAATCCAGCAAACGGTTTACCAGCATCGCTCGGCGCAGGAACAGCTCGAGCAGATCGCGCGGCAAACCGAGCGCCAGACGCGCGACGCCTATCTCGGCGTAATCTCGGAGATCTCGCGCGTCCGCGCCCTGCGCCAGGCCGTGGAATCGAGCCGCACGGCGCTGCGAGCCACGGAGGCGGGCTTCGAGGTGGGCACGCAGACCGCGGTCGACGTGCTCCAGTCGCAGAATCTGCTGCGCCGGTCCGAGACGGCCTATTCGCAGAGCCGGTACGAGTACCTCTTGAACATCCTGCTGCTGAAGCAAGCCGCCGGCACGCTCGACGAAGACGACATCACGCAAGTCGACGGCTGGTTGCAGTAGAACGTTGACGCAAACGGCGACGCGGCGTGCGCCGCGTCAGCCGTCCGAGCGGCGGAGCGCGTCGATCAGCGCGCTCGTCGAGCGGCCCGGCTTGAAGCCGAGCACGCGCACCTCACCGCCGTTTTTGAGCACGGTATCGCCGCCGGCGATCTGCTCGACGCGGTAGTCGCCGCCCTTCACGAGCACGTCGGGCAGTACCTTCGCGATGAGCTCGGCGGGCGTGTCCTCGCCGAACGGCACCACCCAGTCGACGGACGCGAGCCCCGCGAGCACCGCCATGCGATCGGCGAGCCCGTTGACGGGCCGGCTCGCGCCCTTGAGCCGCCGCACGGAGTCGTCGTCGTTGACTGCCACGATCAGCCGGTCGCCGCACGACTTGGCTTCCTCGAGATACGCCACGTGGCCTGCGTGCAAGATGTCGAAGCAGCCGTTGGTGAGCACCACGCGCTCGCCGCGGGCTTTCGCTTCGGCAACCAGCGGCACGAGCTCGGCCGCGGTCACCGGGCCGCGGCCGCCGCTGCCTTGCGAATGCAGCGCGTGCAAGAGCTCCGAGCGGCTCACGGTGGCGACGCCGATCTTACCGACGACGATGCTCGCACCCAGATTCGCGAGCGCAGCCGCGGCCGGTGCATCGAGCCCTGCCGCAATCCCGGCCGCGAGTAGCGCCACCACCGTGTCGCCGGCACCGGTGACGTCGAACACTTCGCGCGTCTGCGCGGGCAGCGTGAACGGTTCCGCGCCGCGCTCGAACAACGTCATGCCGTGCTCGCCGCGGCTGAGCAGCAAAAGCTCGAGCTCGAGGTCGGCGCGCAGCGCCTCGCCTTTGCGCAGCACCTCCGCTTCGGAAGCGCACGGCCCAACCACGGATTCGAACTCGCCGCGGTTTGGTTTGAGCGCGTACGCGCCGCGATAGCGCGAGAAATCCGCGCCCTTCGGATCGATGACCACGGGCACGCCGGCGGCTCGACAGGCGGCGATCAATTCGGCGACTCGGCTCAACGTGCCTTTCGCATAATCGGAAAGAATCACCACGTTAGCTTGCGGCAGAAGTTTGACGAAGACCCGGCCGAGATCTTCGGCACACGTGTGCAGCGATTGCTCTGCGTCGATTCGCAGAAGCTGCTGGCTGCGCGCCAGCACGCGCAGCTTGTGAATCGTGGGCAGCGCGGCGGAGCGCACCAAGCTGCAGCGTACGCCGTGCTCCTCGAGCGAGCGCGTGAGGCGCTCGCCGCGCTCGTCCTGCCCAACGATGGCGGCCAGAACGCTTCCGGCGCCAAGAGCCGCCACGTTCAACGCAACGTTCGCGGCGCCGCCGGGCCGCTGCTCGGCCGAGCGCGCGCTCACCACGGGAACCGGGGCTTCGGGAGAGATCCTGGCGGTGTCGCCGAACCAGTACTCGTCGAGCATGGCGTCGCCGGCAACGAGCACTTTGAGCTTCGAAAAGTCTGGAACTGTCAGCGTCACCGGGGCCCCGAGTCGCATCGACGGAGTTGCGTCATTCTAGGGGAAAAAAGGGTCCGCCCCGATTTCTCAAAGGGCGGACCAACGGCGGACTGGTACGAACCTTAAGACCGTAGCTCCGTTCGAAGCCGGCACGTGTTGGCCGGCGACCGCCATGGATGGCGAGAGCGCCGCAAACGCTGGAGCCGATTTGCGGCCACTCCTAGCCGCACTTCGAATAACCGCAGTTCAAACAGGTCATGCAGCCGTCGAGCATCACGGCGGCGGCCGTGTTGCACTTCGTGCACAGCTGCGCGCCCTCCGGGAAGCTGTTGTTCGCGAACGCATCCTTCTGGCTGCCGCGGGCCTCGAACTCCGCCTTCTTCTTGGCCAGAAACTCTTTCTGCTCGTCGCTCAAGTCCGGCCCTTTGAGCAGGCCGATCTCGATCAGGTGCTTTTCGACGATGTGGCCGAGCTCGGCGATGATCGACGGCATGAACTTGCCGCCCGGCTGCCAGTAGCCGCCGCGCGGATCGAAGACGGCTTTGAGCTCGTCGACGAGGAACGTGACGTCGCCGCCCTTGCGGAACACGGCCGACATGATGCGCGTGAGCGCAACGATCCACTGATAGTGATCGAGGTTCTTCGAGTTGATGAAGATCTCGAACGGCCGCCGCTGCTCGTGCTGCGTGCCTTCGTTGAGCACGATGTCGTTGATCGTGACGTACATCGCGTGATCGGAGACCGGCGTCTTCACCTTGTACGTGGAGCCGATGAGCACCTCGGGGCGCTCGAGCTTCTCGTGCATCCTGATGACGTTGGATTCGGGCGCACGCTCGGGCGCCGGCTTCGCCGGCTCGTCATCCTTCGCGACGTTGTACTTGACGATCTTCTTGTCGATGGTGATGCGGGCCATGGGCATTCTCACAGCTTGCCGTAGTAGCCCTCTTTGAGGGCATCGAACAGGTTGGCGGCCGTATGCGTCTCGCCGTCGTAGACGATCTCCTCGTCACCCTTGGCTTCGACGACCGAGCCGTCCTCGAGCGTGAAGCGGTAGGTGGTGTTCTTGAGATCTTTTTCTTGCACGAGCACGCCTTGGAAGGCCTCCGGGTTGAAGCGGAACGTGGTGCACCCCTTCAAGCCCTTCTCGTGGGCGTAGAGGTAAATGTCCTTGAACTTCTCGTATGGATAGTCCGTGGGCACGTTCGCGGTTTTCGAGATCGACGAATCGATCCATTTCTGCGACGCAGCCTGAATGTCGACGTGCTCGCGCGGCGTGATGTCCTCGGAGCTCACGAAGTAGTCCGGCAGCTTCTCACCGGGCTTCGTGGAGCCCGGCAGCGCGCGCGGATTCACGAGCGCGCGATACGCGAGCAGCTCGAACGAAAAGACGTCGACCTTCTCTTTCGACTTCTTGCCCTGGCGAATCACGTTGCGGAAATAATGATGCGCGAACGACGGCTCGATGCCGTTGCTCGCGTTGTTGGCCAGCGATAGCGAAATCGTGCCCGTCGGCGCGATCGAGCTGTGGTGCGTGAAGCGCGCACCGTACTCCTCGAGCTGCTCGACGAGCTCCGGCGCCACCTCGCGCACGCGCTGCATGTAGCGGCTGTAACGGCTATGCAGAATGCGGCCCGGAATGCGCTGGCCCACCTTCCAGCCGTCGGCGGCCATCTCGGGCCGCTTGCGCAGCATGACTTCGGTGACCTCGAACTCTTCGAGCAGGATGGGCGCCGGACCCTTCTCCTTCGCGAGCTCTAGGCCCATTTGCCAACCCGCGACGGCCAGCTCACGCGACACGTCTTCGGTGAACTTGATCGACTCCGGCGAGCCGTAGCGCATGCCGAGCAGCGCCGTGGCCGAGCCCAATCCTAAGAACCCCATGCCGTGGCGGCGCTTGCGCATGATCTCGTCGCGCTGCTTCGGCAGCGGCAAGCCGTTGACCTCGACGACGTTGTCGAGCATGCGCGTGAACACCCTCACGACTTCGCGGAACTCGTCCCAGTCGAAAAACGCGTGGTCGCTGAACGGCGCGACGACGAACTTCGTGAGGTTGATCGAGCCGAGCAGGCAGGCGCCGTACGGAGGGAGCCCCTGCTCGCCGCATGGGTTCGTCGCGCGGATGTCTTCGCACCACCAGTTGTTGTTCATCTCGTTCATGCGGTCGATCAACACAAAACCCGGTTCGGCGAAGTCGTACGTCGACGACATGATCATGTCCCAGACGCGTCGAGCGGGGAGCGTGCGATACACCTTGCAGGCGACGAGACCGCTCTCGTTCGCGACGTAATCGCTGACGGTCGGCCATTCGCGCCAAATGACTTGCTCAGGATCTGCGAGATCGACTTCGCCTTCCGACGCCTCTTGCCGCGTCAGCGGGAAAGCGAGGTGCCAAGGGCGGTCCTCTTTAACGGCCCGGACGAACTCATCAGTAATCAGCAGCGACAGATTGAACTGTCGGAGTCGGCCGTCTTCGCGCTTCGCACGGATGAAATCGAGCACGTCCGGGTGCCCAATGTCGAACGTGCCCATCTGCGCGCCGCGCCGCCCGCCGGCCGACGAGACGGTGAAACACATCTTGTCGTAGATATCCATGAACGACAGCGGGCCCGAGGTATAGGCGCCCGCACCGCTGACGTAGGCGCCGCGCGGCCGCAACGTCGAAAACTCGTAGCCGATACCGCAGTTGTGAATGACGACGAGGCCACCGCAACCCGCCACGTAGTTGTTGTGCTCTTCGACCGTAAAGTCGTAGAACGTTTCCGATTCGTCCACGCCACGACGCACCGCTTCAACGGGACGTAACGTGCGCGCGAAACTGATCAGACGGCTCAGATCGGGAAACCGCGCTGCCCATCGATCGAGCCAAATGCGGCTCACGACGCGTGCGCGGTGATAGCCATGATAGAAACCGAGCCGCTGGCGTTCGAGATGCCCAATGCCGGCGCTCTTTTCCACGAGCGCCGCGCTCAGCTCTTCAGGCAAGACATACCGATCGTACTGTCCCGACTGGCGGGTACAGCGCAAGATCCGTTCGCGCTTGCGGCTGTCCGCCATGTACTTCGCCACAATCCGCAGGAACGCGGAGTCCGCGATCTTGAGAACCGCGCCGCCGTTATCGATAAACAGACGCTCGCGATATATGCGGCTGCGCGGCGTGCACTCCGTCACGGAGCCGTGCACGCCGAACAACCCAAGGAGCGTTTTGAGCTCTGACGCGAACGCGACGTTCTGCATGCGGATCGATGCGTGGCCCGTCTCCGCCACTACCGTGCCATCGGTGTCGATGAGCCCCGCGAGAAACGGCAGAAAGTACTCCTCCGGGCGGTCGGCGATCCAGCGCGGGACGCGCAAAGTTGCGCTTTTGCTACCGATCTGGCGATCGAAAAAGTCGGCCGCCTGGCTCGCGGCGAAGCTCGCCACGGTGAAATCCCAGACGGGCGTTCCGTTGATCGTGGCGGCGGCAACGACTTTGGCTTCCGTAGAGTAATAGGTTCGGAAGAAGGCGGCGTATCGCTCGACCACCTCACGCTCGGCCGCGCGAATCTTGAAGACCAGTCGCTGGCCGGCGGCCCGGGCTTGAGCCGCCCATACGCTCCGCGACGGCTTGTACTCCTTGCGTTTCGGGTACGCAGAGCCGTCACCGAGGTGGGCACCTGCGAACCAGGCCTCCGTGCTCCGCGCCCTACCCGCATTCCATGGAAACCGGTAGTGAACGAGCGCATCGTCGTCACGCACGTCGTCTGCCCGCGTGTACAGCGTTTGCCCCGCCCGATAGACGAGCACGGGATGTTTCACGGACGTGCGAAGACGTGCGCCGTTCGAAACGATTTCGATGTTCTCATCTCGCGGCACGTGCGTCGTCATATGGCGCAGGATCGGCTTCATCTCGAAGCGGCTGGCGCGCCGGTTATAGCTGAGGATGAGCGCGTGCCGTTCCTCGACGGCGCGATCGGCGGTTACGAGCCCGCGGTCCGTGTACACCATCGTGCCTGGTGCGACGCACCCCGCCTTCAGCGTAAGCCCCGCCTCGTGAACCTTATCGAGAATGTCGTGCATCGAATCGCGGATCGTGCCCGACACCGTGCAGTTGATCGTGGACGTGGCGGGCTTGTGATATTCGGCGCCGGCATTGGAGGTAATGCGGCCGGCCGGAATTGCGCCGCGTTGCAGCGCCCACAGAAAGCGGTCGTACCACTCGCCACGCTTCGCCGGATCTTCGACGGCCGCGAGCGCTTTGGCGACGCGCTCGTACGTGCCCTGAATATCGCGGTCCACCGGCTCGCCCGACTTCGTCTTGAGCCGGTACTTGGTGTCCCAGATATTGTATGAGGCTTCCTGCAGAGCGATGTCCGCGAGTCTCGTGGCTTTGAGCTCAAAGGCCATGTTCATAGGTGCTCGTGATCCCCCAACGCTAACCGTAACCCCACCCCGGTTAAACTCTTTCGACCGGCTACGTTTCCCGCAGTTTTCGTCGCGAAAAACTCCCCGTTGACTGCTTTCGCAGCCTTAGCCAGTGAATAGTTTTTTTGCAAAGGCGCGACACAAGATCTTGTGCCGTTGGGTTGTAGAGTAGGCCTGGCCGAAATAGCTGTCAAGGTTTTATGACAAAATTTTTACCGCCTTAGTTTCTTTCACAATCATATACTTAGAGTCTATACCGTGGAACGTGTCGAAAATATTTTTCAAGTCGCAGACGAGCGGTTATGGGCGGTCTCGACCACAACATCTTGTGCCCAGGCTAGTCCCAGGCTATCCCCCGGCTTGGCACAGCTAATCCACAGGGGCCGCGCATCGAGATCGCGCGGCCGCCACGCTATGCTTAAGGCGCGGCGCAAGATATCAGCGCGAGTCGAGGCTGGAATTTAGGTGTTCTAATGAGCGATACCCGGACCATGCGATCCAACCGCCTCTCTAAGCTGCTGTTTTCGTCCACGTTGCTGGCGCTGAGCGTGTGCGGCGCCGTCGATGCGCAAAACAGTGCGCGCGAGTTGCCCACGCTGGCGCCCATGATCGATGAGGTCTCCGCCGGCGTCGTGAACATCGCCGTCAAGAGCAACCTCGCGGCGGGCGCGCAAACACCGCAGGACGAGCTGCTGCGCCGGTTCTTCGACGGACCGCCGGGGCGGCGCGAACGCGAGATCGAGGGCGCCGGCTCGGGCGTCATCGTGGATGCGGCCAACGGCTACATTCTCACGAACCATCACGTCGTCGCGAACGCCGACAAGATCACGGTGACGCTGCTCGAGAATCGCAGCTTCACGGCCCGCGTCGTCGGCACGGACGAGGGCTCCGATCTCGCGGTGCTCCAGATCGACGCAGAGGACCTCCACGCTATCCCGTTCGGCGACTCGACGACTCTGCGCGTGGGCGACTACGTGGTGGCGATCGGCAACCCGTTCGGCTTCACGAACTCGGTCACGTCCGGAATCGTGAGCGCTCTCGGCCGCAGCGGTCTCAACCCGCAGGCTTTCGAAGATTTCATCCAGACGGACGCGTCGATCAATCCCGGCAACTCGGGAGGCGCGCTCGTGAATTTGAATGGCGAGCTCGTGGGCATCAACTCGGCCATCATTTCGCGTACGGGCGGCAACGTGGGCATCGGCTTCGCGATTCCGGTGAACTTGGTCCGTGGGATCATGGAGCAGCTCATCGCAACGGGCACCGTGCGCCGCGGTCTGCTCGGCGTGAACATCAACGACGTCACGCCCGACATCGCGGCCACGTTCGAGCTGCCCGGCAATTCGGGCGCGCTCGTGTCGCGCGTGGCCCCGGAATCGGCCGCCGAACGCGCCGGCATCCAAATTTACGACGTCATCGTCAGCATCAACGGCACGAAGCTCCGCGACTCGGGCTCGCTGCGCAACGCCATCGGCTTGCTGCCGCCCAACGAACGCGTGGAGGTGGGCCTGATCCGCAACGGCCGCGAGCAAGTCATCACCGCTGCGCTCGGAGAGGTGGAGCCCACCGCCACGGCCGCCACGCCGGCGCAGCCGAACGAGGAACCCCCACTGGAATCGGTGTTCGAAGGCGCCGAGCTCGTGAACAACGAAACTCCAAACGGCGTGCCGGGGCTGCTCGTAGCGCGCGTCGATCCCAGCAGTCCCGCAGCAGACCGGGGGTTACGGCCCGGCGACGTGGTGACGAACGTGAACAAAGTGCGGATCCGAACGCTGGCCGACGCCATCCCGGTCATGGAAGGCGCCCGTGCGATCATCCTCGAGGTTCAGCGCGGTAGCCGCAGCCAGCTCATCCAGATGCGTTAGCGTACGGCCGCTTGGGCGAGGGAACCGATTCGGCGGCCCAACTGCGTAACCGCTCCGCCCGTTCGGCGGAATCGAGCTCCGCCAGCTCCGCAGTGTCGGCATAGAAAGCTGCGAGCCCTACGTCTTTCAGGTGCGCGCGCAGCGCCGGCAGCCAGCGCGTATACGTCGCCACGGCGGCGAGCGTCGCGTTGTTCAGCGGCTGAGCGAACCAGGCGTCATAGTCCGTGTTGCCTTGCCAGGTAGCTTTCAACGCGGCGTATTCGCTCCGCAGCGTATCGAAGGCGCGCGCTTTACCGGCTCGCAGTTCTTCGGGCGTTCCGCCGCTCGCGTACAGCGCACGCAGGCGCGACTGCTGAGCCGAGATGAGCTCGCCGAACTGCGCGCGCCGCGCGCGCCGGCTGTGGTAGCGCTCGAGATCGGCCGGCGTGCCGTGGCGCGACAGCCACCGTTCGGTGCCGAGCTCCTCGATGACCATCGCGAACGCCTCGCTGAACTCGCTGTCGTCCTTTACGTAAAGCTTTTGGTGCGCGAGCTCGTGGAACAACAGGCTCGCCACGTACTGCTCGCCGCCGCTCACCATGGTGCTCAGCACGGGATCGGCGAAATAGCCGAGCGTGGAGTAGGCATTGGAGCCGCCGCTGTGCGTATCGAGCCCGTCGGCGGCGAGCGATTCCGCGAAGCGTATGGCGGCGTCTCGATCGAAGTAGCCGCGGTACGCAACGCAGCCCGCGAACGGGAAACACCAGCGCACGGGGTCCACCGAAAATTCCTTCGTGGCCACCACGTTCCACACCACGTAAGGCCGATCGATCGCCACATACGAGGTGTAGCTGTCGTTGTCCGGCAGACCGAGCTCGTCGACGGCGAAGCGCCGCATGGCGGCCACGCGCATCAACGTGGTGCGCAATTGCGGATCCACATCGGGCTCCGCGATCACTTCTTCGATGGGCTCGCGCTTGCGCAGCAATTCGAGATGGCCGCCGATGGCTTGCCAGTAGTACGGCGCGGCACAACCCGTCGTCGTGACCGCAAGCGCGCACAACGCCAATGCTCTAACCAGGCTCAACATGGCGACGAACCTTAGCATGCGCGACCGTACGGTATGATGAATGGCATGAGAGTCTACGAGGTGGGCGGCGCGGTCCGTGACGCACTACTCGGCCTGCCCGTAACGGAGCGCGACTGGGTCGTGGTGGGCGCATCCGCCGACGAGCTCACGGCGCAGGGATTTCGCCGCGTCGGCAAAGACTTTCCCGTCTTCCTGCACCCGCGTACGGGCGAGGAATACGCGCTCGCGCGCACCGAGCGCAAGACGGCGCCCGGCTACACGGGCTTCGAGTTCGACGCTGCCCCCAGCGTCACGCTCGAGCAGGACCTGATGCGGCGGGATCTCACGATCAACGCCATCGCCCGCACCGAGGAGGGAGAGATCGTCGACCCCTGCTCGGGACGCGCCGATCTTCAAGCGCGCGTGCTGCGCCACGTGTCGCCCGCATTTCGCGAGGACCCGCTGCGGGTGTTGCGCGTGGCCCGATTCGCCGCGCGCTTCGCGCCGCTCGGTTTCACGGTGGCGCCCGAAACGCTGGCGCTCATGCAAGAGATCGTGGCGGCGGGCGAAATGGAAGCGCTGCGGCCCGAACGCGTGTGGCAGGAAACGGTGAAGGCGCTCGGCACGGAACGGCCGGACGTCTATTTCGAAACCCTGCGCGCGTGCCATGCGCTCGCGCGCGTGTTTCCGGAAGTGGCTGCGCTATTCGGCATCCCGCAGCCGCCGCAATGGCATCCCGAGATCGACACCGGCGTTCATACCTTGATGGCGCTAAAGATGGCAGCGAGCCTGTCGCGCAGCGAGACGGTGCGCTTCGCCGTGTTGACGCACGACCTGGGCAAAGCCACGACGCCGGCCGACCTGCTGCCGCGCCACCACGGCCACGAGCAGCGCTCGGAGGAGCTGCTCGAGAAACTGTGTGCGCGGCTGCCGGTGCCGAATCGATTCCGCGATCTGGCGGTGATCGTGGCCCGGCACCACGGCACGGTGCACAAAGCCGCGGAGCTCAAGCCGCAGACGGTGTTACGCCTGATCATGGCCGCCGACGGCTTGCGCCAACCGCAGCGCTTTGAGGAGTTCCTGCTGGCCTGCGAAGCGGACGCGCGCGGCCGCAAGGGTCTCGAGCAGCGGCCGTACCCCCAGGCCGACGTACTGCGCGCCGCATTGCGCGCCGCGCGCAGCGTCGACGCCGCGAAACTGAAGGCGGAACGGCAGCTCGACGGCGAAGCGCTCGGCCGGGCGTTGCATGACGAGCGTCTTGCGGCGATCAAAGCTCTGGTGACGGACTGAAAAAGGGGACGGATTTATTTGTTTTCGGGCGTGAGCTGCGGGGAGAGATTTAATTTTCGCGCGTGTAGGCCCCGGGGACGGATTAATTTTCGCGCGCAGCTCGTAAGGACAAGATTTTTT
This sequence comes from uncultured Gammaproteobacteria bacterium, assembly GCA_946887385.1. The sequence continues at coordinate 19,760 of CAMPKU010000038.1, forward strand.
TTCGCGCACTGCGCCAGGCCGTCGGATTAGCTCCGTCCTAAGGGCGCGAAAATAAATCCGTCCCCTCCCACCGCTCTTAGCCGCCGTAGAAAAGAAACAACACGCCGCCGTACAACCCGGGGTCGAACAAGTCCGACCGACCGCGGCCGAGATTCACTTCGAGGTCGATGCGCCGGCTGAGCGGAAACAGCACGGCGGCTTCGACGGTGTCGAGCTTCGAGCCGTCGATCGCGGATCGGTCGGTGGCGACGCGCACGTTGAGCAGCGCCGCGCCGAGCTCGCGCTCGACGGCCAGCGAACGCTCGCGCGAAAGAAAGCTGTTCGCCAGCGTGAGCGTCGACGCGCTGAGGAGATTGAGTCGCTCGATGCGCGGCAGCAGCGCCAGATCGCGCTCGTAGTCGTGCTCTGTGAGGGCCGCGTAGAGCTGCCATCGTTCGCCGAGCGCGATGCGGGCGTCGATGGAGATGCTAGCGGCCGAAACGTCGGCCGTGCGCCGCTGCACGCCGCCAAGCGGCCCCGTGACCGTGAATGGGATCTCGATGTCGCGAGCGTCGTAACCCACGCCGATACGCCAACGGTCGCGATCGATATACACCGAGCCGCCGAGCTCTTCCGTCTCGAGAACACCGGCGTCCCCCCAGCGCTCGGCCTGCAGCGTGAAGCCGACGCCGTCGAAGCGCTGATCGATGCCGAGGGATAACGCGCTCGCCTCGACGTCGGCCCTATCCGCCGGCGACGAGCTGCGTCCTGCCGCAAACGTGAGCCAGGTGCGCGGCCCGACGGCGGCGAACACCGTGCCGAACAGGCTGTCGCTGTCGGCCTCGTCGGCTTGCGCGCCCAGCGCGAGCATCCAGCCGCCGCGCGCATCGTCGGTGCGCGGTGCCTGCGCGCCGGCCGGCGCCGCGCCGAGCATGCCGGCGGCGAGCAGCGAACAGAGGCAACGGCGCGTGCGCATCGAAGGGCACTCCGGCAACTCGCGACGGCGGCGATCTTAGCAAGGCCCCGGCGGCGTTTCCGTGAAGCGTCGCGCGCGAGCGCCTTACAGCCGGTAGCGAAAATCCTTGCCCGGCAGCGCCGGCCCGGCGGCGTTCTTGCGCGCCAGAAGCACTTTGAAGCGCTCGCCCATCTCGCCTGGCAGGATCAGCGTCTTCAAGGCGCTCTGCTCGCGCGGCGACGCAGCCGCGACGGCGAGCTCGGGGGGCAGCGCCGCGAACGCATTGACCAGATACTGCCCCTGCGTGGTAAAGCCTGCGACCGCGAAGCCGGCCGCCACGGCCGCGGCGGCACAGGCACTGAAGTCCACCCATGCCGTGATGTCCTGCAGCCCAGGGTAGAAAAACGGGTTGTCGTGGGCGCGATGCCGGTAGTGGCAGAGCAACGTGCCGTCCGCGCGTTGCTCGTGGTAGTACTCCGTGCGCACGACGCCGTAATCCACGAACAGCAGCGAGCCGCGCTCGAGGCTCGCGCCCACGGCGCGCAGCCACGCGGGCAACGAGGGGCACAGCTCCGAGCGATACCCTTCCGCTAACTCGCGGCCGATGTCGCGCTCGATCGCGCGCACGGCCGCCGCAATCTCGGGCGTCTCGCGGCTCGGCCCAAAGGCGATGCCGCTGCCCATAGCCACGACGCCCACACTCTTGGGCGTACCGGCCTCGATGACGAACCGCGCCACGGGCAGCGCGTCGAGCACCTCGTTCGCCACGACCACACCGCGCCACGGCGAGTCGGGCAGTTGCTCGAGCCATTGCACCCGGCCCGCGAAGCGGCCGAGCGTGAGCTGCTGCCGCTGGCGCAAGTCCGCGCTCGGCTCGAGGATGCGGTAACGCACGTCGAGGCCGAGCTTTGCGAACGTCTCGAGCAGCTGTGCGGCGAGCGCGCCGCTGCCGGCACCGAGCTCGAGCACGTCGTGCGCGTCGAGTGCGGCGAGCTCGGCAGCGACGGTAACGGCGATTGCACGGCCGAACGCATCGCTGAGCTCGGGAGCCGTGACGAAATCGCCGGCCGCGCCGAGCTTCGTGCTGCCGGCGCTGTAGTAACCGAGACCCGGCGCGTAGAGCGCGAGCTCCATGTAACGCGCGAAGTCGATCCAGCCCCCGGCGCGCTCGATCTCGCGGCGGATGTGCGCGACGAGCGCTGCGCTTTGCTCGGCCGCAGCGTCACTCGGGACGGGCAGCTCGCCTCTCGTCGTGGGAAGAATCATCGGCGTCTCGATAGTGTAACCTTGGCGGCAAAACAGCGGACGATGGAGCGGTGGTGGAACGACAGGCAAGCCTCGACGGACGGTGGGCGCTCGTCACCGGCGCCGCGAAGCGCATCGGCGCCGTCATCGCGCGCACGCTGCACGAGGCCGGAGCGAATGTCGCCATCCACTACCACCGCTCGGCCGCCGAAGCCGACGCGCTGGCCGCGGAGCTGAATCGCCACCGCGCCAATTCGGCGTTCACGGTGACCGCCGACGTGCGCGACGTCGCGGCGCTTCAGAAGATGGCCCGGCAAGTACTCGATCGCATCGGCGCAGAGCGGCTCGACGTGCTCGTCAACAACGCTTCCAATTTCTATCCCACGCCGATCGGCACCATCTCGCTCGAGCAGTGGGACGACTTGATCGGCAGCAATTTGAAAGCGCCGCTGTTTCTGTCGCAAGCGCTGGTGCCGGCACTGCGCGCCGCCCGCGGCGTCATCGTCAACATCGTCGACGTGCATTCGCAGCGGCCGCTGCGCGACCATCCCGTCTATGGTCCCGCGAAAGCCGGCCTCGCGATGCTCACGCGCTCGCTGGCCAAGGATCTCGGCCCAGACGTTCGCGTGAACGGCGTGTCGCCGGGCGCCATCCTTTGGCCGGATGAAGGAATGTCGGACGCATTGCGCGCGGCCATCATCAAGCAGACCGCGTTGAAGCGCAGCGGCGAGCCGGAAGACATCGCGGCCGCGGTGCTGTTCCTCGTGCGCGACGCACCGTACGTCACGGGCCAGATCATCGCCGTCGACGGCGGGCGCAGCGTAGGCTGGTAGCCTCGCGGTTTTTTTCACAGC
>CAMPKU010000039.1 GCA_946887385.1 uncultured Gammaproteobacteria bacterium
CGCCCGGTGCTCCGGGCTGCGTCGAGCGCGAGGAATCGCCAGCGCCGCCTGCGCCAGCGCCGCCTGCGCCGCGCCGGGCAGTGGAGCTCGCCGTGCGCTCGTCGAGCATGACGGCGGGCGCTGCGGCGAGCTGCTCGCGCGTGCGGTTCGTATACAGCTCATCGCCGTCGGCGCTGATTTGAATGTCGTCGAACGGTATTGCGACGAGCTTTTCATCGGCACCCACTCCGCCGATCTGCATGATGAGCTGCATGTCCTGTCCCGGGGCCGCCGCGCGTGCAACCTCGTGCACCTCACCCAAGTTATCGCCGCTGCGATTTTGCAGCTCCATTCCAAGGAGCTTGCTCACGCGTAGCGGCTTGCTTTCCAGATACTGGTCCAGCGTCTGCATTCCCGCCTCGGCGCGGGCGATCTGCGTTTCGCCCGTTTGCGCCCGGTTCGCATTCTCCCGGGCCCTGTCATCAGCCTGTTGCGCTCCGCCGGCGAGCGCGAACCCTACGGCCGCGGCGACGACGGCCAGCTTCGATTGCTTAAGCCATAGTTTGGAAACTTCCATGTCACTCACCTCGCTTGTTGAATTCAAAGTTGCGGCTCTGGGCCGCAGAACGGGCGATGTAGTGCAAGACATATGCCAGGAATTGCGGGTAACGAGTGGCACAGAGCTTGCAGCCCTAGGGCGCAGGTTGGGCAATGAGGAGTGTCGTCCATGATCTATTACGCGCTGATATTTCTCGTCGTAGCGCTGATCGCCGGAGTCCTGGGGTTCTCGGGTATTGCCGGTACAGCCGCCAATATCGCCTGGATCCTGTTCGTCGTCGGCTTGGTGCTTGCAGTGGTGTTTTTCGTTCGCGGCCGCGGTTCGAGTATCTAGCTGATGGCCAATCCTGGAAGGTGCTCGCACCCGGGCTGCTCCTGCGCAGCTCGGGAACCAAGCGCCGTATCGCAGCGTGGGCAGATCTACTGCAGCAATGGCTGCGCGGCGGGGCAGGGGTGCGAGCACAGCGGCTGCGACTGCAAGTCGCGCGAAGCTACGCCCATTCGCAGCGATTGACGGTTCCGTGCGGAATGCGGTGATGCAGACGACGCGCGTCTTTGGGCTCCCGCGCGCGCGAGAGGCGCGCGCGGGAGTGCGAAGGATCGATTTGAATGAGGATCACCAGGAAGACGAAAACTGCGCCGCCCGAACCTCGTGCCGCAAAGGCGCGCTACGGCGAGCAAATCGTCGAGCTCGGTGAAGGGGGCGAAACTCATCAGCGCGCGGTCGATGATCATGAGCTCACGACTCAGCAAGGCACACCCGTAGCGGACGACCAAAATACCCTGCGCGCGGGGCCGCGAGGGCCCGCACTACTCGAAGATTTTCACTTTCGCGAAAAGCTTTTCCATTTCGACCACGAACGAATACCTGAGCGCGTGGTGAACGCGCGCGGCTTCGGCGCGCACGGTTTCTTCGAAACCTACGATTCGCTGGCCGACATCACGAACGCAGACCTGTTCCAACGAGCCGGCGAGGTAACGCCGGCGTTCGTGCGCTTCTCGACCACCGTGGGCAGCAGAGGCTCATTCGATCTCGCGCGCGACGTGCGCGGCTTCGCCGTGAAGCTGTACACGCAACGCGGCAACTGGGACCTGGTCGGCAGCAACATGCCGGTTTTTTTCATCCAGGATCCGATCAAGTTTCCGGATTTCGTGCACGCCATCAAGCCTGCGCCGGACCGCGACTTCCCACAGGCGCAATCGGCACACGACAACTTCTGGGACTTCGTGTCGCTGATGCCGGAAAGCCTGCACATGATCCTCTGGATGATGTCCGATCGCGGCATACCGCGGTCATTTCGCTTCATGGAGGGCTTTGGCGTTCACACGTTCAGGCTCACCAGCGACGCAGGCGGCACGACGTTCGTGAAATTTCATTGGAAGCCGAAGCTCGGTCTCCAATCCGTGCTGTGGAGCGAGGCGGTGAAAATCAATGGTGCCGACCCCGATTTTCACCGCCGCGATTTGTGGGAGGCGATCACGGCCGGCGATTTTCCGGAGTGGGAGCTCGCCGTGCAGCTCTTCGACGCCGACACGGCGGCCCGCTTGCCGTTCGACATGCTCGATCCGACGAAGCTGATCACCGAGGAGCTCGTCCCGCTCCGCCGCGTGGGGCGGCTGGTGCTCGATCGAAACGTGAGGAATGCGTTCGCCGAAACGGAGCAAGTCGCGTTCGGAACGCAGAACATCGTGCCCGGCATCGAGTTCACCAACGACCCGTTGCTCCAGGGCCGCAATTTCTCGTATCTGGATACGCAGTCGAGGCGGCTCGGCGGCCCTAACTTCGCGCAATTGCCGATCAACGCGCCGCAATGCCCGTTCCGCCACTACCAGCAGGACGGCCAGATGGCTACCTTCAACCCCACCGGCCGCGCGAACTACGAGCCGAACTCGTGGCTAGGAAGCCGCGCACCCGGTGAGGCCCCGGCCGGGTTTGCCTCGTATCCCGAGGAGATTCACGGCACGAAGCTCCGCGCGCGGCCAGAGAGTTTCGCCGATCACTACAATCAGGCGCAGCAGTTCTACATCAGTCAAACCCCGCTCGAGCGCCAGCACATCGCTGCGGCGTTCGTGTTCGAGCTCAGCAAGGTCGAGTCGAGCGCAATCCGTTCGCGCGTCGTGGCGCACCTCTTGAACATCGATGACCGGCTTGCGATGAACGTCGCGGAAGGCCTAAGACTCGATGCCCTGCCTACAGCCGCCACCCGAGTGGTGCCCGCGCGCAACGATCTACCGCCGTCGCCGGCCCTTAGCATCATGCGACGGCGCCCGCAGTCGTTCGCGGGACGCCGCCTCGGTGTTCTCATCACCGACGGCGTGGACGGCACATTCTTGCGTCAGCTGGAAACGGAGTTCAACGATGTAGGAGCGACAGTGGAGCTCATCGCTCCCGCCATCGGCGGCGTCAAGACGGAAGATGGCGCGTGGGTGGAAGCGAAGCGAACGCTTGCCACGGCGCCGTCGGTATTGTTCGACGCCGTCGCGCTCGTGGTGGCGCCGCAGGCGAGCGCCAGCATCGCACAACATTCGCAGGCCGTGGCTTTCGCGGCCGATGCATTCGCCCACTGCAAGTTTATTGCCTATACGGGCGATGCGCGGCCGCTGCTCGAGCGCGCGCTGGCCGGCGATGCGCTCGACGCCGGCTGCAAGCAGGTTGAGACGGCGATGGCCGCTGCAGCGTTTGCAACGCTGTGTGGCCAGCTGCGTTTTTGGGCGCGCGAGCCGGTGCTCGGCTTATGAACGCCCGCATGCGCAGGCCGATCGTAGGGACCACGGCATGTGTGGTGTTGGTGTTCGCGAGTGCGAGCACGAGCACGCCGTCGTTGCCGCCGAAGACCGAGCCGCCGCTGGTCGCGAGCTCGTCGCCGCCGCGTGTCGCGGAGCCGACGCGCGGAGAGCTTTGGCTCGCGGCCACGCGAGAAGCGCTGGAAGAGGCGGCCGAAGTCGAAGCGCCCTTTGCCGAGGCAGGCGTGGCCGATCCGCAGTCCGGCCCCGTGGCGTTCTCCTTGGATGCGCTGGCCGGGCAAACGCTCGAAGTCACGCTTGCGCGGGAGCCCGCCGGCGATGGCGGCATCTATCTCGAAGTGTTCCGCGTCATCGATGTACTGGGGCACCCATTGCACCACCGGCTCGCGGGGCTGCGCCCGAGCGCCGGGCACTTGAGCACGCGGCTGCCGCGCGACGGCACCTATCACGTGCTCGTGCAGGGGGCTGCGTCCGGGGGCGGCGGCTACCGGCTCACAGTCGAGCTGGGCTCCGCGCTGCCGTTTCCGGTGGTGGGCGCCCGCGCCGACGCGGTGCGGAGTTTGTTCGGCGCGTCGCGGGACGACGGCGAACGTCACCACGAGGGCATCGACATCTTCGTCCAGCGTCTGACGCCGGTGCTGGCCGTCGCGGCCGGCCGTGCGATGCCGGCTCAGGACGCTCTAGGGGGCAACACGGTTTGGCTCAACACGCCCGGCACTTCGTACTACTACGCCCACTTGGACCGTATCGCCGTGCGGGCGCAGCAGCGGGTGCAGGTGGGCGATGTGCTTGGCTACGTAGGCAACACCGGCAACGCACGAGGGATGTCGTCGCACCTACATTTCGGCGTGTATCGCTGGGGTAGGGAACCAATTGACCCGCTGCCCCTACTGGTGGGGCAGCGCTTCGAGGAACAGCCAACAGAGGCGAAGACGGCCGACGCCGCCGGCAGCTAGTCGGCGTCGCGCTCCAGCGGCCCGTCGCCGGCGCCCACGTCGTTCGACCGATGGATCTGCTGCTGGCGCTGGCGGCGCGCCCGTTGTAGCTCTTCCATCTCGTCGAGGAAGCTGTCGATGTCAAACTCGATGTCGTAAATGCGCATTAGCCGCCCCTGTCTGTTTGTTGTGTATCTAGGTGGTTAGGGACTCACCGAGACTGTCGGCAAGTCCTCCCCGAGTGACCTGTTTAAGCAAACTCTGTGCCATGAGGTGGGTTTTCCGCTTGGTGCGTAGACGCGACGCGCGCCGTTCGACGCAGAGCGTGGTTGATGCTTTTCGGCCTGCGCCGTTGTGTCGACGAGGGCAGCCGCTTTGCAAACTTTGCAACCCCGTTCCTCCGATCCCGCTTCGTACTCGTAGGTAGACCGAGCACGGCCGGCGCGCGGCCGGCCGTGCGTAATCGCCGGCTACTCCTGCGGCTCTTGGTCTTCCTCGCGCCGGGAGCGACCGCTCCCAGGGGATTCGATGCCGCCCGGTTTGCGGTCTCGCCCGCCCGGTTGGTTCGGGCGCGGCGTGCCGCTCGGGGATTGATCGCGGCGATTTCGTTTGTCGTCAGCCATATCGGTGCCTCTCTACGTTGGGAAGGGATCGAAACGCAAAACCGAGATTTGCAAACCGCGTGCCACGGTTCTCAGCGCACGAGCAGGAACAACGCCCGGCCCTCGCGCTGCACTTGTAGTGCGATCGGCGGAGCGGCGCGATTCAAGGCCGCTGTGAGATCGCTCACGGAGGCGATGGGCTCGCGGTTGACGGCCGTGATGAGATCGTCCGCGCGCAAACCGAAGCGCGCGGCCGGAGAACCTGGCGCCACGGCGCTGACCCAAACGCCGCTCACCCGCCCGAATGCCGGGTGGTTGCTGGGCACTTCCATGATGGTTGCGCCGGCCAGCAGCGACACCGAATCGGGGTCCGCCGGCCGTACCGCTGCATCGGCGGCGCCTGTTTCCGCAGCAACCGTCGCGCGCGCGGTACGGCGCTCGCCGCGGCGCAGGTACGTTACCGCTACCGATTCGCCGGCCCGCACGAGTCCCACTGCATTGCGCAAGTCGGCCGCGCTATCGATCGGCTCTTCGTCGACGGCGACGATCACGTCACCGGGCTCGAGGCCGGCCTGTTCCGCCGGCGAGTCCGGTTCCGTTTGCGTGATGAGCGCGCCGCGGTCCGTCGTGAGCTCGAGCGCCTGAGCGAGCCCCGGCGTCACGTCTTGAATTGCGATCCCGATGCGACCGCGCTGGACGTCGCCATGCTCCAAAATCTGCGAAACCACCTCGCGAACCATGTTGCTTGGAATCGCGAAGCCGATCCCGATGTTGCCGCCCGTGCCGGATAAGATCGCCGTATTCACGCCGAGGAGCTGGCCGTTGATGTCGACGAGCGCTCCGCCCGAGTTGCCGGGATTGATCGAAGCGTCGGTCTGGATGAAATCCTCGTAGTTTTCGATGTTCACGGCGCTTCGGCCGAGCGCGCTGACGATGCCCGCAGTGGCGGTCTGCCCGAGGCCGAACGGATTGCCAATCGCGACGACATAGTCGCCGACCGAAAGCTCGCTGGAATCGCCGATCGGAAGCTCCGTGAAGTCGGCTCCGTCCGCCGCCACGCGCAGCAACGCCACGTCGGTGCCGGCATCGCTGCCGACGAGCGTTGCGTTGAACTCGCGGCGGTCGTTGAAGGTGACGACGATGCTATCGGCGCCCTGCACGACATGATGATTCGTCACTACGAGGCCGTCGTCGCCGTCGATGATGACGCCGGAGCCGATGCTCTGGCGCGGCATCGGAGCGGGCATCGGGCCGCCGGGTCCCTCGAAGAACCGGCGAAAGAACGGATCCTCGAGCAGCGGATTGCGGCTTTCGGCCGCCGGACCGACCACCGAGATGTTCACGACGGCCGGCGTAACGCGCTCGAGCAAAGGGGCCAACGTGGGCGTCTCGCCTTCGTTGAAAGGCCATGCAGCGGCGCGCAGCGCCGCGAGCGCTGCAATGGCTACGATCATTCCCGTGGCGATGAGAAGTATGTTGCGCTTCATATGCCCGCCTCCTTGCGAGTCGCGACGCGTGCCCCACGGGCTCTGCTACGTTCGTGGGCACCTTTTATGCGGCTTTCGGAGCAAGTTCTATGCCACGACGAGCGCCGAACGCGGCGCCTATTCCACATTATTCGAGGTGCTCCAAATGTTGCGCCCCGCATCAAAAGCGATAGATCGCCGCTTGCGGAGCCGGCGTGGGCATTGCGCTCGCCGGTAGCAAGTGCACGTCGCCGCCGAAGCGAAGCGTGAGTACGGCTTCGTCGTTGAAGGGGCCTTCGGGCTGAACGGTGTGCGGCTCTTGCGCTGCACGACGGCGCGGTTCGTCGAGTGCCACGGATTCATCGAGCAGCAGAACGTCGATTCGGCCGGCGCGCGCGGCGTTGCCGATCTCGACAAGATCGACGCTCGTGCGGTTGCTTGCAGTGCGGGCGCCGTACAGCGCTTTCAGCTCGCCGCGAGCGGCGTCTCGCCGGGCTGCAACGATCGACTCCGCGAGCCGAGCGAGATCCGCCGGCGGCGTGCGATCGTGGTTGCCGGGGATTGCGTCGCCGAGCACCGTCCAGCCTGTTGCGGCCCGGCGGAACATCGCCGTGATCTGAACGTCGCCGGCCAAGATCAAAGCAGCGCGCGCGCTGTCGACGTTACCCGCCAGCGCGTCGGCCACACGCCGGCAAAAAAGCTCGATCTCCGGCAGCACGTCGTCCTCGCCCTCGCCATATCCATGCGAAACACTGCCGGCCCCGGTCGAATGTTGCTGCAACGTGGCGCTGCGCCGCTCGGCGCCCACCACAGCGGTCACCGAACGCGGCACGTCGGCGGACAACGGCAGCTCCGTGCCGCTCGACTGATCGATCACGCGCACCGAGTGGCGGCTCAGCGCCAGCACGAAGGTCGGTTCCGTGGGGGCGGAGATCTGCAAGAGCGGCACGATGTAGAAGCGGGGCGCGACAGTGACGAGCGGAGCAAACGGCGCTGCAGACTGCATCACCACGGACTCGTCTTGCCACGCGAACAGCGCCAGTCCGTCATGACGCACCGCGCGCGGATCCTCCGCGGCGGCCAGCGTGAGCTCGCGCGCCGCCACTTGAGCCGTACGCTCGTCGAGCGTGCCGGCATCGAGCGCTGCTGCAAGCGCGCGTTGACAGTTCTTCAACCGTATGCCGTTTTGCCGCACGTCATTGCCGGCGCGAGCCAACGGCACGTAGCACGATACGAGCGCCTCGCCTTGTTGCCGGGCGAGGTCGCGCACCAATTGTGAAGACGGTTGCAGCACTCGGTGAATCGACAGCAAGAGGTGTGCCACGTGCGGTCGCATGCGCTTGGCACCAATCTTGCTGCGGAGCGGCTCTTCCCTGAACGACCAGGAGAAAGCAATGAACGGAATAAAATCATGGTATGGCGCCGCAGCCTTGATCGGCGCGGCGGCGTTGACCGTCGGCTGCGCACCGGATAGCGCGGATCGCGACGCCGCCAGTGATAGCCGGTCCGGCGACAGTGCGCTCTCGCGCAACGCGCCAGGCCAGCCAGCCGATGCGAACAATCGCGAGGTTCGACCGCCCAGCACCACTCCGAGCCCGGCCGCACCCGGCGCAGCGGCGGCGCCGGAAGCAGCAGCCCCGCGGCTCATCGCGCGAGCCGAAATTCAGCCGGTCGGCGACCACATGGCGCGCGGCATGGTGGAATTTCACGCGCCGGCCGGCGCGAGCAGCGCAGGCGAAGGGCCGCTCACGATTCGCGTCATGCTGATGGGCCTCGATGCAGGGCCGCACGGCTTTCACGTGCACGCCGGCACCGATTGCGCCGAACCCGGCGAGCATTTGAATCCGCTGAATTCGCCCCATGGCGCGGCCAACGGTGCAACGTCGGCGCGGCATCTCGGCGACCTCGGCAACGTTACTGCCGACGCAGCGGGGATGGTGGAGCAAACGCTGCGCGACAACTTGCTCGCGAGCGACATGAGCTTCATCGGCAAGGCGCTCGTCGTGCATCAAGGTCAAGACGACCTGACGACGCAGCCGGGCGGCGATTCCGGCGACCCCGTGGGCTGCGGCTTGATCGAAGCCGCCGGCGAGGAAGTGCTGAGCCGCGGCGACGACGCGAGCCGTGGAGTCTGAACGCCAGCTCCGCCGACGCGGCGCGCGGCTCATTGAGCCGCCGCCGCGTGCGGAGCCGCGCTTGGGTTACTGCGAGCGAAAGTAGTGGATGCTGAATCGCTCGTCGTCATCGATCCAACGGCGTTCGAATTGCCAGCCCGCCGTTCGCGCGAGCTCCGCGAATTCTAAAGGGTCGTACTTGTGCGAGTGCTCGGAGACGATGTATTCGCCTGCAAGGAACCTGATCGGTACACCGGACACGCTCACCGTTTGCGCTCGACGGCTCACGAGCCGCATCTCGATTCGCGCCTGCGGCGCATCGTAAACGGCGCGGTGCTCGAAGGCGTCTAGATCGAATTCGGCGTTCAGCTCGCGATTCAGCCGTGCCAAGAGGTTCAAATTGAATTCAGCGGTGACGCCACGGCTGTCGTTGTAGGCGGCGCGCAGCACATTAGGGTCTTTGCAGATATCGACCCCGATCAAAAGCCCGCTTCTGCGTATCCGTTGCGCGAGCGACGCGAGCAGCGCTGCGGCTCGCACGCGAGACAAGTTGCCGATCGTCGAACCGGGAAAGAACACGAGCGCGCGCCGCCGAGCCAACGCAGCAGGCAACGGGAACGGCTGCGTGAAGTCGGCGAACACCGGTTGCACGGCTACGTGGGGAAACGCTTCAGCGACCGCGGCGGCTTGTTGAGCGAGATAAGCCGCCGAAATGTCCACGGGCAGGTAAAGGGCCGGCTGATCGAGGCAACCGAGCAACAGACGCGCCTTCAAGCTCGATCCGGCGCCGAGCTCGACCACGCCTGCGTGCGGACCCACGAGTGCCGCGATGTCCGAGCCGTTCGTGCGCAGCAACCCGATCTCGGTGCGTGTGGCGTAGTACTCGGGCAGCGCGCAAATTTCGTCGAACAGCTCAGAGCCGCGCTCGTCGTAAAGGTACTTCGGGGAAAGACGTTTTTGCGGCGAGGTGAGGCCCGCCAGGATCTCGTGTCGCCACTTCGCAAGGCTCGTCGTGGGGCTTTCGCTAGTCGCGAGCGCGGGCACGCGTCCATCCATCGCAGGCTCCCTTTTTGGTTCGGCGATACGCTGCCGCTGCAAGTCGCGCGCCAGAGCTAAGCATCCTTCGCGAGGCGAATGCCGAGGAACTGCCAGCGATCCTGCGGATAGAAGAAGTTGCGGTAGCTCGCGCGAACGTGCCCCGCCGGCGTCACGCACGAACCGCCCCGAGCGATCCACTGGTTGCACATGAACTTGCCGTTGTACTCGCCGAGTGAGCCCGCAAGCGGCCGAAAGCCCGGGTAGGGCCTATACGCGGATGCGCACCATTCCCAGACGTCCCCCCACACTTGGCGGTAAGAGCGCTGCGGCGACTCTCGCGGCGCGGCGGCCGGGTGCAGCCAACCGGTGTCGAGCAAGTTGCCCTCCACGGGCGTCTGCGGCGCAGCGACGTTCTCCCATTCGCCTTCGGTGGGCAGCCGGGCGCCGGACCATGCGGCGAAGGCGGCTGCCTCGTAGAAGCTGACGTGGCAGACGGGCGCGTGGGCGTCGAGTGTGCGCCAGCCGCCGAGCGTGAACTCTCGCTCGAGGTCGTGCGACCAGTACAGCGGCCGCTTTAAGCTGCGGTCTCGCACCGTCGTCCATCCGTCGGCGAGCCAGAGCTGCGGCGCCGTATAGCCGCCGGCGCGGATGAACTCCCGGTACTCGCCGTTCGTAACGAGTCGATTGGCTAAGGAATACGCTTCGAGCCACTCCCGATGCCGCGGGAGCTCATTGTCGAATGCAAATGCGCCGGCTTCGGCGCCGATGTCGGCGAGGCGTGCCGCCTCGAAACGAAACTCGAGCGGTATGCTGGCGCTCGCTCTCGGCGGCGCGGCGTCGGCGCGGTAGGCACTGTCGATCACGTTCGCGAACAGAACCTGTTTGGCGTCCGTGAGCAGCAGCTCTTGATGCTGCTGCTCGTGATTCAGGCCGAGCTCGATCAGGCCGGCGAGCTCGAGATCGTCCGGGCGGGACTCGATCAGGCGGCGAACCGCTTCGTCGATACGGGAACGATAATCGCAAATTTGCGCGACCGTAGGCCGGCTCAGCAGCCCGCGGCTGTCGCGGGGTTGCAGCGCGCCGACCGTGTTGTAGTAGGAATTGAACACATGCTCGTAGCGGTGGTCGACGGGCTCATACCCGCGCTGCTGGGTGCACAGCACGAAACGCTCGAAGAACCAACTGGTGTGGCCTAAATGCCATTTGGTCGGGCTGGCTTCGGGACAGGGCTGTACCACCTGGTCTTCGACGGCGAGCGGCGCGGCTAGCGCCAGAGTCGCCCCACGTACCGACGAATACCGTTCCGCGAGTAAGGTTCCGGTCCGGTTTGCCGCCGTTGTGGGGAACGCTCTCGAAAGCATTGCTACGCTGGACGAGGTGATACGCCATCGATGCAAGCGTTGTGCCAGCGCAACCGCTGCGCTGGCACGGTTTCTGCACTACCACCTTGCGGGCCGATGCCCGCGAGTGGGAGTGACGACGATGGCGAGGAAATACGCGGGTATTTTGATTCCACTGGCCTCCGCGGCGGGTGCTCTGCTGCTATCGGCCTGCAACACGGTAGAGGGGGTCGGTCGCGACGTCGAAAGAGCCGGCGATGCCATCCAAGATGAAGCCGATGACACCCGAGATCGCCGCCGCCGCCGCGACGACTGACGGCGGCGAACCCGCTGTGGCCGAGCCAAACGGCTCGCGATTCTCGTCGAGCCGCATCTCGCCTGCAGAGACTGGCACGGCCGCAGCCTCGACCGACGAGCGGCTCGAGGTATTGCGGGACTGCGCCGACGCGCTGCTGACGGGTGGCGGCGGCGACTTTCGCGCCGCGTTCGCGAGACTCGCGCCCGTGCTCGAGCTCGACGCGTTCGCGTGCTTCGTGGCGACGCAGCCGGATCAGCCGTTTGCGCTCGACGACGCGCTAGGCTTTTCCGACACGGCGATTTCGAGCACGCTGATCGCGAGCGTCGTGGCGGAGCAGAGACACACGGGCCGTCGCACGCTGGTGCTCGATTGCCTGCGTGAGCGTACAGGTCAGCGCTCGGCAGTCTTCCGCGATCTCGGATTCGCGAGTGCCGTGATCGGCGCGCTCGTCATCGAGCAGCACGTACAAGGTGCCGTGGTTCTCGCATCCCGCACGAAGGAGCGTTTCGAGGCGGGCGACCTAACGCTCATCGATACAGCGCTTTGCTACTTGGCCGCCGCGTACGAGCGCCGGGAGCTCACGCAGCATCGGCGCACCGGCGAAGAGCGCAAGCGCGAGTTTTTTACGGTGCTGGCCCATGAGCTGCGCAATCCGCTGGCGCCGTTGCGCAACGCGCTCGAGATCATCCGGGCCAACGACCGCACCCGCTCGCCGGTCGAGCATTCGGCGTATGCCATGATCGAGCGGCAGCTCCAGCAGATCGGGCGGTTGGCGGATGACCTGCTCGACGCCAATCAAGTGGTGCTCGGCCACGTTGAGCTCGCGCGGCAGCGCGTATTGCTCGATGCCATCCTCGAGCGCGCCGCGGACCAGTCCCGGCCGTGGATCGAGGCCGCGCGTCACACGCTGGTGCTGCAGCTGCCGCGCGAAGCCATCGCACTCGATGCGGATCCGAAGCGGTTGGCGCGAGTCTTCTCCAATCTCATGAATAACGCTGCTCGGCGCATGGACCGGGGTGGCCACATCGTGGTTTCCGCGGAGGGTGCCGGGTCCACGGTGACCGTGTTCGTACGCGCACGGGGTAGGGCCGTCGCCGGAGATACGGCTAACGAGGTGTTCGCCGATGCCCTGGAGAGCACCGAGATGGCCGACGGCAGATCGCAAAGCGGTTTTACGGCGGGGCTCACACTGGTCAAGCATCTTGTAGAGATGCACGGCGGCACGGTGAGTGCACACAGCGATAGCGACGGCATGGCCGAGTTCGAGGTGTGCTTGCCCGTAGCGAGTACGGCTTACGCTCAACCGAAAGCCGCGCAGCGGCCGGTCGAGAAGGCAGCGGAGCAGCGCGCTACGCCGCAGCGAATTCTAATCGCCGACGACAACGCGGATTCCGCGGAGAGCATGGGCATGCTGCTGCGCCTCATGGGTAACGACGTGCGGATCGCCAGCGACGGGCTCGATGCCGTTGAGCAGGCCGAGAAGTTCCAGCCCGACATCGTGCTCATGGACATTGGCATGCCGCGGCTCGACGGGTATGAAGCGGCGCGGCGCATCCGTAATCAGGACTGGAGCCGCGACACGTTGCTCGTGGCAGTCACGGGCTGGGGCCCGAGCGACAACAGCGAGCAAGCAACGGCCGCCGGGTTCGATTGCCGTTTCACGAAGCCTCTGGATCCCGCGGAGTTGCGCCGGCTGGTAAGCGGCAGCAGGCCGCACTGACCTCTGACCGCTCGGCCTTAGGAAACGCGGTCCCGCACGCGATCGACGCCTTCGCCGCGTGCGCAGTGCGCGCAGCAGTAGATTGCCCCGTACGCTTGTACGCCGTGGCCGATGATCTTCACGCCGCAGCGCGCACACTCCGGCGCGAGCGCGCCGATCGCGCACTCGAAACAGTCGAAAACGTGCCGATCGCCGTTGGCCGACAGGATCGTGAAAGCCTGGTCGTATTCGTTACCGCACCGGCCGCATTTCGCCACGATTAGATTTCCCGTTCGGACGTAGTAGGGCGTTTTCGCGCTTTGCCTTCTTCCTCGGCGCGCTGCGCGGCCTGTTGCTCTTCGGGCGTGAGCGTGCGCGCCCGCCGCGCGCGCTCTTCCTCCGTCGTCTCCTCGACCGTTTCGCGCACGCCGCGGCGGTAGCGCCGATCGGCTTCGCGATTCCCTTCGCCCTGGTTCTTCTCTTCCATGTTGCCTCCGAGTCGGTTCGCAAACAGCTGCACCGATGCAAGGAGAATGCCAGCGGCGCGCGCGCGGCCCGAGCGCTAGTGGCATGTGTCTTGCAAAAACAACGACGTCGCGCGCGAGCGCCTGGCGACTTCCGCTGCATGACGGGCAACCCATCTCGGTACGAGCGCACGCGATGCTACCGGCGAAGTTGGGTCTTCGAGCGGACGGGGTGGGTGGTGATGCTCGCGGTGACGATCGCGGCGCTGCTCGGTGTGTTCGGCGACGGTTGGCTGAGCCGTGCCGAAGCGCGCGCGGGCACGCTCACGGTTCACTACGCGCGCTTTGCCCGCGCCCACGCGCCGCTCGATCTCGTGGTCGAGTGGACTCCCGAGCAAGGTGAAACCGACCTTTGGGTCGCTCGTGGATACCTCGACGGCTTTGCGATCGAAAGCGTGCTGCCGGCGTTTACGGAGACGGTCGCAGATTCGGGCCGGGTCTATTACAGGTTCCAAACCCGAACGCCGCAAGAGCGCCTCTCGGTGCGTTTCACGCTAAAACCCGAGCGAGCGGGCCGGTTCATGGGCGAGCTTGGCGCCGACGACGGGCAGGCGATCGTCATTCGGCAACTGATATTCCCCTAGGAGGCGCAGCATGGAGCTCGTGATTCGCGGCATTGCCGTCTACTTGTTCCTGTTGTTGATTTTCCGCGTGAGCGGCAAGCGCTCGCTCCGTAACGCCACGACCTTCGATTTCGTGCTGTTGCTGATCGTTGCGGAGACCACGCAGCAGGCGCTCATTGGCGACGACTCGTCGATAACCGGCGCGTTCTTGCTGATCGTCGTGCTCGTTGGCAGCGACGTGCTGCTGTCGCTCGTGAAGCGCTGGTCGCCGCGTCTAGATCGAACTTTAGAAGGGCAGCCGCTGGTGATCCTGCGCGATGGGGTTCCGCTTCGCAGCCGTATGCATATCGAGCGCGTCGACGAAGAGGATATTTTGCGTGCGGCCCGTGAGGCCCACGGGCTCCAAAAGCTCGATCAAATCGAGCGCGCCGTGCTGGAACGAAATGGCGCCATCTCGATCGTGCCGCGAGAAGGCGCGGCGCCCTAAAAGGGCGAGAGCCAATGAGTCAGCCGAGACGGCGCGTTGCGACGAGCAATACCGTGTCGTTGGCCTCGTCCGGCGCCACTTGTCGTATCGGGGCTCGTTCCCGCGGTGGTTCTGCGGGCGGGGTGGTTACCGGGGCGCGGTCGCAGCCCGTCCATGGGCCGACCAGCAAGGCCGCGAGCAGCACGATCGACGGGGATGTGCGCATCGCGGTATTACTCGCGGAGCCGCGCGGCTAGTACCGCGGCGGCGGCCACGCTCGAATCTCGATGAACGGCTGCTCGAGCTCTGTCAATGCGCGCCGCTCCCGCATGGCCTCGTGGTAGGCATCGACGCGACGCCGCGCGCTGCCCTTGGTGGACGAGGCGTAAGCCTCACCATCGTCTTCGATTTCCCCAGCGCCTCTGCTCACCCGTGAACCTCCTCAATTGGACCGTACCTGCCACATAGCAAACCTCGTGCCAACGAAGTGGCCGCGGTGGAATCTCGGTCGCTCGATTCTGCGCCGCACGCGCTCGCGGCTTTTTTGGGAGGGCTTGGAGAAACTGCAAGCCGGCAGCCGCTCGCCTGGCATGTGCCTTGCACCTCTGCGGCACCCTTCAGGAGTGCCCCCGATGCTCGATGCATCTAGCCACCGCGATCCGCGCGAGCCGGAAGTGCCCGTGATCGACGATCCGCCGGAGCCCGCCGAACCGAAGGTGCCGGAGATGCCGCCACCGGTGCCTGATCCGCCGGACGTGGTCGGGCGACGCGGTGCGGAACGGCGTTAAGCCGATGTACGGGCTGCCGCCGGCGCAGCGGCGAGCGGTAGCCGCACGGCGAATAGCGCACCGGCGCTGCCGTTTTTGGCCGTGAGCGCGCCGCCGTGCTGGGCGACGATGTGATGCGCAATCGCTAATCCCAGACCGATGCCTGCGCGGCCCTTGGTGCTGGCGGCCGAGCGCCAGAGCGGCTCGAACAAGTGCGCGGCGTCGTCAGCCGACAGCGTGCCGCCCGTGTCCTCGACCTCCACGACGAGGTCGTCCTCGACTCGCGCCCGCAGCTCGACTCGCCCGCCTGCCGGAGTGCTCGCCACGGCGTTGTCGATGAGGTGGTTCAGGGCTAGTAGCAGTCGCTCGGGATCGGCCTCGACCTGCGCAGCCGCCGGCTCGATGTCGTGGTGGAACGCGAGCTGCCTGCCAATGGCCAGCAGTTGCCAGGCGTCGAGGTTGGCGCGAAGCAGCGCGATAGCGTCTAGCGGCTTGAGCTGAACCTCGAGCCCTCCGCTGGAGATCTTCGCCGCATCGCTGAGATCGTTCACGAGCTTCGTTTGCCGAGCGAGGTTGCGCTTGATGGCTTCGGCGGCCTTCGCGACTTTGTCCGGTTGTGGGGCGAGCGCCAAGACGTCGAGCCACATGACGCATGCGTTCAGCGGCGAACGCAGCTCATGGCTCAGCCACGACAGGAAATCGAGCTTCGCCGCCCCTGCGGCGGGCGCAGCGGCCAACGCCGCGTGGTTTCGCCCGCCCAGCCGGCGTTCGGCAGGCGGCGCGCCGGCGTCGTCGCGTTCGAGCAGCCCGACTACGCCGGGCCCGCCGTCGCCGTCGCGCAACGGCCAAACCTCGAGAAGGGCAGCAATCGTCGAACCGTCGCGTCGCCGGACCGCCACGTGCGTGCGGGGACTAGCGGTCAATTCGCGGGGAAGCGCCGCGGCGGCCGCCGGGTCGGCGAAGATCGCGAAAGCGTCGAACCCCTCGGCCAGCGCTTCGTCGGCGGGATACCCCGTGAGCTCGGAATACGCGGCGTTGACATAGAGGTTCGGCCGGCCCGGCTTCCACGCCTGCACGACGAACACCGGCCGCGGGATGGCTTGCAGCAGCTGTAATCGGGAGGTTGGCGGTCGTTCGGCGCGGGGCGCACGGCGGCCGGCGACGAGCAGGAGAGCGGCGAGGAGCGTTGCACCGCCTGCAAGTAAAACGAGGGCGCCAGCGGGCGCCGTACGGAAGGCCATGGCCGTTCCCACGGCGAGGAGCAACACGGCAACGACGGCGACTACCGCGATGCGCCATCGCGGGCCGCGCGTTGACTCAAGCACGGAGCGCGAAATCGATTATGGTGAAACTATCGCGTGCAACCATTTGATCTCGCAGCGATCAAAACCCCGCGCTCGTGCGCGGCGCCCGCAGTCGCGAGCACCGCAAGACGGCCTTGCAGGCGGCGCCTTGCTGGAGCTCGCACTGCCATTCTACGCGTGCACACCGTTCCGGCGTTCCAGTCGTCGATCGGCGACATGCAAGCGTTGCATCGACGGTTGGATGTAGAATGCTTGCAAGCTCGAGTGACCAAGAGCGCGGCCGGCGTATCCGGCCTACGACGAAGAATCACCGTTGGCGGGGTATCCATGGCGAACGTCTTGTTAGTGGACGACGAACCGGATTTTGTTGCGGCAGCGACGGAAATGCTGCAGCTGCACGGGCACACCGTCGAGAGCGCGGAGCGCCTCGAGAGTGCGCGCCGGCTGCTCGGCGGCGTGCCGCCCGATGTCTTGCTGCTCGACCTCATGCTGCCTGACGGCAATGGTCTCGAGCTGCTCGAGGAGTTGCGCGCGAGCCCGGTGAAACGCGTGGTCTTTATCACCGGCCATCCCGGCATCAAGTCGCTGATCAAGAACTTGAGCGGCCCGTCGGTCTCGTATTTGACGAAACCCATCGGCAGCAGCGAATTGCTGCGCACGGTGGAAACCGACGTCGATCGTTCGACAGGATCGAACGGAGCAACGATCGGCAATCTGCACTTCGGCTGCCTCATCGGCGAATCGCCGGCGATGTTGGCCGTGTACGAGCAGATCGAGAAGGTGGCGCGCACGCCGAGTCCCGTGCTGATCTTGGGCGAGACGGGCACAGGCAAGGAGCTTGTCGCCGAGTCGATTCACCGCGCGAGCGAACGTCCTGGTCAATTCGTGGCGGTCAACTGCGGTTCCCTTTCGCGCGAGCTCGCAGCGAGCGAGCTGTTCGGTCACGAGAAGGGCAGCTTCACGGGGGCCGTGCGCCGCCATCCCGGATTTTTCAAGCGCGCCGACGGCGGCACGTTGTTCCTCGACGAGCTTGCCGAAATGCCGGTCGAGCTTCAGCCGCACTTTCTGCGCGTGCTGGAAACAGGCTCGGTGCTACCCGTGGGCAGCGAGCGCGAAGTTCCCGTCGATGCGCGCACCGTTGCCGCGACGAACCGCGATCCGAAGAAGGCCATCGCGGACAAGGCACTGCGCGAAGATCTGTACTACCGGCTCAGCGTGTTTCCGATCACGCTGCCGCCGCTGCGCGCGCGCATCCAGGACGTACCGCTGCTCGTCGACCATTTCCTTGGGCAGGCGAAAACCGCCGCGGGTACGGAGACGCGCAAGTTCTCCGCCGAAGATGCCGCGCGGCTGCGGGCGTATCACTGGCCCGGTAACGTCCGCGAGCTCCGGCATGTCGTGCTGCGCGCAGCCATCATGTCCGACCCGGGCGACTCGGTGCTGCGCCTGCCGGAACGGTTCGACAGCCCGTTCAACGAGCAGAACGGTCAGCAAGGGCTCGCCATCGGCCGCTCCATTCGCGACGTGGAACGCGAGCTGATCATGCGTACGCTCGAGCATTTGAACGGCGACAAGCGTGCCGCAGCGGAGACGCTCGGCATTAGCCTGAACACGCTGTACAACCGGTTGAACGCCTACGAGGCCGCGGGCATCGCGCCGCCGGCCGCGCCTCCGCTTTAATTAGACGCCTTCGCTGCGCGCGCGATAGTGTTCGCCGGGGCGTGCTGCTAAGCTCCGCGGAAAATCAGGCGAGCCGCTCCGAAGTGCGGCCATCGCCGACGCCGGGGGGCTCATGCGAACGAAGCGCATCGCCATCGTGATTGCCGTCGCCGCCTCGAGCGCCTGCTCGCCAGGCGGCGAGCAAGCGCCGCAGTCGGTTGCGGCGGGCGGCCAATGGGAAACGCTGTTCGACGGCAGCAGCCTGGCCGGCTGGCAGCCAGTCGGCGATGCAAACTGGCAGCTCATGGATGGCGCCGTTGCGGCGGACGCCGGCACCGGCTTCTTGCTCACGGCCGCCTCGTACGGCGACTTCGACCTCGATTTAGAGTTTTGGGTCACGCCCGACGCGAATAGCGGCGTTTTCATTCGCTGCGCCGATCCGAGCGACGTGGGTGCCGCCACGTGTTACGAGGTGAACATCTTCGACCAGCGGCCGGATCCCGCCTACCGCACGGGCGCCATCGTCGACGTCGCAGAGCCTTTGGTCATGCTCTCTACGGGGGATCGGTGGAATCGTTATGAAATCTCCGCGCACGGCACTCATCTCGTAGTGCGATTGAACGGTCAAACCACAATCGACACTAATGACGATAGATTGGCGGCGGGCCCGATCGCGCTTCAATATGGCGCGGGCCGCGTGATGTTCCGCAACGTACGAATTCGCGCCAACTAGCTTCACGCACACCACGGCATTCTCCGCTCCTGCGAGGAAAGGCGATCGCATGTCTGCTCAAGAGCTCCAGCAGTCTCACACTTCAGATGACCTGGGCCACTTCTTCAGAGGGTGGATCCGCAATCCGCTCGCGATGGGCGCCCTCGCGCCGAGCGGCAAGTCGCTCGCCAAGCTCATGGCGAAGGACGTGGGCCCCGAGTCGCGCGTCGTCGAGCTCGGTGCGGGCACGGGAACGGTCACGGAGGCATTGCTCGCCACCGGCATGGCTCCGGAAAACTTGTATCTCGTCGAGCGGGAGCGGCAGTTCGTGAAGATTCTGGAGCGGCGCTTCCCGCGCTGCACCGTGATTGCCGCCGATGCGCTGGAGCTCGAGCGCGCGCTCGGCGCCGATTCTGCGTTCGACTTCGTCGTCAGCGGCCTGCCGCTGCTTTGTTTTTCCCCCGACAAGCGCTACCGCATCTTGGAGCAGTCGCTGCAATTATTGCAGCCGAACGGGTACCTGCATCAGTTCACATACGGCGGACGCTGCCCTGTCGACCGGGATCTGCGCGCCTTGCTGCGCGTCGACAGCACGCTGCTCGGCATTGCCGCGCTGAACTTGCCGCCGGGATTCGTGTACCGCCTCACACGGCGGTTACGGGCGTGAATCGGTACGCTCGTTTCTCCCCTCCTTAGGTAAAACAGACTGCCCACGCTCGCGTTTGGCACGCGGCGCTGTGCTGCGTTCTTTAGTACGATGGTAAGAGGAGGCGCTGGATCGATGGACTTTACGGCCGCAGGACTGGCCAAGTGGGCGAGCGCGTTACCGATCGCGTTGGCGCTCGCGGCATGCACCACATACGTTCCGCTTTCGCAGGACTATCGGGGGCCCGACGCGCTGCCGCTCGACGCGCAAAAGTTCACGAATGCGTCGCTGCAGTTGTCCCGCGCGGCCGGCGGCAGCGAAATCCGCGAGCGAGCACATTTCGTAGTCCACGAGCTTGCATTGCCGGCCGCCACGGACTCGCAGGAGCCCCTCGCGTTCGAGTATTACGACGTCGAGGGCGATGCGCGCACTCCGGTCGTCATGTTGCTGCCGATCTTCAACGGCCAGCTCGCCATCCCGCGGTTCTTTGCGCGCTACTTCGCGAATCAAGGACTGGCCGCCGTGGTGGTGACGCGCGGGCGTGATCCGCTCGAGGCGCTGACGGCGCCGGTGGAAACCGTGCGCGGCAACCTAAGAGACTACAGTCGCGTTCTCGATTGGATCGAGCGCCAACCGGAGCTCGACCCGGCGCGTATCGGTATGTTCGGCGTGAGCCTGGGTGCGATGGATGCCGTGATGCTCACGGCGCTCGACGGGCGAATCAGTGCGCTTGTCATCGCCATGGCCGGCGGCGATTGGTCGTATCTGCTCGCAAACACGAACTATCGGCGCGTCTCGCGCATGGTCGACGACCTCGCCGAGAGCCAGGGCACGAGCCGCGAAGCGCTAGGCGCGAAACTCGACGCGGCGCTCGAGCTCGACCCGCTCGCGCTGGCGCCCTATATCGACGCCGAACGCGTGCTCATGATCCTCACTCGCACGGACGCCATCATCCCGTTCGAGTCTCAGCAGCGGCTGTGGACGTCGATGGGGTCTCCCGAGGCGCTGTACTTGGCTACCGGCCACCGAACTTCGATCGTCTTTTTTCCGAAGCTACGCAACGCGGCCTTCGAATTCTTCGCTCGCCGTTTCGGCGAGCAACACCTCGCGCTGCTGTGAGCTGAGCGCCCGCGGGCCGTGCTATCGTTGGCGCGCTCGTAGCGTCGGAGAACCCCGTGTTGGCACCTGGATCGGCACAAGTCGAAGACTTCGCGGCAGTGCTGCGCAGCCGCCGCTCGATCGACTTGTTTCTGCCGGAGCCTATCGACGTCGACCGCCTGCGCGCCGCGATCGACGTTGCGCGGTGGGCCCCCAATCATCGCTTGACGGAGCCGTGGCGGTTCTATCTGCTCGGGCCCGCGACGATGGGCGCCGTGGTGGATCTTGCGGTTGAGCTCGATGTGGCAGCCAAGGGTGAGCGCGTCGGCGCCGTGCGTCGCGCGCGCCTCGAGGCGATTCCCGGCATGTTCGTGCTGACGAGCGCGCGCAGCGAAGACGCACTGGCCGACCGCGAAAACTATGCCGCGTGCTGTTGTGCGGTCCAAAATCTAATGCTATACCTATGGCTCCAAGGCATCGGCGTCAAGTGGACGACCGGTGGTGTGACGAGGCAGCAGCGATTCTATGAGTTGCTCGGCATCGATTCGCAGAAGGAATCCGTGGTCGGCTTGTTCTGGTACGGAGCTCCGAAGGCGATCCCGACTCAAAAGCGGCGGCCCGTCGAGGACATCGTAACCGAGCGCCCTTAGGCAAACGGGGGAGCAATGAGTACCACGAGCCTCGCGATTCATCGCATTCAGCCGCAATCGGCCCGGGGGCGAGCGCGTCTCGCGAAAATTCTAGAAGCGGCCACCGAGATTTTTCTTACCGCGGGTTACGAGCAAGCATCCATCGACGCGATCCTCGAGCGCAGCGGCGGTTCCAAGTCCACGCTCTACGCGTACTTTCCCACCAAGGAAGATCTGTTCCGCTCGGTGATCGACAACATCGTGGCCAACAGCGACATTGGTGCTGCACTCGATGTCAGCGCCAACGCGCGCATCGTGCTAACCGAGTTCGCCGTGAGCCGGCAGAAGGTAGTGTTCTCGCCGCGCCATCGCGCCGTGATCCGCCTAGTGGTTGCGGAGCGCGAGCGTTTTCCGGATCTGGCGCAAATGTATTGGGAGCGCGGCCCGCAGAAGAGCCAACGCCAGCTTGCCATTTACCTCGAGGCGCTGAGGAACCGCGAGATCTTCGCCATCGACGACGCGGCGGAGGCCGCGGAGTTCTTCGTCGGCATGCTGTTTCAACGTTGGTACAAGCCAACCTGGTATGTGACGCAGCCGCAGCCGAGCGAGGCCGTGATCCGCACCCACGCCGAACGCGTCGTCGCGCGCTTTTTCGCGGCGTATCGGCACGGGGCCCACTAGCTTCGCTAGAGCGGCACGCCAGGTTGAGGCGAGCCCGCGAGCCAGGCCGCGCCTTCGCCGTACAGCTTTTCGACCTCGGCGCCGCGCAGTCCCGGCAGACCGAGACGCACGTCGAATCCAGCTTTGGACTGCAAGTAGCCCAAATGCCGATAGCCTTCCGGGAACCGCGCCAGAAGCGCAGGGTCGAGCGTCAGCGTGCGGCCGGGCTCGACGGGGTCGAGCCTATCCTTCTCATAGATCGGTTGCCGCCTCACGATCGCCCAGCGCCCTTTGCGCTTCGCGAAGAAGTCGTAGAAGCGACCCGTGCATACGACGTCGACGAGCACGCCGTCGACCGTCGCGCGTTGGTTGATCGTCATTTTCGTTTGGGCGATGGCGCGTTGCTCTGCAAGCTCGATCGAGATGCCGCCGAGAAAATGAATGATATTGACGCCGCGCTCGAAGCCGGCGCGCCGGGCTTTCTGAAACTCCGTGGCCGGACCCTGAAACCAAGTAGCCGTCATCCAGCCGTCGTCGTGCCACACCGTGGCAAAGCGATTCCACTCGCCGGAGTCGCTCCACAACACCCACTGGTTGACGACGTCGGCGATCGCGAGCCGATCGAGTAGCGTCTCGTCCATCGTTCGCGCGGCGGTCAGCGCATCAGGCGGCCGCCGGGCCCGGCGCCGCCGCCGGGCGGCGGGGTGCCAGGCACGATGAAAGTCGACGCCAGCACCCGACGCCGCTCCCCGAGCCGCCG
>CAMPKU010000040.1 GCA_946887385.1 uncultured Gammaproteobacteria bacterium
CGGCGCCAGATCTTCACCTGCGCTTCGCCGTGTTTCGCCGTGGTCTGTGCCTTGTCGAGACCTTGCAGGGAGCCGTAGTGGCGCTCGTTCAAGCGCCACGAGCGCTCGACGGGGATCCACATGAGCTTCATCTCGTCGAGCACGATCCACAGCGTGCGTACGGCGCGCACGAGCACCGATGTGAACGCGACGTCGAAAGTGACGCCCGCTGCGGCCAGCGTACGGCCGGCCTGATGCGCCTCGTCGCGGCCTTGAGCCGTCAAATCGACGTCGGTCCAGCCGGTGAACAGATTCTTTTGATTCCAATCGCTTTGCCCGTGCCGCAGGAGCACGAGCCGGCCGATCGCGGGCCGGGTGTTGTTATTCGCCATCTGAATATTGTCCCAGATCGGCGCACGGGCAGGAACTGTTGCCCCGCCGCCGCAGCGGCTCGGCCGCACGCTACGGTACGGCGGGCGCGTGGGTTATAGTGCACCGCCAGCTTCAGGCCGCCCGAGTCTGCACGATGACCAAGAAAATCGAGCCCGAGAAAGACGTTACGGCGGCCGTAGAAGCCGAGGCGCAGGCCGCGAGCGACGTGCGCTACGACCTCTATCTACAGCTCGACAAGCTGCTCGACGCACAAAAGCCGATCAGCGATGCCCCCGAGCACGACGAGATGCTGTTCATCATTCAGCATCAAGTGGCCGAGCTGTGGTTCAAGCTGATCCTGCATGAGTTCGACGCCGCCATCGAATGCCTGAAGCGCGACGAGCTACCGCGCACCATCAAGATCTTGAATCGCGTGAAGCAGGTGCAGCACCAGCTCATCAATCAATGGTCCGTGCTCGCCACGCTCACCCCCACGGAATACGCTGCGTTCCGCGACGCGCTCGGCTCGGCGTCGGGCTTTCAGTCGCCGCAGTACCGGTTGCTGGAGTTCAAGCTCGGCCGCAAGGATCGCGGCGTACTCGCGCGCTTCAGCCATCATCTCGAGTATTACCGCGAGCTCAAGTACGCGCTCGAACGTCCCGGTCTATACGACGAGTTCCTACGTTATCTCTACCGCGTCGGCCATCGCGTGCCCGAGGCGCGCGTCGAGCGCGACTGGACTCAGAACTACGAGCATCATCCCGGCGTCGTCGAGGTGCTTCAAACCATCTATCAGCACCCCGACCAGTACTGGGCCGCGTATGAAGTCTCGGAGCGGCTCGTGGACGTGGAGATCAACTTTCAGTCGTGGCGCTTCCATCACATGAAAACCGTGGAGCGCATCATCGGCGGCAAGGCCGGCACGGGCGGCACATCGGGCGTGAAATTCCTGCAACGCGCGCTCGACACCACGTTCTTTCCCGAGCTGATCGAGGTCCGCACCAAAATCGGTTGAGCGCACCGCTACGGGCGGTGCGCTTCCGCGAGGTAGTCGTGGCTTTGCATCTCGTGCAAACGGCTCTGCGTGCGCTTGAAGTCGTGCCGTAGGCGCTCGCCTTCGTACAGCTCCGCGGCCGGGGCTTCGGCCGACAAGATCAACTTCACTCGCCGGTCGTAGAACTCGTCCACCAAGGCGATGAAGCGGCGCGCTTGGTTTTCGAGCGTGCGATCGAAGCGCGGCACATTCGAGACGAGCACAGTCTGATAGAGCCGCGACAGCTCGATGTAGTCGTCCTGGCTGCGCGGGCCGTCGCAGATCTGTGCGAAATCGAACCAGATCACGCCGTCGGCGGCGCGCCGGTACGCCACGCGGCGGCGAAGCAGCTCGAGCTCGCCGCCGCGATCGCCGTCGTCCGGCGCAATGGCGCTAAAGAACTCCGCGAGGCGCTCTTCGGCGACAGGGCCCGTCGGCGTCTGGTACACGTCGGCGCGCTCGAGCGCGCGCAGCCGGTAGTCCACGCCGCCGTCGAGGTGCACCACCTCGCAGCGCTCCTTCAGCAACGCGATCGTGGGTAGAAAGCGTTGCCGTTGCAGTCCGCCTTTATAGAGCTGGCCGGGCGCAAGGTTCGACGTGGCAGCCAGCGTTACGCCGCGCGCGAACAGTCCGGCGAACAAGTTGCCGAGCAGCATCGCGTCGGCGATGTCCGTAACGGACAGCTCGTCGAAGCAGATGACGCGCGTATCGCCCGCGATTTCCTCCGCCACGCTCTCGAGCGGCTCTTCGACGTTGCGGTGCACCTTCAACCGCTCGTGCACGCCGGCCATGAAACGGTGGAAGTGCTGGCGGCGCTTGTCCGGGAACGGCAGCGCCTCGAAGAAGAGATCCATGAGAAGCGTCTTGCCGCGGCCTACGCTGCCCCAAAGATAAAGGCCGCGGACCGGCGCAGAGCGTCGGCCGGCGACTTTGGCGAGCTTGGCCCGCCAGCCGCGGCGCGACGAGGCCCGCTGCAAATCGCGATAGAGGCGCTCGAGCGCTTCCGCCGCGCGCGCCTGCGCCAAGTCGGCGGCGAGCTCGCCGCGTTCCACGCGCCGGCGATAGAGGGCGAGTGGCCCCATCACTCCTTCAGCTCCGGCCGATCGACGAAGTGCGCCAGGGCCTCGGGATTTGCGAGCGCATCGCGATTGCCCACGGGCCGGCCATGGATCGCCTCGCGCACGGCGAGCTCCACGATCTTGCCGTTCATCGTGCGCGGAATATCGGCCACCGCCAGAATCTTCGCCGGCACGTGCCGCGGGCTCGCGCGGCGCTTGATCGCCTCGCGCAAGCGGGCCTCGAGCGCCGCGTCCAGAGCGGCGTTGGGTTGCAGGCGAACGAACAGCACGATACGCGTGTCGCCGCTCCATTCTTGGCCGACGACGATGCTCTCCGCGATCTCCGCAAACGATTCGACGATGCGGTAGATCTCGGCGGTACCGATGCGCACGCCGCCGGGATTCAACACGGCGTCGGAGCGGCCGTAGATCACCAGGCCGTCATGCGCCGTGAGCTCGGCGTAGTCGCCATGGTGCCAAACGTTCGGAAAGCGCTCGAAATACGCGGCGCGATACTTGTGGCCATCGTCGTCGTTCAAGAAGCCGATCGGCATCGACGGGAATGGGGCGGTGCAAACGAGCTCGCCTTTTTGCTCGCGCACCGAGCGCCCGTCTGCCGTAAAGATCTCCACTTTCATGCCGAGGCCGCGGCATTGCAGCTCGCCGCGGTACACGGGCAGCAATGGGTTGCCGAACGCGAAGCATGAAATCAAATCCGTGCCGCCGGCCACCGAGGCGAGCTGCACGTCCGTTTTCACGTGCTCGTATACGTAGTCGAAACTCGCGGGCCCGAGCGGCGAGCCCGTCGACAAGATCGTGCGCAGCGCCGGCAGTGCGTGGTGCCGGAGCGGCTCGAAGCCCGATTTCTCGAGCGCGCTCAAATATCTCGCGCTCGTTCCGAACACAGCCACGTGCTCTTGCTCGGCTAGGCGCCAGAGGATGCCGGGATCGGGGTGCAAGGGAGCGCCGTCGTAGAGCACAAGCGTGGCGCGGGAGGCGAGCGCCGACACGAGCCAGTTCCACATCATCCAGCCGCAGGTGGTGAAGTAGAACACCGCATCGCCGGGCTTGATGTCGGTGTGCAGCACGTGCTCCTTCAAGTGCTGGATCAGCGTGCCGCCCACGCTGTGCACGATGCACTTCGGCACACCGGTGGTGCCCGAGGAGTAAAGAATGTAGAGCGGCGCGTCGAACGCGACCGGCTCATAGTGTGGGGCTGCGCGATTCTCGAGCAGCGCGCCGAATAGGCACGCGTTCGGCAGCGAGCGAACGTCGGGTGTGGCCGTGCGATACGGCACCATCACGATGCCGGCCAGGTCGGGCAGGCGCGCGGCCACGTCTCTAACCACGGGCAGACAGTCGATGCTCTTACCGTTGTAGAAATAGCCGTCCGTCGCGAACAGCACCTTGGGACGGATTTGCCCGAATCGGTCGAGCACGGCGTCGGCGCCAAAGTCCGGAGAGCACGACGACCACACGGCGCCCACGCTCGCCGTCGCCAGCATGGCGACGACGGCCTCGGGACGATTGGCGGTGAACGCCGCCACGCGATCGCCCGGGCCGACGCCGCGCGCGCGCAGGTACGCGGCGACGCTCGCAGCTTGCTGGCGCAGCTCGTGCCACGACAGCTCGAGCCGCTCGCCGCGCTCGTTCGCGAACACGAGCGCGGGCCCGCTTGCGCCGTGCTCGAGCAGGTTCGCCGCGAAATTGAGCCGCGCGCCTTCGAACCACTTGGCGCCCGGCATTCGCGACCCGTCGCGTAGCACGGTGTGATACGGCGCAACGGCGCGAATCCCGCAGAACTCCCACACCGCCGCCCAAAACTCCGCCGGCGCCTCGATGCTCCACGCGTAGAGGGCCGCATAGTCGTCGCCGCGCAGCCGGTTGCGATACGCCGTGATGAAGCGGCGCATGTTGCTCGCGGCGCAGCGCTCCGGCGACGGTTTCCAGATGGGTGTGCTCACATGGATTACTCGGGGCTATAGGCGGCGCCCGGCGCGAGATCCGGTTCGTCGAGGTGCTCGAGCATCGCGCGCCGCGTCTTAGCCATGAGGGCTCGAGCCGTGGCATCGGCCGCGGATGCGCGAACCGGCTCGCAGATATGCACACGCAGCGGCCCCGGGCGCGGTAAGAGCCCGCCCGACGGCAGCTTCCAGCGGGCGCCGTAGATCACCACGGGTATCACCGGCAACTTCGCGCGCGCCGCGGCGCTGAAGGCGCCGAGGTGAAAGGCCTTGAGCCCGGGCGCCTTGTCGAACGTGCCTTCGGGAAAAAAGCCGAGCGCCGAGCCGCGCGTGGCCAGCATGTGAAGCGCGCGCGCCGTTCGGTGCCGGTCGCGGCGGTCGTCGCGATCCACGAACGCCGATCCGAGCCGCCGCAAGATGAATCCCGCGATGGGCATTCGGCTCATTTCCGTCTTGATGAGATAGGTGAAGCCGGGCGGAAGGGCCGCGCAAAGAATCATGCCGTCGAGATAGCTGGCGTGGTTCGCGACGACGACGCACGGGTAGTGCGATTGAACGGCACTGCCCGTGACGCGCACGGGGCTACCGATGGCAAGGAAGAACAAGCGCGCGGAGTTGCGGGCCACGCGCCGCCGCCGGTCGAGGCCCGGCATGACGGCGAGCATGACGCACATCGGGATCACGATGACGACCAGGGCGAGCCAGGCATAGCAGCCGTAGGCGAAATGCAGGGTCCGGGTCACGGCGAGAGCGGCTAAGAACTGCGGAGCCGCGCGGCCCGTGCGACGTTTATGTCAAAGCAACCGTCGCCGCAGTGCGACATTCGAAACGGCTTTTGAATCGGGTTCTGTGACACGTTTCTCTTTATGTTAATGCTGGCAAACTTTTGTGAAGGCGGTCACGCAGGGCACCCCACCCCTCACGCATACTCGATCCGCTGCGGCACCGTTTGCGGACGTCGTAGCTTGTGTATAAGGCTTTGAATCATATACGAAAGCCCCGGGACATACGAACGCGAAGTGGCAATGGCGCATAACTTCTTGCACAGCAGCCCCGCCCAGGCAGGCGTGAGCCTACCTAGCGATCCCAAAGCGCTCGTCGATCGCTTTCTCGATGCGATTTGGATGGAGCGAGGGCTTTCCGAAAACACGCTCGGCGCGTATCGCGCCGACCTGCTGGCGCTGAACCAGCGGCTCGCCACTCGCAACGTGGAGCTCGCTCGGGCGGCGCGCGCCGACGTGCTCGACTACATTGCTTGGCGCGTCGAGTCGGGTGCGAAGCCGCGCTCCACGGCACGGCAACTGTCGAGCTTCCGGCGCTTCTACCGCTATCTATTACGCGAGGGTTTACTGAGCGAAGACCCTACGGCACAAATCGCGATGCCGAAGATCGGCCGCGCGTTGCCGCAATCGCTCACCGAAGAAGAGGTCGAAGCTTTGCTCGCAGCGCCCGTGGTTGCAGAGCCGCTCGGCCACCGCGACCGCGCCATGCTCGAGGTGCTGTACGCCACGGGCGTGCGCGTGTCCGAGCTCATCAACTTGAAGGTCACTCAGGTCAACCTGAATCAAGGCGTGCTTCGCATCGTCGGTAAGGGCGATCGCGAGCGGCTCATCCCGCTCGGCGACGAGGCCCAGGACTGGATAAAAGAGTTCATGAACGGCCCCCGCGTGGAAATCTTGCTGGAGCGGCAAACGGAATACCTGTTCCCCACGCGTCGCGGCGATCGCATGACGCGGCAAGCGTTCTGGCACATCATCAAGCGCTACGCACGCAAGGCCGGCGTGAAGAAGCAGCTATCCCCGCATACCGTGCGGCATGCCTTCGCCACGCACTTACTCAACAACGGCGCGGACTTACGCGTCGTTCAATTGCTGCTCGGCCACAGCGACGTGTCGACTACACAAATCTATACACACGTTGCTCGCGAGCGCATGAAAGAGCTGCACAGCCGCCATCATCCGCGCGGCTGACCCGCGCTTCCCGCGGCTGCCATTATTGGTAGAATCGCAGAGAAGACCCGTCCTCGAGCTCCCTACAGGTAGGAGACTCCCGTGCATAAGTACCGTCTTCTCGCAACTCTGCTCAGCTTGCCGCTCGCCGTAGCCGTTGCGGGCGCGTCGGCGCAGGAGCTTACGAGGGAAGAGCTTGCCGGCCGTCTGAACGGCGTGGCCGCCGAAGACATCAGCGATTCGCCGATTCCGGGCCTCTACGAGGTGGCGGTAGGCGCCAACGTGGCTTACGTGACGAAGGACGGCCGCTACATCATTCGTGGCGACATCTACGACGCCGAAAGCAGCAGCAACGTCAGCGAGGAAACGCGTGCGCGTGCGCGCGTCAGCATGCTCAACAGCGTCGAGCCCGCGAGCATGATCGTATTCAAGCCGGCCAGCGGCGACGTGAAGCACACGGTCACGATTTTCACGGACATCGATTGCGGCTACTGCCGGCAGTTCCATCGCGAGATCGATAAGGTCACCGCGCTCGGCATCGAGGTTCACTACCTGTTTTTCCCGCGCACGGGTCCGAACACCGAATCGTGGACGAAAGCCGATCAGGTCTGGTGCGCGCCAAACCACAACTCGGCGCTCACGCGCGCCAAGCTCGGCGGCGAAATTCCCGAAGTCGAGTCCTGCGACACACCGGTCGAATCGCATTACGAGCTCGGCCAACTCATCGGCGTGCGCGGCACGCCTGCAGTGTTCAACGAGGCCGGCGACCTCATCGGCGGCTATTTGCCGCCGGCCACGCTCGCCCAGGTGCTCGACGACCCCGACGCGATCATCGAAGAATAGTCGGCTCGCCCTCCGAGTACTGCGATGGAGTGGATCACTTCGCCTGAGGCGTGGGTCGCGCTCACGACGCTGACGCTGCTCGAGATCGTCCTCGGCATCGATAACATCATCTTCATCAGCATTCTGGTCGGGCGCTTGCCGGAAGCGCAGCGGCGGCGTGGATACTTGCTCGGCTTGAGCTTCGCGATGGGCACGCGAATCCTGCTGCTGCTTCTGCTCACGTGGATCATGCGGCTTCAAGCCACGCTGTTCTCCGTGCTCAATGTGCCGTTCTCCGGCCGCGATCTCATCTTGATCGGCGGCGGATTATTCCTGCTCGCAAAGGCCACGCTCGAGATCCATCACAGCCTCGAGGGTCAGGAGGCGGGGAGCCACGGAGCGAAGTACTCCAGTTTTGTCAGCGTGATCGTGCAGATCGCGCTCATCGACATCGTGTTCTCGCTGGACTCCGTCATTACGGCCGTCGGCTTGGCCGAGGACGTGGCCGTGATGATCCTCGCCATCGTCATCGCCGTGGGCGTGATGATGCTGGCAGCCGGAGCGATCAGCCGTTTCGTGGACGGCCACCCAACCATCAAAATGTTGGCGCTCAGCTTTCTCGTGCTGATCGGCGTGGCGCTGATCGCCGAGGGCGTCGAGTTGCACATCCCGAAGGGCTACATCTACTTCGCGATGGCGTTCTCGGTAATGGTGGAGATGTTGAACATTCGCATCCGCCGCGGCCGCCAGCCCATGCAACTGAAGAAGAAAGACGTCTAACGCCCGGGCCGCGGGCGGCGTAGAGGACGATATGACCGGCGCAGAGCTCGCGTATCTCGTCGCCCGGGTGCTGAGCTGCGGCATCTGGGTTGCCGCGGGTCTGCACAAGGCCACGCACTATCGAGCCAATATCGTGGAAATGGGCCATCTCGGCGTACCGCTGCCGCGCCTGGTGCTGCCGCTCGTGTTGGCGCTCGAGATGGTCGGCGCCGTGCTGATGGTCGTCGACGAGTACGTGTGGCTCGTCGCGCTTGCCTGGACTCTGTTCATGATTCCTGCCACGTGGATGTATCACTTCAAGTTCATGGTGAAGGACGGCACGATCGTCTTTCCGCAATTCGTAACCGGGTGGAAGAACGTGTCGATCGCGGGTGGCCTGTTGGCGCTGATTCTGCTGGACTCGAGCCGGCCGGCTTGGCTATTCCCGGGTTGAGCGGAGCGCCCTCGCCGGCGGGCAGCTCATGACATTCGACCAAATAGCCATCGTCGTTGTGTTCGCCGCGGCGCTCGCGTTATTCATCTCCGAACGCGTTCGTTATGACTTGGTCGCGCTGAGCGCGCTGCTCGCGGCCGTCTTGCTCGGGCTGGTTAGGCCCGCAGCGGCGTTCTCGGGATTCGCCAACGATGCAGTGATCACGGTTGCGGCGGTGCTCGTGATGAGCCATGGGCTCGCGCGCTCGGGCGCCGTCGACACGGTGACCGTGCCTCTGTTGCGTGCCGCAACGCATCCCGTCGCACTCATGGCGGGGCTGTGTGTGATCGGTGCGCTGCTTTCGAGCTTCATGAACAACGTTGGAGCGCTGGCATTATTGATGCCGATCGCGATCGCCGGAGCGCGCAAGGGAGGCTACTCGGCCACGTTGCTGCTGATGCCGCTCTCGTTCGCCACTCTACTTGGCGGAACGATGACGCTGATCGGCACTCCACCGAACCTGTTGATTGCGGAGATCGCGGAGCGATTGCGCGGCGAGCGCTTCACGATGTTCGAGTTCATGCCCGTGGGTGCGGCGCTGACGGTTTCCGGCGTGGTGTTCATCGCAGCCATCGGCTGGCGACTGTTGCCGCGCGGCCGAGAAGGCGCGAAGTCGCCAACCGAGCTGTTCGAGATCGGGCATTACGTGACCGAAGCGCGTTTGCCCGCGAAGTCGCCGCTGATCGGCAAGACGATCCGCGACTTCGAGGACGCGAGCAAGGATCGTGCGATCGTGTTGGGTCTGCTGCACGGCGACACGCGGTTGCGCCCGAGCTCGCTCTACGTTCTGCAAGAGGGCGACGTCCTACTGCTCCAAGCAGAGACGGAGGCGCTACAAGAGTACGTGAAGGCGGCGCATATCGACCTCTCGGCCGCGGAGCCTCGCGGTGCTCCGGACCTGCCGTCGGCCGAGGCCTCGGTGCCGGTGCCGGCGGTGCCCGCGGCGGAATCCGCCAAGCCCGGCAAGGGCGCGCAGCGCCCGACGGCGCGCCAACTGCTCGACACGGCGGAAGCCGTGGTAACCCCAACCTCCTGGGTTCAGGGCAGCACGGCGCGGACGCTGCGGCTCCGGGCTCGTTACGACGCGAACTTGCTCGCCATCTCACGGGGTGGGCGGCCTATCACGACGCGGTTGCGCGACGTGCCGTTGCACGCCGGTGACGTGCTGCTGCTCGAAGCGCATGCCGGCGATCTGCCCGACGTGGTGAGCAAGCTCGGCTGTCTGCCCCTCGCGGATCGCAAGCTCGTGCTGTCGCCGCGCCGCGTGCTGCTGCCGTTCGCGATTTTCGGGGGCGCCATCGCGCTCGTGATTCTGGGAGTTACTTCGCCGGCGATCGCGTTCGTGATGGGCGCCGTCGCGATGGTGGTTTTCGGCTTCTTGCCGGCGCGCGAGGTGTATTCCACCATCGAGTGGCCCGTGATCGTGCTGCTCGCGGCCTTGATTCCCGTGGCAGCCGCGCTCGAAACCACGGGCACGGCCCAGCTTGCGGCCGATGGGCTCGTAGCCGTTGCCGGCACGCTGACGCCGCATGCGATGCTGGCGCTCGTGCTGGTCGCCACGATGGTGTTGACTCCGATTTTGAACAACGCGGCCACGGTGCTGCTCATGGGGCCGATCGCGTTCGGTGTGGCCGAGAACATCGGCGTGGACAGCGCGGCATTTTTGATGGCCGTTGCCATCGGGGCGTCGTGCGATTTCCTCACGCCGTTCGGCCATCAGAACAATACGTTGATCCTGGGGCCCGGCGGCTACCGGTTCGCCGATTTCTGGAGGCTAGGGTTGCCGCTCGATGCGATCGTGCTGTTGGTGGCCGTGCCGCTGCTGCCGATCGTGTTTCCGTTCTGACTCCGTGAGGCCAAGATGAAAGTAGCGCAAGTCAGGGCCGTGCTGTTCGCGAAGGACCTCGAAGGGCTGACCGCCTTCTACGCCGGCGCTCTCGGCATGACGCAGTCATTCGCCGATGCAGACCATGCCGTTCTGCACTGCGGCGGCTTCGAGCTCATCGTCCATCGAATTCCCAAGCACATCGCCGCCACGATCGCGATCAAACAGCCGCCTGAGAGACGCGTCGGAAGCGCAGTCCGGCTCGATTACCCCGTAGCGAGCATCGAAGCGAGCCGCAGCCGCGCGCGTGCGCTCGGCGGCGACATCGACGAGGCGCCGCCGGCGTGGGCGGACGGGAGCTCTAGCTTGTTTTTCGGCTACGACCCGGAGGGCAACCAGTTCGGCGTGAGCCCCACGGGAAGCGCTTGACGTTTTCGGGCTTCTTCGAACCCGTGACGGGCGACCATTTCCGCCTCTATACTCCGCAGCTCGCTCGAAACACTCGATGCCCGAGTGGCGGAATTGGTAGACGCAGCGGACTCAGACAATTTGAGCCCCCGGTGGAGAAATCCTCGGGGTGCAACCCGTCAAACTCGGAGAAGGCCCAGAGCGAAAGCTCGAGCTCACGCCGAGCCAAGCCCCGGTCGCGTCTTGAGACGCCGGGGAAGGTGTAGAGAGCAGACGGCGGGCACCTAAGGTCGTAAGGCTACGGTGAAGGCGTGCTCCAGACCACGAACCACGCGGTATTCTGCGCGGGCGGCGAAAGCCGAAGTGGTACGAAAATCCGCCGCCTAAACAGCGTGTCGGTTCGACTCCGACCTCGGGCACCACACTTGAAAAAGCCGCGGCGTCGCGCCGCCGCGCGGCTAGAATCGCGCCCCGATGCAGCGCAGCGATTTCCACTATGACTTGCCGCCGGAGCTGATCGCGCAGGTACCGCTCGCGGAACGGCGCGCCGGCCGGCTGCTCATTCTCGACGGGCACAGTGGGGCGCTCGAGGACCGCCGGTTCGCCGACCTGCCGCAGCTTCTACGTGCCGGCGACTTGCTCGTCTTCAACGACACCCGCGTGTTGCCGGCGCGCGTCCTCGGCCGCAAGCCGACGGGCGGGCGCGTGGAGCTCATGCTCGAGCGGCTGCTCGGGCCGCGCAACGCGCTCGTGCACCTGCGCGCGAGTCACAAGCCGGCGCCGGGCAGCGAGCTCGAGTTGCCGGGCGGCGCGCGAGCCTGCGTTGGCGCGCGCGCCGGCGAGCTCACGGAGGTGGAGCTCGACCGCGAAGTCGTGCCGT
The DNA here is from genome assembly GCA_946887385.1 of uncultured Gammaproteobacteria bacterium. The sequence goes on from CAMPKU010000040.1 coordinate 11,543, forward strand.
ATCTCGAGGCGCACGGCGACACGCCGCTGCCGCCGTATATCGCGCGCACGCCGGACGAAAAAGACCGCGAGCGGTATCAAACGGTCTTCGCGCGCGCGCCGGGCGCCGTGGCTGCGCCGACGGCCGGGTTGCACTTCGACCTAAAGCTGCTCGACGCGCTGGCGGCGCGCGGCGTCGAGCGCACGTTCCTCACGCTGCATGTAGGCGCCGGCACGTTTGCGCCCGTTCGCACGGAACGAATTGAGGACCACGCACTGCACGCGGAATGGCTGGAAGTGTCTGCGGCAGCGTGCGGCGCGGTCGAGCGCTGCCGCGCGCGCGGCGGCCGGGTCATTGCCGTAGGCACCACGAGCGTGCGCGCGCTCGAGACCGCCGCGAGCGGCGGAAAGCTCGCGCCGTTTGCCGGCGACAGCCGGCTTTTCATTTATCCTGGTTTCCAGTTCCGCGCGGTCGATGCCATGGTCACGAATTTCCACCTGCCCGAGTCGTCGCTATTGATGCTCGTAGCCGCGTTCGCAGGCCGCGAGGCAACGCTCGCCGCGTATCGGCATGCGGTTCAGCAGCGCTACCGCTTCTTCAGCTACGGCGACGCGATGTTCGTCACTCCGCAAGCGCGCGCGTGAAATTCGAGCTCATCAAGCAAGACGGCGGCGCCCGACGCGGGCGCATCGGCTTTCGGCGCGGCGTGATCGACACGCCCGCGTTCATGCCTGTCGGCACCTACGGCTCGGTGAAGGCGATGACGCCCGAAGAGCTCGAGGAGATCGGCGCGCAGATCATTCTAGGCAACACGTTCCACTTGTTGTTGCGGCCCGGCATCGACGTGATTCGCGCGCACGGCGGCTTGCACGCATTCACGCATTGGCAGCGGCCGATCCTCACGGACTCCGGCGGCTTCCAGGTCTTCAGCTTGAAGAGCCTACGCAAGATCACCGAGAACGGCGTCGAGTTTCGCTCGCCGGTGAACGGCGACCTCATCGAGCTCACGCCTGAGCGCTCGATCGAGATGCAGCATGCGCTCGGAGCCGATGTGGTGATGGTGTTCGACGAATGCACGGCATACCCGGCCGATCGTGCTGCTGCCAGCGCGTCGATGCAGCTGTCGCTGCGTTGGGCGCGGCGCAGCCGCACGGCGTTCGATGCGCTGAAGCGCGGCACCGACAGCGATGCCGCGCTGTTCGGCATCGTGCAGGGCGGCGTGCACCACGACTTGCGCCGGGAATCGCTGGCCGGGCTCGAGACGATCGATTTTCCGGGCTACGCGGTCGGCGGCCTCGCGGTGGGCGAGCCCGAGGAAGAGCGGCTCGCCGTGCTCGAAGGGCTGGCGCCTGCGCTGCCCGCCGATCGGCCGCGTTACCTCATGGGGGTGGGTACGCCGCTCGACCTCGTCAAGGCCGTGGCGCGCGGCATCGACATGTTCGACTGCGTGATCCCGACGCGCCATGCCCGCAACGGCCAGCTCTTCACGAGCGAGGGGCCGCTGAACATAAGGAACAGCCGGTTCCAGGCCGACACCGGGCCCATCGACGTAGGCTGCGAGTGCTATGCGTGCCGGCACTACTCGCGCGCTTATCTACGGCACCTTCAGCAGTGCAACGAGATCCTCGGGGCGCGCCTGGCGACGATCCACAACCTCTACTATTACCTAAAGCTCATGGCGCGCATGCGCGCGGCCATAGAGGCGGGCGGCTTCGACCGTTTCGCGGCCGAAATTGCCGCGTCGGCGGCCGAGCCGACGCCTATGTCATAATGCCCGCCGGCTTTTTTCGCGACGGACCGGTCATGGATTTCTTGCTCAGTTTGCTCATCAGCGATGCCGCGGCGCAGGCGGCTGCCCCCGAGGCGGGGGCGCCCAGTCTGATCAATGCGTTGTTCTTGCCGATCATGCTCATCGTGGTGTTCTACTTCCTGCTGATCCGTCCGCAGCAGAAAAAGCAGAAGGAGCATCGGGCGATGGTCGAGGCGCTGTCCGTGGGCTCCGAGATCGTCACCGGCGGTGGCGTGCTCGGTAAGGTCACGGAGCTCGGCGAACAGTTCGTCACCATCGAGATCGCGGACGGTGTGAACATCAAGGTGCAGCGGCATTCGATCGGCGCCGTTTTGCCCAAGGACACGATCAAGCACGCCTAACGCGAGCGACCGCACATGAACCGCTATCCGTTGTGGAAGAACTTGATGGTCTTCGGCATCCTGCTGGTTGCCGCGATCGTTGCGCTGCCCAATGCGTTTCCCGTCGACTACGCCGTTCAAGTCTCGCACACGGACGGCACGCCGATGGACGAGTCGGCGCTGGAGCAGATTAGAACCGCGTTGACGGACGCCGGCGTCGACTTCCTGTCGGTCGAGATGGAGAACGGCTCCGCGCTCGTGCGCATCGGCGCCGAGGCGAGCGAGCTACAGGAGAGCGCCCGCGACGTGCTCACCGACGCCTTGCCCGACTATCTCGCCGCTTTGACGCTGGCGCCGCGCACGCCGGGCTGGCTCGACGCGCTCGGTCTCGAGCCCATGTTGCTGGGGCTCGATCTACGCGGCGGTGTGCACTTCCTGTATCAAGTCGAGCTCGATTTGGCGGTGTCGCAATACCTCGAGACGTACGAGAGCGATATCCGCACGCAGTTCCGCGCGGCCAACATTCGCAACGACGTTCGAGTCGTGGGCACGAGCTTGGAAGTGGCCATCATCGAACCGGCCGACATGGACCGCGCCGAGCAGATCCTGCGCCAGATCGATAGCGCCGACCAGCTCTTACAGCTTGGTCAGCTCACGAGCCGCCTCGTCATCGATCGTGCGCAGATCGACGGCCGTCAGGGCTTCACGGCGCGACTCACGGAGGCGGCGATCCGCGAGCGGCAAGATTTCGCCATCCAGCAAAACACGCTCACGATGCGCAATCGCGTCAACGAGCTCGGCGTGGCCGAGGCGGTCGTGCAGCGCCAGGGTCTCGACCGAATTCTCGTGGAGCTGCCGGGCATCCAGGACCCGACGAGAGCCAAGGACATCCTCGGTTCCACGGCCACGCTCGAGTTCCGCCTGGTGGATCACGAGAACGACGCGTACGAGGCGGCACGCCGCGGCCGCGCGCCGCTCGGCTCGGAGCTGTTCTACCGGCGCGAGGACGGCTCGCCGATTCTGCTGCGGCGCGAGGTCATCGTCTCCGGCGACCAGCTGCTCGACGCCGTTTCCACGTACCAGCAAGGGCAGCCCGTCGTCAGCATCCGGCTCGACGCGGCCGGCGGCCGCAAGATGCTCGACACCACCATCGACAACGTCGGCCGGAACATGGCCGTGGTGTACATCGAGGATCGCCCCACGTGGACCGAGGACGAGAACGGGGAGCGAGTGCCGGGCCCGCCGGAACGAACCGAAGAGGTCATCAGCGACCCCCGCATCAACTCCGTGCTTTCGAGCAACTTCGTGATCCAAGGCATCGGGGTGTCCGAAGCGCGCGACCTCGCGCTGCTGTTGCGCGCGGGCTCGCTCGCGGCGCCGATTTTCCCGATCGAGGAGCGTACGATCGGCCCGAGCTTGGGTCGCGACAACATCGAGCGGGGCATCGACGCCGTCATGATCGGCTATCTGCTCGTCGTGATCTTCATCGGGCTTTGGTATCGCGTGTTCGGCATGCTCGCGAACATCGCGCTGTTCATGAACGTGGTGATGATCGTGGCGCTGATGTCCCTGATCCCGGGTGCCGCGCTCACGCTGCCGGGTATTGCGGGCATCGTGCTCACGGTGGGTATGTCGGTGGATGCGAACGTGCTGATCTTCGAGCGCATCCGTGAAGAGCTCGGCAACGGCAACACGCCGCAGGCGAGTATCCGCGCCGGCTGGGACAAGGCGTATACCGCCATCGTCGACTCGAACTTGACTACGCTGATCGCGGCCATCGTGCTCTTCGCGTTCGGCACTGGGCCCATCAAGGGTTTCGCCGTTACGCTATCGATCGGCATAGGCACGTCGATGTTCACGGCGATCACGGTTACGCGCGCGCTCGTGAATTTGGTCTACGGTGACCGCACGAACCTGAAGTCGCTCTCGATCGGCGGCAGCAAGGTGACGAGTACCACGGCCGCGGAGCTCACTTGACGTTCAGGTGATGCCCGCAGCGAACGGCGATAGCAGCTTCGAGAGGGCGGCGTAAGTTTTGGGGTTTCCCGCCACCACGTTGCCGCTGTCGAGATAGCCGTCGCCGCCGTGAAAATCGCTGATGCGGCCGCCGGCTTCGCGAATCAGCAACGATCCTGCCGCGATGTCCCATTTGCTCAAACCCAGCTCGAAAAAGGCGTCGATGCGCCCGGCCGCCACGTAGCACAAGTCGAGCGCCGCGGAGCCGGGCCGGCGCACGCCCGCCGACTCGGTCATCGCCACGCGCAGCATGTTCAAGTAGCGCTCGAGGTGCACGAGATTGGCGCGGTACGGAAAGCCCGTGCCGATCAGCGCTTGCTGTAGCGTCGTGCGCTTGCTCACGCGTATGCGGCGGCCGTCGAGCTGCGCGCCCTGACCGCGGCTCGCCGTGAAGATTTCCTGCCGTAGCGGGTCGTAGACCACCCCGTGCTCGATCTCGCCTTTGCGCGCGACGCCGATCGAAACCGAGAACTGCGGGAAGCCGTGCAGATAGTTCGTCGTGCCGTCGAGCGGGTCGATGATCCACTGATACTCGTGATCGCCTGTCGCGCCGCTTTCCTCGGCGAGAATGGCGTGCTCGGGATAATGATCGCGGATCACCTCGATGATCGCGGCTTCGGCGGCCTGGTCTACTTGCGACACGAACTCGTTGCGGCTCTTCTCGACAACCTGCAACGACTCGAGCTGGTTCATCTGTCGAACCATGATCTCTCCGGCGCGGCGCGCCGCGCGGACTGCGATGTTGACCATGCCGTGCATTGGGCGCGCAGCGTAGAATAGGCGGCCATCCGAAGGCAAACGCCGTTGCACATTCCCGTTCGCATCGTGCTGGTCGACACTTCGCACCCCGGCAACATCGGCGCCGCCGCGCGCGCGATGAAGACGATGGGGCTGGCCGAGCTTGCGCTCGTGCGGCCGAAGTACTTTCCGAGCGATGAGGCCACGGCGCGCGCGGCAGGCGCCGACGACGTGCTCGCCGCCGCGAAGGTGTACGGCGACGTGCCGAGCGCGATTGCCGATTGCGGTTGGGTGGTGGGCGCCAGCGCACGGTTGCGCACCGTGGCGTTGCCGGTTCTCGATCCGCGGGAGTCGGCGGCCGAGATTTGGCGCAGATTGCCCGCGAATCGCGTGGCCGTGCTCATGGGACCCGAGCAGTCGGGGCTCACGAACGACGATATCGCGCGCTGTCGGCAGCTCGTGCACATTCCCGCGAATCCCGAATTCAGCTCGCTGAATCTGGCCATGGCGCTGCAAGTGCTCTGCTACGAGCTGCGGATGGCGGCGCCTGACCGGGCCGCGGCACGGATTACTACATCCGTCCCGAGCGACAGCCGCTTGGCCACGGCTGCCGAGCTCGAGGGCTTGCACGAGCACCTCGAGCGGCTGCTCACGGAGTCCGAATTTCTGCACCCCGCGCACCAGCGGCAGGTGAAGCTCAAGCTGCGGCGCATTTTTCACAAGGCCACGCTCGAGGAGAACGAGCTCAATATCCTGCGCGGCGCCCTTACGTCGCTGGATCCGAAGACGCGGCAGGCGCGCCGGCGCAATGATTAGCGGCGAGATCTATCTCGACTACGCCGCCACGGCGCCGCTCGATCCGGCCGTGGCCGAGGCGATGCACGAGTGCATGCTCAGCGAGTTCGGCAACGCGTCGTCGCAGCACGCCGCGGGACGGCGCGCGCGAGCGCTCGTCGAGGCCGCGCGCGAGCGCGTGGCGCAGCGTGTCGGAGCGCCGAGCGAGCGCCTCGTTTTCACTTCGGGCGCCACAGAGTCGAACAATTTGGCGCTCAAAGGCGTGCTGCAACGCTCGCGCAACCGGCGCGTGCACTTCGTAACGTCGCGGATCGAGCACAAGTCCGTGCTCGACGTGGCGCGCGTGCTCGAGGCGGCCGGCGTTGCCGTGACGTACGTTCCCGCAACGGCGGGCGGTTGGGTGGATCCCGATCGCGTCGTCGAAGCGCTGCATGCGGACACGCAGCTCGTGTCGATCATGCACGTGAACAACGAGACGGGCGTGATCCAAGACGTGGAGGCCATCGGCGCCGCATGCCGCGCGCGCGGGGTACTGTTCCATGTAGACGCCGCGCAGAGCGCGGGTAAGGTGCCGCTCGACTTGGCTGCGGCGCCGATCGATCTGTGCTCGCTGACGGCGCACAAGCTCTGCGGCCCGAAGGGTGTCGGCGCCTTGTACGTCGCGCCGCGAGCCACCCTGGCGCCGCAGCTGCACGGCGGCGAGCAGGAGCGCTCGTTGCGCGCCGGCACGCTGGCCACGCATCAGATCGTGGGCATGGGCAAGGCGTACGAGCTCGCGGATCCGGCTGGCGAGGCGCCCCGCCTCGCGGCGCTGCGCGAACGACTATGGCAGGCGCTGGCCACGATCGACGGCGTGCGCCGCAACGGCGATCCGGCGCGGTGCGCCGCGCACGTTTTGAACGCCACCTTTCCGGGCGTGGACGGGGAAAGCCTGCGGTTCGCGCTCGGCGATGTCGCTGTTTCGGCCGGCTCGGCCTGCGCGGCCGACAGCCCGGAGGCCTCGCATGTGCTCACCGGAATGGGCTTGAGCGACGTGCTGGCGGCGAGCTCGCTGCGCTTCAGCGTCGGCCGGTTTACCGCCGAGGACGAGGTCTTGGCGGCCGCTGCGCGCGTCAAAATCGCCGTCGAGCGGCTGCGGGCGTTGGCCCCGGCCGCGCCGCCGTGGTGCTCGGCCTGACCTTTTTCGGCTAAACTATTGACCCGCCTATGGAATACAGCACCGCCGTACAACGGCATTTCGCAGCGCCTACGAGCGTGCGGGAACTGCCGGCCGGCGCGCGGGGTCTCGTGGCGGGCGAGGCCGAGGACCGCACGCTGCACGTTTGGGTACGCTTCGAGCTCGAAATCGTGAACGAAGCCGTGGCAGCGGCCGCGTTTCAGGCGTTTGGTTGTCCGCACACCGTAGCGGCCGCGAGCGTCGTGGCCGGCTGGCTGAAGGGCCGCTCGGTGGCTGAAGCGCGCACGCTCGACGTGAAGGCGGTTTGCGCGGAGCTCGAGGTGCCCGTGGAGAAGCTGGGCAAGCTGTTGCGGATAGAGGATGCGGTAGCGGCCTGCTGGCGCTTGGGAACTTAAGGAAGGTTGAAACGGAATGTCGATCTCACTGACGGATAACGCGGCCACGCGCGTGCGCACGTTTCTCGAGAAGCGCGGCCACGGCGTCGGCCTTCGGCTCGGCGTGCGGCGCAGCGGCTGCAACGGCTGGGCTTACACCATCGATTACGCGGACAGCGTGGCGCCGGACGATGTCATCTTCGAGGAAGGCGGCGTGAAGGTCATCGTGGCCGCGGACACCTTGGAGCTCATCGACGGCACGGAAGTGGACTTCGTGAAAGATGGGCTCAACGAAGCGTTCAAGTTCCGCAACCCCAACGTCAAAGGCGAGTGCGGCTGCGGCGAAAGTTTTAGCGTCTGACGCGAGTCGTTTTTTTTCCACTCTAGTAGTTCTGCAAGGTGACCAATGGCTGTCGAGCGTACGTTGTCCATCGTCAAACCGGATGGTGTGGCGAAGAATCTAATCGGTGAGGTGTATCGCCGTTTCGAGAAGGCGGGGCTTAGTGTGGTGGCGGCGAAGATGCTTCGCCTGCGCCAAGATCAAGCCGAAGGCTTTTACGCCGTGCACAAGGCCCGTCCATTCTACGCGGACCTGGTGCGCTACATGACTTCGGGGCCCGTGATGGTGCAAGTGCTCGAAGGCGACAACGCCGTCAAAGCCAACCGCGACATCATGGGCGCCACGAATCCGAAGCAGGCGGCGCCGGGCACGATTCGCGCCGACTTCGCCGCTTCAATCGAGGAGAATGTCGTGCACGGCTCCGACGGCCCCGACACGGCCAGGGCCGAGATCGCGTTCTTCTTCAGCGAGGCCGAGATTTGTCCGCGGACGCGCTAACGCTGTCGCGCCGAGACCCAGGCAAGCTCAGCTTGCTCGGGCTTCCGGCGGCCAGTCTCGTCGAGTTTTTCGAGAATCTCGACGAGAAGCCGTATCGTGCGCGCCAGGTGATGCGCTGGCTCTATCAGCGCCACGTGGTCGATTACGCGCAGATGTCGGACTTGAGCGCGCCGCTGCGCAAGCAGCTCGCCGAGATCACGACGCTGGAGCTTCCCCCGGTATTGAAATGCGAGCATTCGGACGACGGCACGCGCAAATGGCTGCTCGACGTGGGCGCCAATCAAGCCGTCGAAACCGTATACATTCCCGAGCCCGATCGCGGCACGCTGTGCATCTCATCGCAGGCCGGCTGCGCGCTCGACTGCGCGTTCTGTGCAACGGGCTACCAGGGGTTCAACCGCAATCTCACGTCGGCCGAGATACTGGGGCAGGTGGTGCTCGCCGCGCGCGAGCTTGCCGGAGCCAAGATCACGAACGTCGTGTTCATGGGCATGGGCGAGCCGCTCGCGAACTATCGCAACGTGCTGCCTGTGGTGCACTTGCTCATCGACGATCAGGCGTTTGGTTTGTCGCGGCGCCGCGTAACGATCAGCACGGCCGGCGTGGTGCCGCAGATGCTCAAGCTCGCCAACGACTGCAACGTTGCGCTAGCGGTATCGCTGCACGCGCCCACCGATGAGCTGCGCGACCGGCTCGTGCCGATCAACAAGATTCACCCCATTGCCGAGCTGCTCGACGCGTGCTGGAAATACGCGGAGGGGCAGGCGAGCCGCAGCATCACGTTCGAATACGTGCTGCTCGACGGCATCAACGATTCGGTGGCACAGGCAAGGCAGCTCGTGAAGCTGTTGCGCCACAAGCCGGCCAAGGTGAACTTGATCCCGTTCAATGCCTTTGCGGAATCGGAATTCCGCTGCTCGCCGCAACCCGCGATCGACGCGTTCTGGCAGACGCTGCGCAACGCGGGGCTGATCGCGACGGTTCGCCGCCCGCGCGGCGACGACATCGCCGCAGCCTGCGGCCAGCTTGCCGGGCGCGTGCGCGACCGGCAGCGAGTGCGTCTGGGGGATCGGGTGATCGGAGCAAGCACTGCATGAACACATTTCGTTTCGTCGGGCTGTTGGCGGCCGCAGTGGTGTTGACGGCGTGCGCCGGAAGCGGCCGCGCGGTGAACGACGCCGCTGTTGCAAATCTGAACCTTGGCGCCGGCTATCTGCGGCAGGGCAACACCACGCTCGCCATCGAGCGACTGCAGCGGGCGCTGGCTCAGGATCCGCGTCTCGTGGAAGCGCATGCCACGATTGCGCTCGCCTACGATCAGATCGGCAGTCTCGACGAGGCGGAGACGCACTATAAACGTGCAACGGAGCTCGATCCGAATAACGGCACGGCGGCGAACTTCTACGCGGTGTTCCTCTGCAACCGGCAGAATCGCTGGGCTGACGCCGAGCCGTATTTTCGCCGCGCCGCCGCCGACTCGAACTATCCGACCCCAGAAGTGGCGCTCACGAATGCCGGCGTGTGTGCGCTTGCGGCCGGCGACACCGAATCGGCGGCGGAGAGCTTTCGTGCGGCGCTCGCTCGCAACGGCACCTATCCGGATGCGCTGCTCAATATGATGGACCTTGCGTACCAAGGCGGTAATTTCCTGCAGGCCCGCGCGTTCGTGCAGCGTTATCTCGATTCGCAGCGGCCGACGGCGCCCGTGCTGTGGTTGTGCTTCCAAGTGGAACGCGAGCTCGACAACGACGAGGCGGCGGATCGCTGCGCGGCGCAACTGCGTAACAATTTCCGTGGCTCGGAGGAGCTCGCGCAGCTCGAAGAGCAGACGAGGCGTAATGGTCGATAGCGACGCACCGATCGCCCCGGCCGCGTCCCCGCCCCCCGATACGCTGGGGCAGACGCTGCGCAACGCCCGGCTCATGCAGGATCTCACGCTCGAGCAGCTTGCGGCGGACCTGCGCATCGAGGCAAAGCACTTGAACGCGCTCGAAGAGAATCGCTTCGAGCGGATCGGCGTGCCCGTGTTCATCAAGGGTTACCTGAAACAGTACGGCCAGCGGCTCGGCCTCGACGTGCGCGATCTGCTCGCGCTGTACTACAAGCAGACCACGCTTTCCGACGTGCAGATTCAGCCGAGCCGCACGATCAAGCTGCGCGATGATCGCCAGATCACCTCGTGGATTTTGGCGGTGGTTGTATTGCTCGCGGTCATCGCGGGACTGGTGTGGTGGTGGAGCGGCGGGTCCGCGATCCTGCGTCCCACATCGACGGCGCCG
>CAMPKU010000041.1 GCA_946887385.1 uncultured Gammaproteobacteria bacterium
GAGATCTTGGGCAGCGGCCGGCAGCGCAAAGGCGGCGCTCGCCAGCAGGGCGAGCCCGCAGCCCGACTTCGACATTGTCGTCATCGTGTCTCCCTGAAGTTGAGCGCTCAGTATGCCGGTTCGGCTCGCCGGCCTGCCAGCGGCCGTGGCGGCAGCGTAAGATCGCGCTTTCGTACTCGGGAGGTGGCTATGCTCACAGGATCATGGCGCGCTTGGCTCGCGGCGGCGGGGCTGGCCGCCGTCGCAGGCTCGGCGGCGGCGGAGCTCTCGAACGAGGCGGCACCCGTCATCGTCGGCCATTACCACTTGAACGTCACCAGCATTCCCGAGCATCGACGGTTCTGGGTGGACACGCTGGGCGGCAAGGCCACCAAGATCGGCAGCGTCGAAGCCATCGAGTTTCCCGACGTGTACTTGCTGTTGCACGAGCAAGGGCCTACGGGGCCGACGCGCGGCACCACCTTCGACCATATTGGGTTCGCAGTGCCCGATGTGCCGGCGCTGACGACGAAAGTGGTTGCGAACGGCTATGCGCTCACGGTCGGCCGCGAGCCGGCGCCCGGCGAGACGGCCAGTCCGCCGACGGCCGGTAACTACGGGCGCTTCTCGTACTTGGTGGGGCCGGACGGCGTGAAGGTCGAGCTCGTGACGAGCGCGGCCGAAAACGCGCCGCCGATCGTGCATCACCACGTGCACTTCGTGAACCGGCAGTTCGTGGAAATGCAGCAGTGGTACATGAAGGCGTTCAACGCCACGCTGCGCGACGGTCAAACGGACTTCTTCATCGGCGCCGACTTGCCGGGTGTGGGCTACATGCTGAATTTCTTCAGCTGGCTGCCGGCCGAAGAAGTCACGGGAACCGGCGGGCGCGCCGTGGACCACGTGGGCTTCGAGGTTCGGAACTTGAGAGCCTTCGTTGCCGAGCTCGAAGCGAAGGGCATCGAGCTGGCTACGCCGTATCGGCGCGACGAGGCGCTCGGCCTCTCCGTTGCGACCATCGTCGATCCCTGGGGCACCGTAATCGAGCTCACCGAGGGCTTGCGCCGCTAAGCGCTCGAGCGCGTGAACGGCGTCGTGTGCGAACGGCGCGAAGTGAGACACGCGCAACGGCCGAGCCGGCGCGCCGGCCGCTATCCTGCTGCAGTTCTGGACCGCTGGGGCGGGCATGGGTGCGAAGAAGTCGGGAGCGTCGCGCAGCGTTGCACGAAAGCGCGTGCCGGCGTCGGCTGTGGAGCAGCAGGCCGGCGGGCTCGACCCCGTGCTCGCCGTCGCCGCCGACTATTACTGGGAGCAAGACGCCGCGCAGCGCTTTACGGTATGGCGCGCCACCGATGCCGATCGCAAGGCGCCTCTGGCGGCGCAATACCTGCTAGGCAAGACGAGCGCCGAGCTCTGCTCCGCGCCTGCGCGTGATCCCGAGCATTGGGTGCGGCACCGTGCGCTGCTCGATGCCCGCGCGCCGTTTCGCGACGTGGCGCATTCGCTGCCGGCCGGCGCTGGAGCAACGGCTCAGGTGCGGCTGAGCGGTGCCCCGGTCTATGCACCGAACGGCGACTTCCTGGGTTACCGCGGCATCGCTCGAGAAAGCGGCGCGTTCACGCGCATCGAGCAACTGCTCGAGCTCGAAGGCGCTTTACTGCGGGCGCTCGGCGAAGCCGACGATCTTGCGTCGGTGTTGCCGCTCGTAGTGCGTCGTACTTGCGACCTGGCAGGTTTCGACAGCGGCTGCTACTTGAGCGTGGACACGCAGACCGGCGCGCTGCACCGTACTTTGTCGTCGAACGCCACGAATACTGCGCGGCCTTCCGCATTCGCCGACGGCCAGCCGCTTCCGGAATGGCTCGGCACCGATCCGGTGTGGCTCGCCGATCCGGCCGACGAGCGGGCACGCGGCGAGGCCTGGACGTCGGCACTGGTGGTACCCCTGGTAGTCGGCGCAAAGACGATCGGCGCGCTGGAGTTTCGAACCCGCGCGGGCGCGTCGCCCGAAGCGCGGCTGCTACAGGTGCTGCGCGGCGTGGCCGTTCAGCTCGGCCATCTGCACGCGCGTGCCGTCGCGGCGGAACGGTTGCGCGAGAGCGAGCAGCGCTTCGCCTCGACGATGGCGCTCGCCGCCATCGGCATTTCACACGTGGACGACGACGGGCGTTTCCTCTATGTGAACCCGCAGCTCTGCGCGATGCTCGGTTACTCCGAAAGCGAGCTCTGCGCGCTCACCGTGCGCGAGATCTCGCATCCGGAGGACGTCGAAACCACGCAGGAGCTTTCGAGCAAGCTGCGCGAGGGCGTCATCGCGTCGTTCAAGGCGGAGAAGCGCTACATCCGCAAAGACGGCAGCGTGGTGTGGGCCGGGCTCACGGTGGCGCAAAAGCGCGCTCCCGACGGGCGCAAGCTTTACGACGTCTCGATCGTCGAGGACATCTCGGCGCGCAAGGAAGCCGAGCAATGCATCCAGTACCTTGCCAATCATGACGCGCTCACGGGGTTGCCGAACCGGGCGCGGTTCTCGCACTTGCTCGGACTGGCGTGCGAGGCGGCGCGCCGCGACCGCCGCCGGTTCGCCGTTCTGTTCGTCGATCTCGATCGCTTCAAGATCATCAACGACACGCTCGGCCACGAGGCCGGCGACGCCACGCTGCGCACGGCGGCGGCACGGCTGCGCGGGACCGTGCGAGCGAGCGACGTGGTGGCGCGGCTCGGCGGCGACGAGTTCGTGGTGCTGCTGCAAGACGTGGGCGACGCGGCGGTGGCAGGCAAGATCGCCGGCAACGTGCTGAAAGCGCTCATCGAGCCCATGGACATTCAAGGCCACGACTGCACAGTCAGCGCCAGCATCGGCATTTGCCTGCACCCCGATGGAGAGCAGGAGGATCAAGCGGTTCTGCGCAACGCCGACATGGCGATGTACCTGGCGAAGCAGTCGGGGAAGAACGGCTACCGGCTGTACGTGAACGACGTGCATGTGCTGTCGGCCGAACGTGCGGCGATCGAGACCGAGGTGCGCGGTGCGCTCGAGCGCAGCGAGTACGCGCTGTGTTTCGACGCGCGGTTGAACGCGGCAACGAATGCCGTTGCTGCGCTGGAGGCGCGGTTTCGCTGGACGAACGCGGAGCTCGCGGCGGTGCCCGCGCAGAAGGTCGCCGCGGCCGCGGAAGCCGGGGGATTGCTGGTGCCGATCAATCAGCGAGCGCTGCGAGCGGCCTGTGAAGCCGCCGCCGCGTGGAGCCGTGCCGGCGCTGCGGCGGTGCCGGTAGCCGTGAGCCTTGCGGCCGGCCAGATCACGGATGCGGCGTTCGTGGCCTACGTGCGCGACGTGCTCGCCGGCACGGGGATCGAGCCCGGCTTGCTCGAGCTCGACGCGACCGAAGACACGCTGCTCTACGATCCCGTGCGCGCGGCGCGTACGCTGGCGGCGCTGAAGTCTCTTGGTGTGACTATCGCGATCGACGCATTCGGCACCGGCAAAGCGTCGTTCGCGGACTTGCAGCGGTTCCCCATCGACACGCTGAAGCTGCACGCGGCGCGCACAGAGAACATCGCGCTCGATCTCGACAAGCAGCGGTACGTTGAAGGCGTGCTCGCGCTTGGCCAAGCGCTGCGTTTGCGGATCGTCGCGGCGGGTGTCACGACGCCTGCGGACGCCGATTTTTTGCGCGTGAACGGCTGCTTTGCGCTGCAAGGGCCGATCGCGCCGCAGTCGTTGTCGACCGAAGAATGCGAGGCCCTTTTGCGCGAGGGCCGCTAGACTGGTCCCGTGGCAACCGGTAGAGCCGATCTCGTGCGCGCGCAGCGGCGCTGGGCCGATGCGCGCGGCGTGCGCTACGACGCCTACGGCTGCGTTCGAGATCTGGCCGACAATCTTTGCGCGCCGCTCGATGACGCTGCGCTCGACGACCTCGCGCGCGGCTCGGAGCTGACACCGAGTAGCGCGCGGCCCGCGCGCTTCTATTCGCTGTGCTCGTCTGCGGCACTCGTCGTGAACGTGTTCGACCATTGGCGCCGCCGCGAAGCTGCGCCGCTGGCCGCGGCGCTCGGCGTGCAAGCCGCGAGCGGAGCGCGGCTTGCATACGAAGAGCCGTTGCCGACGGGGTTGGCGGGCGACCCGCCCACCGTGGATGTGGCATTGCGGCTGGCCGATGGGCGCTGCATTGCCGTCGAGAGCAAGTACGGCGAGTGGCTGGTGCCGCGGCCTCGCAACAAGCGCGTGTTCAAAGACAAGTACTTTTCGCCGGGTGCTGCCGTGTGGGCGGCGGCGGGGTTGCCGCGCTGCCAGGCGTTTGCCGAGGACTTGCAAGCCGGTCGCGAGCGGCTAAAGCGCGTGCACGCGGCGCAGGTCCTGAAGCATGCGCTCGGCTTGAAGCGAAGCTGCATGCCGGGCAGCGTGCTCGTCTATCTGTACTACGACCGAGCGGGGCGCGAAGCGGCGACGCACCGCGCCGAGCTCGAGCACGTGTCGGAGCGCCTAAGGCCGGAGGTCGATTGGCGCGTGATCACGTACCAAGAGCTGTTTGCTGCGTTGCGCGCCGCGCCGTCGGCCGCGCGCGACTACGTGCAGTACCTCGAGCAGCGCTACTTCGCGTAGTGTGCCGCAGCGTGCGCCGGCCGCGGCCATCGCTTAGCATGGCGGCCCCGCTCGCAGCGCAGCACCACTGAGGTCGCGCCCTTGCATCGTCTTTACGTCACGGTACCGGCCGGCACTGCGGATCTCGCGGCCGAGGAGCTCGCGGCGTGCGGCGTCGCCGACGTGAAGGTGGAGCGCGGCGGCGTGGCCTGCAGCGCAACGCTCGAGCAGGCTTACAAAGCGTGCCTTTGGTCGCGCGTCGCGAATCGCGTGCTGCTCATGATCGCGGAGTTCCCGGCGCCCACGCCCGAGGCGCTCTACGACGGCGTGCATGCCGTGGACTGGAGCGAGCATCTCGCCGCCGACGGCACGTTGGCCGTGGCGTGTACGAGCAGCCGCTCGGCGATCACGCATACGCAGTTCGCCGCATTGAAAGTGAAGGACGCCGTCGTCGATCAGTTCCGCGAGCTCACGGGCGGGCGGCCGTCCGTGGACGTTCGCGCGCCGGATGTGCAGCTGAACTTGCATCTCGATCGTGACGTGGCGACGCTGGCCCTGGATCTGGCCGGCGGCAGCTTGCACCGGCGCGGCTATCGCGGCCCGCAGGGGGCGGCGCCGCTGAAGGAGAATCTCGCAGCCGCCGTGCTGCTGCGCGCGGGTTGGCAGAAGCTCGCGGCGACGAGCGATGGCGACGTCGGGTTCGTCGATCCGATGTGCGGCTCGGGCGGGCTCGCAATCGAAGCGGCGCTGATCGCGGCCGACACGGCACCGGGGCTGCTGCGCCCGACGTTCGGTTTTCTGCGCTGGCGCGGTCACGACGACGCGGTTTGGCAGAAGGTGCGCGCGGAAGCCGCCGAGCGGCGCGCTGCGGCGCGCATCGACGGGCTCGTCTTCAGGGCCTATGACCGCGATTCGGCCGCCGTGCGGGCCACACTCGAGAACGCGGCGCGGGCAGGGCTCGCGAAGCACGTGCATGCCGAGCGGCGCGAGCTCGCCGAGCTGCCGGCGGCGCCCGCGCCGCGCGGCCTCGTAGCCGTGAACCCGCCGTACGGCGAGCGCCTCGGCGACGTGTCGGAGCTCGCCGCAGTCTACGCACTGCTCGGTGCGAAGCTGAAGGCCGGCTATCTCGGCTGGCAGGCTGCCGTGCTCACGGGCAATCCGCCGCTCGGCCTCGAGCTCAAGCTCAAGGCCAAACGTACGCACACGATGTACAACGGCCCGATCGAGTGCCGCCTGTTGCGCTTCGACGTGGAGCCGAAGTACTTCGAGGAGAAGCGGGTGCCGGGTGCGCTGCCGGCGCGCGGCGCCGAGGCCGCACGGGCGCGGCCCGGCGCGGAGATGTTCGCGAATCGCTTGCGTAAGAATGCGGCGACGCTCGGCGCGTGGGCGCGCAAGGAAGGCATCGCCTGCTACCGCGTCTACGACGCCGACATGCCGGAATACGCCTTCTCGATCGACGTGTACTCGGCGGGCTCGCCGCCGGCGCCGCGCTTCGTTTACGTGCAGGAGTACGCGCCGCCGGCCACCATCGAGCTCGACAAGGCTCGAGCGCGCCGCGAGGAGGCGTTCAGCGTGATCCCGGAGGTGCTCGAGGTGCCGCGCGAGCGCGCGTACTTGCGCACGCGCCGCAAGCAAAAGGGCGGGACGCAGTATACGAAGCTCGCCGAGCGCGGCGAGTTCGAGGTGGTGAGCGAGGGCGGTCTCGAGCTGTACGTGAACTTCACGGACTACCTCGATACGGGCCTGTTTCTCGATCACCGGCCCACGCGCGCGCGCATTCGCGAGCTTGCCGCGGGCAAGTCGTTTCTGAACTTGTTCGCGTATACGGCCACGGCGACGGTGTTTGCGGCGGCCGGCGGAGCGCGGGCCACCACGAGCGTCGATCTTTCGCGCACGTATCTCGATTGGGCGCGCCGCAATCTGGAGCGCAACGGCTTCGGTGACGCCGCGCGTCATCGCCTTCTGCAAGAGGACGTGCTTGCGTGGCTCGAGACGCCGGCCCGCGAGCGCTACGACGTGATCTTTCTCGATCCGCCCACGCTGTCGCGCTCGAAGCGCATGGCGCAGGAGCTAGACGTGCAGCGCGATCATGTGGCGCTGATTCGCGCGGCGCTCTTGAAGCTCGCGCCGAACGGCCTGCTGATTTTCTCCACGAATTTTCGTAAGTTCCGGCTCGACACAGAAGGATTGGCCGGCCTCGCGGTGGCCGACGTCACGCCGGCCACGATCCCGAAAGACTTCGCGCGCAATCCGCGCATCCATCAGTGCTTCGAGATCCGCGTGCCGAAGGACGCGCCGAAGATCGCACGGCCGTTACTAACGGTGAGGCGCAAGCCGCGCTGACGCGAGCGCGCCTATTCGCGTTGCGGCAAGAAGCGGCCGCAGATCAGCAGCGCCACCTCGAAGAGCGCGTACATCGGCAGGGCCAGCAACGACTGCGAGAACACGTCGGGCGGCGAGAGCAGCATCCCCATGACGAACGCGCCGAGAAACACGTACGGCCGCGACTGCTTCAGCTTCTTGAGCGAGACGAGCCCCGTCCAAACGATGATGATGATCGCGATCGGCACCTGGAACGCCAAGCCGAACGCGAACACCATGCCGAGCGTGAAGCTCAGGAAGGCGTTGATGTCCGTCATCACTTTGACGCCGGAGGGAGCTGCGTTCGCAAAGAAATCGAACACCAGCGGCAGCACCACGAAAAATGCGAATGCCACGCCGGTGTAAAACAGACCGGCGCTCGCGAAAATGAACGGCAGCGCCACACGTCGTTTCGCGGCCGGCAACCACGAATCGACGAGCTTCCATAGATGGTAGAGCAGGAGCGGCATCGCGGCGAACAGCGCGACCCAGAACGTGGCTTTCATCGGCGTGAGGAACGGCGAGGCCACTTGCTTGCTGATGAGGTTCGAGCCCTCGGGCATCGCCGCCATGATCGGCCGCGCGACCACCTGGAACACCTCGTCTGCGAACGGCAGCAGGCACAGGAACAAGCCCAACAGGCACAGCACGGACTTGAAGGCGCGCGAGCGCAGCTCGAGCGCCCCGGCGAGCAACGACCTGCCGACGCGGGCCGTGTCTGGGTCTACGGATAGGCTGGCCACCCGCGCATTGTAGTCGGCTGGAAGAGGGGACGCTGGAGGGGACGGATTTTTTCAGATCCGTCCGGCGGTGAGGCTTAGGACATGCCGTGACAAGAGGGGACGGATTAGATAAATCCGTCCCCGGAGCCCGTCGTTTCGCGGTATTGTGGCTCGAGGTTGCGTGAAGGGTAGCGCCCAGTGAAACGACCGTCGTTGCTCATCGCCGCCGTGCTGGCGCTCGTCGTCGCCGGCATGGCGTATGGGCAGTTTCGCGGCCGCCGCTATGTCTCGCTCGAGGACAATACTCCACCGCCCACGGAATTCGTCGTGGCGCGTTGGAAGTACGGCACGAATGGTGCCATCGGCCACATGGGCTGGTCGCACAACTACCCTGCCGCCGAGATCCACCTGAACGAGTTTATCGGCCGCACCACGAAAGTCGACGTGCAAGACCCCTCGTATCGCTTGCTCGAGCTTTCGGATCCGCAGATCTTCGAGTATCCGTTCGCCTACGTGTCGGAGCCCGGCGAGATGGAGCTCACGCAGGCCGAGGTCGAGAACCTTCGCGAGTACGTCAATCGCGGCGGCTTCATTCTCATCGACGATTTCGACAGGTGGCACATGGACAACCTGCGCGAGGAGATGCTGCGCGTATTTCCGGATCGCGTGTTCGAGCGGCTCTCGGTCGACAACCCGATCTTCGATCTGGTTTATCAGGTTGAGGATCTCGAGAGCATGGCGCCGTACACGCAAGGCCCCGCGCCGGTGTACTACGGCCTCGTGAACGCCGCCGGGCACATCGCCGTCGTCGCGTGCCACAACAACGATCTCGCCAACTTTTGGGAATGGTACGGCAGCCCGCAGTATCCGCTTCGGCCGGCCACCGACGCGTTTCGCATCGGTACGAATCTGCTGGTCCATTCGATGACTCACTAGACCTTCTCGGAGAGTTACGATGACGTCACCCTTCACCACAACGCGGCGCGAGCTCATCGCGCGCACGGGGATGGCCGCTGCGGCGATCGGCTTGGCGGGACATCCGGCGCTCAGCGTGCTGGCGCAGCACGGCATTCCGCAGCGCCCGATTCCGAGCAGCGGCGAGATGCTGCCGGTGATCGGTCTCGGCGCAAGCAAAGTGGTCGCACAGATTGCCGACAACGGCACCGAGCCGGTCGCCAACGTTTTGCGGGCGCTCGTTGCGCATGGCGGCAAGCTCATCGATACCTGGCCGCGTAACGCCGCAAACGACGCAGGCTTCGGCCGCGTGCTGTCGCTGCCGGAGCTCGAAGGCAAGCTGTTCGTCACCACCAAAATAGACCAAGTGGGCAAGGACGCCGGGCTCCAGCAGTTTCGCGACACGCAGCGCCACTATGGGCGCGACGTGCTCGATCTCGTGCAGATCTTCAGTCTCACGGACCTCGACACGCATTGGCCGAGCCTGCAGAGCTTCAAGGCCGAAGGGGCCGCGCGCTACATCGGCGTGACGGTTGCGCAGGATTCGCAGCACGACGATCTGGAGCAGTTCCTGCGCCGCGAGCAGCCGGACTTCGTGCAGATGAACTATTCCATCACGGAGCGCGCCGTCGAAGAGCGTCTCTTGCCGTTCGCGGCCGATCGCGGCGTGGCCGTCGTCATCAACCGGCCGTTCATGAACGGCGCGTACTTCGATCGCCTCGAAGGCAAGGAGCTGCCGGCATGGGCCGGCGACTTCGGTTGCGAAACCTGGGCGCAGTTTTCATTGAAGTACATCCTCGCAAATCCGCACTTCACCTGCGTGCTCACGGAGACGAGCAATCCCGCGCACATGGAGGAGAATCTTTTGACGGCGGCCGGGCCGTTGCCTAACGAGGCGCAGCGGCGGCGCATGCGCGAATTCATCGCGACGGTGTAACCGCCGCGCGCAAGACTAAGGGGAACGTATGCGAAGCGTGGTGGCAGGAGTAGGAGTGGCGTTCGCCGTGGTGATGGCGTTCGCGATCGGCCGGCTGTCGGCGCAGGAAGGCGTGGCGTCATGCCGAATGTGCCCGTCGACGTACATTCCGCGCGCCGAGATCGAGCAGTACGAAGCCGTCGGCCGCGCGACGAACGTCATCGACCAGCAGATGCGCTCGCTCGACATCGGCAAGGCGCAGGTCTCGGTCGCGCTCGTGCACCGCGGCAAGCTCGACGCGCCCGCGTCGCGCTCCGCGGCTTCGCACGACTTGGTCAGCGAGGTGTATTACATCCTGAGCGGCTCGGGCACGAACCGCACGGGCCCCGACATCGTGGATCCGCAGCGGCGGCCGCCCGACGATCGCGCCGTCCGGCTCTTGAACGGCCCCGGCGCGAACGGCACGGAGATCCGCGGAGCGGCCGAGCATGAGCTCGCGGCAGGCGACGTGCTCGTGATCCCGGCCGGCACGGGCCATCAGTTCACGAAGATCGATGACCACATCACCTATCTGATGATCCGCGTCGATCCCGACAAAGTCGTACCGTTGATGAGCGAGGCCGACTCGCGCGCCTATCTCGACGCGAATCGGCCCTAACGGTTTGGCCTCGTGGCCATTGATTGCGCTGCGGTCCGCTGCCGCGGCATGCTGTAGCAACGCCGCCGCCGCGGCAGGGGGAAGTTTCATGTCGATCCACAAGCTCGGTTCAGCGCTGCTCGGCGCATTGCTGGCCGTCGCCCCGGTCATCGCCGCCCATGCCGAGACCGCCACGCCGCAGAGCGTGGGGCTATCGAGCGAGCGCCTGCAGCGCGTGCACGAGCTCGTGGAGCGCACGATCGCGGCCGGCGAGATCGCCGGCGCCGTCACGCTCGTCGCGCGCAACGGCCAAGTCGCGTATCTCGAGGCGCAGGGCGTGATGGATCTCGCATCGAAAAAGCCGATGCAGCCCGATGCGATGTTCCGCATCGCATCGATGACGAAACCCGTTGCAGCCGCGGCCATCCTCATGCTGGCCGAGGAGGGCACGGTTCGCCTGAACGATCCCGTGTCGCGCTTCATTCCGGCGTACGCGAATCTCGAGGTCGGTGTCGAGAAACCGGCCGCGCCGGGGCCCGGCGGCGCGAGAGCCGGCGGCGCTGCGCCGGAGTTCTACAAGGTGCCCGCCACTCGCCAGATCACGGTGCTCGATCTCCTGACGCACACGTCGGGGCTCATGAGCGGCTCAATGGGCAATTCCGCCGGGAATGCCGCGTTCAACCAACGTCACGATCTCGGCTTGGAATGGGTGGAACGGCTCGGCTCGTCGCCGCTCGAATTCCAGCCCGGCACGCGCTGGGCCTACAGCGCCGTCGCCGGCTTCGACGTGCTCGCCCACATCGTGGAGATCGCCTCGGGGCAGGAGTACTCCGAGTTCCTCGCGCAGCGGCTGTTTGTGCCGCTCGGCATGCGTGACGTGACCTTCTGGCCGAGCGCGGAGCAGCGCTCGCGGCTGGCGACGGTCTATCAACGCCGCGACGGCGCGCTCGTGGCCAACGGCGATCCCGATTCGATGTCGGGCCAGAAATACCATGGAGGCGGGGGCGGCATCATGACGACCGCCGAAACGTACGCGCAGTTCGCGATGATGCTCGCGAACGGCGGCGAGCTGAACGGTGTACGGATCTTGAGCCCGCGCACCGTCGAGCTCATGGGCTCGGCCTTCATCCCGTCCACGTTGCCGGGCCGACCGGCCGGCGAAGGCTTTGGCTTGGGCGTGCGCGTCGTGACCGACGCGGCCGCGCGCGGCACGTGGCTCTCCGAAGGCTCGTTCGGCTGGAGCGGCGTTTACGGCACCCACTTCTGGGTCGATCCGAAGGAAAACCTCGTCGGTGTCCTGCTCGCGCAGACCTCGAGTCGCACGTTCTTGTCGGATTTCGAGAACGCGGTGATGCAGGCGCTCGTGGACTAAAGCATCGCCTCGAAGCGTTTTAGCTCAATGGCTTATAGCTGATTTCTAAAGTCAGTCTGACAATCGTATGCACGCTCGCAGCGCGCCGCCGGCACCTCTGACCGGCGGCGTGCCTCGTTCAGAACTCGAGCATCACGCCGCCGTAGACATACTGCGGATCGCCGCGGAACGCGGTGCCGGCCGCCTGCTCCGCGAACCGGCCGGCCGTCAGACGCGCGAACCCCGTTTCGATGCTGAGGCGATCGGGGATTGCCTCCCACGTGAAGCTGCCTTCGAGGTGACGGCCGATCGAGTCGCCGGCGGCGCCCGCGGCGTCGCGCCACCCGGCGCCGATCCATGCGTCGCGCGGCGCGGTCAGATGCAGCGCCCGGTACGCCAGCATCCCTTGCCAGCGCGGTGCCGGCCGGAACGTGACGCGGATGCCGGGCGACTCGATGTTACTGCGCGCCGCGATGCCGTAGATACCGGTGGGCCCGAAGTCGAAGCGCCGCGCGCCGAACAAGGTGTTGAAGCGCTCGATCCGAGCATCCGTGGGGTCCTCGTCGCCTGTGGCGCGGTCGTATTGAAGCAGCACGAGAGGGGCCCACCGAGAATCGAATTGATAGCCCAGTTCGAGGTGCAGGAATGACGCGCGGTGGGCGAGATCGGAGCGTGCGGCGCCGGCGACCGTACCGCCGGACTCGCCGCGTTGGAGCACAGCCTCGACCTCGTAGCTCCACTCGCCGGCGCGCGGTGACCGATATGCGCGCGCGCCCAGCGACACATGGTCCGCGGCCGCAGCCGGATCGGCGCTCGCGTCGAGCTCGTAATCGAACACGTAGCTCTCGAGCCGATGCTCGTTCGCGAACGCCGGGAATTGGTAGAACACGCCTTTGATCGACGAATGCCGTGCGGCGCGGTCGAGCTGACGCTCGTTGTCGAGCACGCTCGGAATGTCCGCCGGTAAGATCCGCGCCGGCGCCCAGTAGAAGGCGCGCACCGCGCGGCCGCGTTCGTCGCTCCATGACCAGTCGATGCCGGTGAACGTGGAGACGGTATTGCGGTAGCGATTGCGTGCGAACAGGCGGCGCTTGCCGAAATCCTGAGTGACGCGGCCGGCGCGAAACGTGCCGCCGCCATGCGTCCAAGCAACATAGGCCTGGATCGGCTCGAGCGTGTTCGTAGTAGTGCCGCCCGCGAAGGAGCCCGAGTCGTTCGCGAGCGTGCGCGAGTCCATGATCTCGCCGAATACGCGTAGAGCATCGCGTTGCCAATCCAAGGTCAATGTCGTTTGCAGCGCAAGAGCTTGGTCGCTGTTGCTGAAGCCGGCGCGAAACTGCGGATCGAGCGTCTCGTAGCGCGCGCGATGCGTGCCGCCGAGCTCGAATGAGCCGCGGCCGGTGCGTTCCTGCGCCGCGAGCGGCGCGGACGCGAGCGCGGCGCAGATCACGGCGCAACAGCGAAGACTAACGCGCCGATCTATTTGCATATTCCCGAACGTCCACGATGCCCGTGACTCATTTGTCACTCCGATAAGACCCAAATGATTACCGCCCCGTCGTTAGCATTTATGAGCTCCGATCGGCGGCCAGCCGGTCGTCACGTTAAGAGGTGTCTCATGCCGTTTCGCTATTCGTTGTTGGCCGGCGCCGTGATGGCCGGTTGCTTCGTTGCGCCGTTGCCTGCTGCTGCTCAGCCCGGTATCCAACTGCCCAGTGACGTCGAAGTGATTTCGGTGACCGGCGCGCGCCGCCGCGAAGAGGCCGCACAGGCGGTGCCGATTCCACTCTCTTCGATTAGCGGCGACGTGCTCGAGGACACCGGAACGTTCAACGTGGGCCGCCTGCAGAATATCGTGCCGACCGTGCAGTTCTTCTCGTCCAATCCGCGCAATACCTCCGTCAATATCCGCGGGCTCGGCCAGCCTTACGGCCTGACCAACGACGGCATCGAACCCGGCGTCGGCTTCTACGTGGACGGAGTGTTGCATACACGTCCAGCGGCGACGACCGTCGACTTCATCGATATCGAGCGGATCGAGGTGCTGCGGGGCCCCCAGAGCACGTTGTTCGGCAAGAACACGACGGCGGGCGCCGTGCTGGTGACGACGCGCAAGCCGAGCTTCGACACGGGGCTCAACTTCGAGCTCAGCTACGGGGACGACAACTACACGCAGGCGAAAGCGTCCGTCACCGGCCCGCTCGGCGAGAAGGTGGCGGGGCGCCTGTCGTTCTCGGGCACACGGCGCGACGGCAATATTTTCAACGTGACGTCGCAGCAGCCGGTTAACGACCTGAACAACGCCGGCCTGCGCGGCCAATTGCTGTTCACGCCGTCGGACGACACGGACATCCTGTTCGCGATCGATTACACGCGGCAACGCCCCGAAGGCTATGCGCAAGTGCTCGCCGGCGTAGCGCCTACCCAACGCGCGCCCGCGCGGCAGTTCTGGCAGATCGTCGACGACTTCGGCTATGTGCCGGCCAATGCCGATCCAGCAACGCAAGCGATCCGTCCGTTCGATCGCGTCATCGACACACGCACGCCTTGGCGATCGGGCAATGAAACCGGCGGCGTATCGTTCAACCTCGACAAGGACGTCGGCCCGGGCACGCTCACGGTGACCACGGCGTGGCGCGATTGGATCTGGGATCCGTCGAACGACCGTGACTTCCTCGAGCTCGAGGTGGCCACCTTGTCGCAGGCGCCGTCGAAGCACCAGCAGTTGACGCAGGAAGTCCGCTGGACCGGCGATCTTTCGGACAAGGTGAATGCGGTGTTCGGCTTCTTCGCATTCGATCAGCGGCTCGAGACGAATCCCGTCCATGGCGAGGCCACGGGCGCGGACTATTGGCGCTTTGTGTGGACTCCGCCCACGGTCACCGCTCCGAATGGAACGCCCGATCCCGCGCTCTATGGACCGGGCGGGTCGATCGTCGACAACTTCTACAACGGCCAGCAGAGCGCGATCACGTCCAGGCTCGATACGGTGAGTGCGGCGTTGTTTGCTCAGCTCGACTTCGCGATCGGCGAGCGCCTGCACCTGATACCGGGTCTGCGGTACAACTACGACAAGAAAGAGGTCGATTGGCGGCAGCAGGCGCTCGATATTCCCGTGCTTCCGGCCGGGTCGCCAAGCCCGCCCGCGCCGGTGTACTCGAATGCCGCGGCGCTAGTGCAAGACGACGATACGAACGTATCGGGTCAGTTGACGCTGGCGTTCGATGCCGGCGACAGGATCAACTACTACGCCACGTATGCCACGGCGTTCAAGTCGATCGGCGTCAACCTCGGTCCGCCGCCTCCCGGGGGCGCGTTCATCGAGATTCCACCCGAGGACTTGACGCATATCGAGCTTGGATTGAAGAGCACGCTGCGGCCGGGAACGATGTTGAACTTGTCGCTTTTCAACACGACGGTAGACGACTTCCAGACGCAGACGTTGGTGCCCGGAGTCATTCGTCCGGTGATCGCGAGCGCCGAGGAGGTTCGCATCCGCGGTGCCGAGCTCGACGTGAGCACCAACATCGGCAACGCGTTCTCGCTGTATGGCGCGCTCGCTTACAGCGACGCGAGATACACTTCGTTCGCGAACGCGCCGCCGCCGCTCGAGCTCACCGGCCTGCAACCGGCGCCCGGCCAAGTGGCGGCGTTCGTGGATGCTACGGGCGGCCCACTGCCCGGTATCTCGGAGTGGGCGGCTTCGTTCGGCGGCGAGCATCGAACGCAAGTGAGCTTCCTCGGCAGCCCCGGGGAATTGTTCACGGGGTTCGATCTGTTCTGGCGCGACGACTTCTCCTCGAGTGCCACGCCGTCGCAGTATCTGAATGTCGACGCCTACACGCTGCTCAATCTACGCGTCGGCTTCCGCTCCGACGACAACTGGTCTGCATATTTCTGGGTGCGCAACGCAGCCGACGAGAAGTACTTCGAGCTCCTGCAAGCTGCGCCTGGAGGCCAGGGCGCTGGGCACTACGGGGCCCAGCTCGGCGATCCGCGGGCTTACGGCTTGACGTTGAGGGTGGCGTTCTAGCGTGAGTTTCGTGCGAAGGCGCGCGAGCGCATAACCGGCGATCACGCGCCTTTTCGGTACCGCAGGCGACCGCGCTAGAGAACGCCCGTGAGCGGGTTACCGAGCGCCGTATGCAGTCTTATCTGCGCCACGGTCAAGCCCGCCCGCGCCTCCAATGCCCCGAGCTCGGCGCTGGCCAGCGTTTGCATGGCTTGCAAAACCTCGAGTGGCAGGCCTTGTTGATCGTAGATGCGTGTGCGGTTGAGCTCGTAGGCACGCCGCGCGTGGGCGACGGCCGTATCGGCGAGCTCGATTTGGCGCTTCAAGCTCGCTACGCGCGCATGCGACTCGCGAACCTCGGCAGCGATCGCGTCGCGAAGCTTCTCGCGCTGAAGCACGATTTCCCTGAGGTGCGCGCGTCGCTCCTCGATACGGGCGCGCTGCCCGAAGCCGAGCCCGTCCAGTTGCCAGTACAATGTCAGCGACCGGTCCTGGCGATTGTCCGTGTTGAGAATCGATGACCCGGGTCCGCCGCCGAAGTCGCCGGAGCTCACGCTGAACGACAGCGACGGCACGAACCAGCCGTAGCGCTCGGCCGAGAGATCGCCTTCCGCCGCCGCGAGCAGTGCTTCGGCCTGCTCGTTCTCTGGGCGGCCGCTCTGCGCGCGCTCGATCAGCTCTGCTACGTCTTCGGTTCCCGAAAAGATTTCGAGTGCCGGCGGTTCGCTCTCGACCGGAACCAGCTCGACTTGCGCATCGAGGTGCAGCAACCTTCCGAGCTCGGCGTTGGCTGCGGCGATGCGCTCCTCCGCCACCGCGCGCCGCTGGTTCCAAAGCGCCGGCTGAACCGCGGCCATCTCGGCGTCCGCGGGTAAACCTTCACCCGAGTCGGCGTAATTGGCCGTGAGCACCGCGAGATCTGCGGCTCGCTCGAGCACTCGCCCGATGACGCCGAGCTCGGAGCGCACCTGTACGAGCCGAACGTACGCGGACGCCACCTGCATGAGCACCTGTTGACGATTTGCCGCCGAGGCCGCGACCGCCGCCGTACGGCTTTGTCGCGCGACGAGGGGGCGGAAAATCGCGTCCGCGATATCGATGCCGACGCCGGCTGTGACGCCGCGGAACCGCGCCGCCCGGTCGACATCGACAACGTTGCCGCTGGTCTCCTGAATGGTGCCCTCGTGGCGCTCCTCGGTGGTGCCAACGCGCAAACTCGGCACCGCCGCGAGACGCGCCTGGGCGAGTCGTGCCGTTGCTGCCTCAACGCGCGCGAGAAAGATCGCGACATCGACGTTGCGCTCGTCGGCGAGGCGTACGGCTGCGGGCAAGTCGATCTCGAGGCGGTTTGACTCTTGCGCGGCTGTCGCCGGCTGTGCCGCGAGCTGTGTCCATACCGCCATGGCTGCCGCACTCGCGAGGGCTGTCGAGGGACGGAATACGAGTTGCACGACGCGCACTGCTAGGGGGTCGCGATACGCAACGCGGTGCCGTCGGCCAATCCGGACGGTGCGCCGGTCACGACGCGCTCGTCGGCACGCAACCCTCCGATGATCTCGACCCAGCCGCCGGCTCGGAGGCCCGTTTCCACAGGCGTGCGGCGTGCGACGTCATCGGGCGCGGCGACGATCACGAACGCGCCGTCGCCGTCGTCTTGCACGGCGGCAGCCGGAAGCGCGAGCGCACCCTCGCGCCGCTCGAGGGCCAGCCGCACTTGGCCGTAGAGGCCGGGGCGGATGCGCCCATCCGGATTCGAAAGGTCTATCTCGACGAGCATCGTGCGCGTCGCGGGATCGATCGCTCCGGAGAGCCGCGCCACGCTTCCGCTGAACGCCTGCCCAGGCAGCGCGTCGAACGAGATCGCCGCGGCATCGCCGATGTCGGCCCAGACGGCGTCGCGCTCCGGCACGTACGTTTTTACGCGTATCAGGTCGATCTTCGCGACTTTCAGCAGCGGCTCGCCGCTGCCCTTCGGTGAGCTGGCCTGATGGACCATGTCGCCGGGATCGATCGCGCGCGCGGTGACGACGCCGTCGAACGGTGCCTCGATCGTCGCGTAGCCGATCTCTGCCTCGATCTCGGCCTCGTTGGCAATTGCCGCGTCGAGCCTGCTTCTGGCTTCCGTGAGCGCCTTTTGCGTGACGGAGCTCCGAGCAGCGAGCATCTCGGTGCGATCGTACTCGGACTGCAGCGCCGCTACCTGCGCGCGGGAAGCGTTGCGTTCGGCGTCGAGCTGGGGCACGGCGAGACGCGCGAGCACTTGTCCTGCGCGGACCCGGCTGCCGACATCGACCAGAAGCTCGCTTACGAAGCCTGAGACCTTGGCGCCAAGGTCTGCTTCGTAATACGCCTCCGCAGCGCCGGGTTGAGTCGAGGACAGCGTGAACGCGCGCTGTTCGGGGGCCACTACACGAACCGCAACAGCTTGCTGCCCGGCCGCGTTGCCCGCAACTGCAACCGCAACGAGCAAGAGCGCCGCGGCCGAGGTCAAGGGCGACGTGCCCGCGTGGATTGGCAATGGCGGCATATGTGAATAACCGACCAAGAAGTGGCTCGCGATGAGTGTATCCATGGTGTCTGAAAGCTGTCTGAAATCCGCCGACCGTTCTTTCAGACAGCTTTCATCTGGGTGGGCTAGGCTCACGCGAGGCGGTGGGCGCGTCGAGCGCTGTCCGGCCGCCACTCGCGAGACTTGCAAACAGGGGAGCGCGCTAACGTGGATCTTGTACAAGCGGCTCTACGCCGCCCCTTCACCGTGATCGTGATCGTGATCGGCTTGGCGCTCGGAACGGTACTCGCGCTCGACCGAATGCCGCGCGACATCTTTCCGACACTGGGCATCCCTACGATCTACGTGGCGCAGCCCTACGGCGGCATGGATCCCGCGCAGATGGAAGGCTATCTCACCTATTACTACGAATATCACTTCCTATACATCACGGGCATCGAGCACGTCGAGTCGAAGTCGATCCAGGGCGCTTCGATCATGAAGCTCCAGTTTTACCCCGGCACGGACATGAATCAGGCGATGGCCGAGACGGTCGGCTATGTGAATCGCTCTCGCGCGTTCATGCCGCCGGGCACCGTGCCCCCGTTCATCACGCGGTTCGACGCCGGCAGCGTACCGGTCGGCAATCTGGTGTTCACGAGTGAAACCGCAACCGTTGCACAGATGCAGGACGCGGCGCTAAACCGCGTTCGGCCCCTGTTCGCTACGCTGCCGGGCGTCTCGGCGCCGCCGCCGTTCGGCGGCAGTGCCCGCACGATCCTCATCAACGTGGACCCCGACCGGCTGCGCTCGTTCAACATGAGCCCCGACGAGATCGTCGGGGCGATCACGCGCGCAAACTTGATCAGCCCGTCGGGCAACATGTCCGTGGCGGGCAAGTACCCGATGGTGCCGCTGAATTCCGTCGTCACGAACATCAAAGATCTCGAGGCCGTGCCGATCCGTGCCGGCACCTATCCGACTGTATTCGTGCGAGATGTGGGCCAGGTCACCGACGGCTCCGACATCGTAACGAGCTACGCGCTCGTCGACGGCCGGCGCACGGTTTACGTACCCGTCACGAAGCGCGCCGACGCCTCGACGCTCACGGTGGTGGACCTCGTCAAGCAGAACCTGCCGCGTTTCCAAAGCGCCGTGCCCGAGGGCATCACAGTCAGCTACGAGTTCGATCAGTCGCCGTATGTGATCCGAGCGATCGAAGGCCTCACCTTCGAGGGAGCGCTCGGCGCGATCCTCACCGGCATCATGGTGCTCTTGTTCCTGCGCGATTGGCGCAGCTCGCTCATCGTTGTCGTGAACATTCCGCTCGCGATCATGAGCGCCGTGCTCGCGCTATCGCTCACGGGGCAAACCGTCAACATCATGACGCTCGGCGGGCTCGCGCTCGCGATCGGCGTGCTCGTCGATATGTCCACGGTCGTGATAGAGAACATCCATACGCACTTAGCCTCGGGTAAGCGCGTGGCGCGTGCCGTCGTGGATTCGGGCCGCGAGGTGGCGCTGCCGCTCCTGATCGCGATGCTCTGCGTGCTCGCCGTGTTCGTGCCGTCGTTTTTCATGGAAGGAGCCGCGCGCGCGATGTTCCTGCCGCTATCGCTCGCGGTGGGCTTTGCGATGGTCGCGTCGTTTCTCTTGTCGAGCACGCTCGTGCCGATCCTATCCGTGTGGTTCTTGCGCGGCCACGCGCCCGCGGGCTCGACGCCTGCCGAAAGCGGCTTCTCGCGGTTTCAGCGCGGTTACGCCAAAGTCGTCGAGTTGTTCGTCCGGGTGCGCTGGCTCGTTGCGGGCGGGTATGCGGCGGCGAGCGTGGCTGTGGTCGTGCTCGTCGGCGGCGCGCTCGGCACGGAGATTTTCCCGAAGGTCGACACGGGGCAGCTCCAGGTGCGGCTGCGCGCGCCGACGGGCACGCGCGTCGACGGCACGGAGCAGATCGCCCTCCAGGCACTCGACATCATCGAGAACGAAGTCGGTGCCGACAACGTCGCGATCACGCTCGCGTTCCTCGGCGTACACGCGCCGAACTATCCGATCAATCTCATCTATCTGTGGAACGGCGGCTCGGAGGAGGGCGTAATTCAGGTGCAGCTGAAGAGCGGCACGGGCATCGCCACCGAGGCGCTCAAGGAGCGCTTGCGTGCTCTGTTTGCGGAGCAGTTGCCGGGCACGAGTTTCTCGTTCGAGCCGAGCGACATCGTGAGTCAAGTCATGAGCCTGGGCGCGCCCACGCCGATCGAGGTTGCCGTGAGCGGCCCGAGCCTGCCTGCAAATCGCGAGTTCGCGACGCTCGTGCGCGAGCGGCTCGCACAGATGCCGTCGTTGCGCGACGTGCAGTTCGGTCAATCGCTGGACTATCCGACGCTCGCCGTCCACGTTAGCCGCGAGCGGGCAGGGCTCATGGGCGTCGAAATGGCGGATGTGTCGCGGTCGCTCGTGGCAGCCACGTCTTCGAGCCGGTTTGTCGTCCCGATCTACTGGGCGGACCCGAACAGCGGCGTCGCGTACCAGATCCAGGTGCAGGTCCCGCAGGCGACGATGGACTCGATCGAGGAGCTCGAGAACCTCCCCATCGCGTTCAACGACGGCCAGCCGGTGCTGCTGCGCTCCGTCGGCAGCGTCACCGAGGGAACCACGCCCGGTCAGTACCAGCGTTACAACATGGAGCGCATGATCACGGTGACGGCCAATCTCGACGGCGACTTGGGTACCGTCGCACAAGAGGTGCGTGCTGCGCTCGCCGAGCTCGGCGCGCCGCCGGCGCGCGTGAGCGTCGCGCTGCGCGGGCAAGTCGTGCCGATGGAGCAGATGCTCGATGGCCTTCAGACCGGCTTGCTGCTTGCGGTGGTGGTGATCTTTCTGCTGCTCATGGCCAACTTCCAATCGCTGAAGCTCGCGATCGTTGTGGTTTCGACGACGCCGGCCGCGATCGCCGGCGTGGTGCTCGCGCTCGCGGTTACGGGCACCACGCTGAACATCCAATCGTTCATGGGTGCCATCATGGCAATCGGCGTCGCGGTTGCGAACGCGATTTTGCTCGTGACGTTCGCAGAGCGCAGCCGCGTTGCCGGCGGCACGGCGGCGGCTGCCGCAGTCGACGGCGCACAAAGCCGTCTTCGGCCGATCCTGATGACGAGCGCGGCGATGATCGCCGGCATGCTGCCGCTCGCCATCGGCTTCGGCGAGGGCGGCGAGCAAACCGCGCCGCTCGGCCGCGCTGTCGTGGGCGGCCTCGCCGCAGCCACGTTCGCCACGTTGTTCGTGCTGCCGGCCGTGTTTGCGATCGTGCAGGATCGG
>CAMPKU010000042.1 GCA_946887385.1 uncultured Gammaproteobacteria bacterium
CCGCAGCTCTTCCTTCATGAGCTCGCGCGGGTCGAGCAGGCCGCTCGCCTGCGGAAACTGGCCGCGGTCGGGCACGATCTCGTCGAGCTTCGCTACGTCGAGCCACTGAAACGCGAAGTCCTCGACGAGCGACTGCGCGCGATCGTCGGCGAGCATGCGGCGCACTTGCTGTTGCAGCACGCGGCGGTCGCTCAAGCGGCCTGCTTCCGCGATCTCGAGCAACTCGCCGTCCGGCAGGCTGCTCCACAAGAAGAACGACAGGCGCGAGGCGAGCTCGAGGTCCGTGAGCATGCCTTCGCCGGTTTCAGGGCGATAGATGAAATGCGGGCTCGCGAGCACGGCGCTGAGCGCGTCGCGCACGCCGGTCTCGAAGCCGCCTTGCTCGAACCCCGCGTCGTAGAACGCCATCAGGCTCGCGACATCGGCCTCCTCGACGGGGCGGCGGAACGCCCGCTCCGCGAGGTTCGTGACGATATTCGTCGCACAGGTGCGCTCGTCGGGCGTGTCGACGGGGCGGCAGATGAAGATCTTCTCGCGGCTCGGCGAATCGCCGATGCCGGTAACCGTGAGCGGACCGCGGATCTCGAGCGCGTGCGCAGCCTGGATGCGCTCTTGGCCGCCTTCGAGCGCGATCGTGCGCGTGCGCTCGTCGCTCTCGGCGTAGCTGCGGTGCACGAACGTGACCGCGAGCTCGTGCTGACCTGCCGTGGCAGCGAACGGGATCCTGCGCAGGCGGTTGTTGATCTCTTCGACGGCGGGATCGAGCCGCGTGTCGATCGCCTTGTGATCGGCCTCGCCGCCGATGTTGGTGCGGTAGACCTCTTCGCCGTCGAGCAGCACCACCACGGTGTTTTCGAACTCCATGCGCGGCACTTCGCGCGCCAGCGCCATATCGCCGATGGTGAGCTCGTACTCGCCGTCGGCCGGGAAATTGTGCGTGACGACGAAGCCGCCGCGCGTACCGAACGGCATGCCGGGCAGGTGATGCTGTTGCCGCCCCGTGCCGGGTGCGCCGGAGGGCGGCAGCGAGATGACCATGTTCTCGGGGTCGCCGTACGTGGTCTTGATCGGGGGCGCTTCTGCGTTACCGACGGCCTCGAGGGCGATGGCGCGAGCGGCGTCGACGTATTGGCTCACGAAGGCCGGCGACACCTGGAGCGCCTCGGCGTTGTTGTCGTAGTAGCCCTCGACGTTGTCTTGCGGCAGCAGCGCCGCGGCGTCGACCTCGAGCGAGAGCAAATCACGCACCGCGTAGGTGTACTCGCGGCGGTTCAAGCGGCGCATCGCAACGCGGCCCGGCGCGGGCTCGGCGGCGGCATCGATCTCGTCCGCGAGCCACGCAACGAGCCCGTCCACGGTTTCGGCGTCGGGCCGCGGCCCGCCCGCGGGCGGCATCAATCCGCCGCGCAGCTTGCGGATGGCGAGCTCCCAGGTCTCCGCGTCGAGCGCAATGCGGTCCGGGGAAAGCCGGTCGAACGCACGGCCGCCGGCCATGTCGTCGCGGTTATGGCACTCGAAGCAGTAGCGCTCCACCACAGCCCACTGGGCCTCTTTGGTGTGGGACTGCCAGAGGTACGCCCCGCCACCAATGGCGGCGGCGACTACGCCGAGCGCTGCTACGGAAATGACGGCCTTGGTTGAAATCGCACTACCCCCGCGGCTCAGCACCCGCCGATGACGGCGGCAACACGGCGTCTAGTATAAGTTGGGACGCCCCTCAGGCTCGATACCGATTGGCGCCCCGTGCGTCAAGTTTTGTCACACCCGGCCCGCGGCTCGTCAACCGCAGACCCTTCTAGAGCGCCATCCCGCCGATCCACCAGGCCAGTGCGGCGATCGCCCCGGACGCGGGAATGGTGATGATCCAGGCCACCACGATGTTGCCGGCCACCCCCCAGCGCACGGCCGACGAGGCCTTGGCGGCGCCTACTCCGACGATCGCACCCGTAATCGTGTGCGTGGTGGAGACCGGGACGCCGAAATGGGTGGACAGGAATAGCGTGATCGACCCGGCCGTCTCGGCGGCAAAGCCGCCGACGGGCTTCAGCTTGGTGATGCGTTGGCCCATGGTTTTCACGATGCGCCAGCCGCCGAACATCGTGCCCAAGCCGATCGCGAGAAAGCAGCTCATCACCACCCAGCTCGGCAGATGGTCTTCGCCCGTCGCTCCGTTCGCGATGAGCAGCAGCCAGATGATGCCCATGGTCTTCTGCGCATCGTTACCGCCGTGGCCGAGGCTATAGGCTGCCGACGAGACGAGTTGGAAACGCCGAAACCAACGATCGACGGCGCGCGGCGTCTGCCGGAAACAAACCCAAGAGACGCACAGCATGAGCAACGATCCGAGCGACATGCCGAGCAGAGGGGCGATAAAGATAAACGATGCCGTCTTGAGAATGCCCGGCCAAAGCAGCGGCGCTGCGCCGGCTTTCGCCACGGCGCTGCCGATCATGCCGCCGATCAGCGCATGCGATGAGCTCGAGGGGATACCGTAATACCAGGTAATCAGGTTCCAGCTGATGGCGCCCATGAGCGCGCCGAAGATCACTCGGTTATCAACGAAGCTGGGATCGATGATGCCCTTGCCCACCGTCGCGGCGACCGACAGGTGAAACACCGCCCACGCCAGCACGTTGAAAAACGCGGCCCACAGCACCGCCTGCCAAGGCCGAAGCACATTCGTGGAGACGACGGTAGCGATGGAATTCGCCGCGTCGTGAAAGCCGTTCATGAAGTCGAAAGCCAGTGCGAGCAGCACCAGCAGCACCAGCGTCGTGGAGACTTGACTCAAATCCATTCGTCGGAAATCCGGCCGGCTTCAGGCGTTCTCGAGCACGACGCTCTCGATCACGTTGGCCACGTCCATACATTTGTCCGTGGCCGATTCGAGCGCGTCGTAAACGGCTTTGAGCTTGATGAGCTGACGAACGTCGGTTTCCTCGCGAAACAACCTCGATATGGCGCCGCGCACCACCTTGTCGGCTTCGGATTCGAGCTTGTCGATCTCCTCGCAGATTTCGAGCATGGCCGGCGCTTCGGCCATCGTGGCAAGCAGCCTCACGGCCGCCTGCACACGCTCGACGCAGCGCAGCAATAGCTCCGCAAGTTGCGTCGCCTCGGGAGTCACTGTGCGAATGTCGTAGAGCACCAACGACTCGCCCGTGTCTTGGATCAAATCGAGCACGTCGTCCATGCGCGAGATGAGCCGGTGAATATCGTCGCGATCGAAGGGGGTGATGAAGGTGGTATGCAGGAGCTGCACGGTTTCGTGCGTGATGCGATCGGCGGCATGCTCGGCGTCTTCGATGAGCTTGATGCCCACCGCGCGATGCTCTCCCGTGTCGTAGCTGCGCAGCACGTTCGCGAGCGCGAGGGCTCCATCGACCATGAGCTTCGCGTGACCGTCGAACAGATGGAAGAAACGGCCCTGACGAGGCATGAGACGGCTGATGAAATTCATTCTTTTTAGGCGGCCTCTTTTGCGTCGACCGCGAAGTGTAGTGGGCTAAGCGAGCGCTTGTCACAACCTAAGCGCCGGGTACTGCCCAGGGGCACGCGAAGACCCACCTCCGCTACGCCGGCTTTCGCCGCTCAAACCCGAACGGGGCAGCGGGGAACAAGGCCGAACTTAAAGTGAGTTCGAGAGTGAGCTCGCCATCGAAAGGCGCTATTGCGCCGGCGTTTCGTCGCCGCCGCTCGAGCCCGCAAACATGGTGCGGCCGCTTTCGGTCATCGTCACGGTGCGCGCATTCACGAGACGGCTGCCGTCGCGCGCGAGACTGCCCTCGAACGTCACGGTGTCGCCGGGGTTCAGCGAATCGCGCTTCCACCCGCGGCGCAGAAGAGCATTCGGACCGCCCATCTCGAACGCCCAGTTCGCGACGGTGCCTTGCTCGTCGGTCACGTCCGCATAGATGAAGATGTGCGGATTCGTCCACTCCACCTTCGTGACCTTGCCCGTGAGCGTGATGGGCTTGTCGACATCGTATTGGGCCGGGAACGAGTGATGACCGGCCGCCGGCAGCGCGGCGGCGAACACTACGCTCGCAAGCAGCCGCAAGCACGTTGGGCGTTTCATTTCGCTATTCCTCCGCGGGCTGCTCGAGGCCCATGCGCTTCACGAACTGCTCGTTCTCCAAGCAGATTTCGTCGATCAGCTCCGCGTCCACGACCGCGCGCTGCCTCAGTGTGACGCTCCATGGTTTGGTGTACGCCTTCGGATCGTCGACGGTAACCTTGATCTCGAGATGGCCGAAATCCGGCCGGCGTATTTCTTCGCGGATCTTGGCCGCCTCGGTGACTACGCTGCCGTTCCAGTCGATCCAGGTATCGTCGCGAACACCGATCGTGTCGATGATCAGCGTATCGCCGTCCCACCTCGCCGACGAGTAACCCTGCCACGCAGGCGTCGGCTCGTCGGGCAACGCGCGCGCGTCGGTGAACACCTGCCGGTAGCCCGCGTTCATCTCGTTCAGCACCACTAACAGATCCGGCGTGTGCACGAACTTCAACATGTGCGGCAAACCGTATGCGCGCAGGAAGAAATCGGGCAGGCAGCGGATGTGCGGGTCATGAATCGCGAGGTTGTCCGTGCGCTCCTTGACGATCGGCAATTGCCAAGGCTGATACGGCAGCCCGCCCTCCATGTCGGCGCCCATGTTGGCCATGAGGCGCCCGGACGGCAGCGTGCTCGCGTCGCTGAGCGTTTCCTGCCCTTCCTCGGTGCGATCGCTGATCCAAATCGCCGAAAAGTCGGGCTTGCCGTTCGCCAGGCGCGGCGCCGGCGCGGTCATGTCCACGCTGCCGTCGGCCTTGCGCGGCGCTCCGGCCGTGGGGTACCCCACCCATTGCGCGGCCACGGGCGCGGCGGCGAAGCAGCACAACGCCAGCGTGAGCGCGCCGCGAGCCGCGCGCACACGCCGCTGGTTCAATGAGCTCTGCATGCGGCACTCCGTCGTCATGGTCGCTGATCCTCTTATCCGACAGCGTCTAAGGTCAAGCCCCGCCACGAGCTACGCGCTCGGCCGTGCCCGCGCGGTGGGCCGCACGACGATGAGCCGATCGCCTGCGGCCAGTTGCCGCGCGGCCGGCTGCCAAGGCCACAGCAGCGCAGTCCCACGCCGCACAGCGATCACGACGCAATCGCGCAAGTGCTGCGGCGGTAAGCCCACCTGCTCGGCATCGATCTCCACCTCGCGCCACTCGGCTTCGCCGCTCGCGCTCAGGATGTCGACGAGCAGATCGGCCACCGGCGGGCTTTCGAGCGCGTCGGCGAGCACATAGCCGCCCAGCGTCGGCGCAGACACCACGGCGTCCGCACCGCTCTGCTGCATGATGGGCTTCGTATCGAGGCCTTGGGCCGCAACGACGAGACGCGCGCGCGACAGCCGCCGCACCGCCAAGCTAACGAGCGCGTTCACCGGGTCCTTACCGGCGCAAACGATCACGCCGCGCGCTCTTTCAACCGCTGCGTCGGTGAGCACGTCGGAGCGCGCCCCGTCGCCGCGCAGCCCGGTGAGGCCTAGATCCGCAGCGTCTTCGAGCGGGCCGTCCGCCACGTCGATAACCACGATTTGTGCCGGCGGCGTGCCGCGCACAAGCAGCTCGCGCGCCGCCATTTGCCCCGCGGCACCGAAGCCGCAGATGACGATGTGGTCGCGCAAGTTCGTTTGCAGTCGTGCCATGCGAAAGCTCTCCACCCAACGTTGTATGACCAGCTCGTACGCGGTGCCGATGAAGATCATGATGAAAATGAGTCGTGCCGGTGTCACGAGCAGTGCGTCGATCAAGCGTGCTCGGTCGGTGACCGGCACGATGTCCCCGTACCCCACCGTGGTGATCGTTACGAACGTGAAATAGACGACATCGCCGAACGAGACCTCGCCGTCGTGATGGTCTTGTAGCCCTTCACGATCGAGCCACAGCACGGTTAGAACCAGCACGAACACGATGAGCGCCATCGTCAGCCGGCGCAGCAGCCGCACGCCCGTGCCGAGCGCTTTGGCCGTGAACAATCGGCGCTGAAAGCGACGCGTTGCCGTTACGCGCCGGCCGGCATCCACAAGAGGTTGGCGAAACATCGCGAAGCAGCGTGTTACGCGCGCGCGAGTGCGTCAAGCGGCGACAGCGACGCGCTGCAAGGCCGCACGGTCGTCATCTACGCCCCGCCGTGCTAAAATTCGCATTGTCGATCGGCGGATGCGCCTCACCGGCACTGATGGCGACGCACGAAGCGTCCACACCATCGTTCAATGTGCCGCATCCGTCTCAGCTCACGGAACGAGCCATTACAAGTACGCGATTACGCGTCCACGCCAGCGTGCGCACGTCAGCGCGCTCGCCCACGATAGGAGAACAGCGATGAAACGCAACTTCGCAGCTTTCAATTCTTCGAAAGCCAATTTCGACGCCAACTACACACGCGACGACCCGCGCGGCTACTTCAGCGCGCTGGGGTCCTTGGACTACATGATCCCGGACCTTGCCGCACCGGTCGTGCGGCAAATCTTAGCCGCGCGCCGCTTGCGCTACGCCGGCGATCCGCTCGTCTTGGACGTGGGCTGCTCGTACGGCATCAACGCCGCCGTTCACCGCTATCCCGTCACGTTCGGCATGCTGCGGCGTCGCTACACGCGCCACGAGCTCGCGGGCCTCACCTCGGCAGAGCTTCTCGAGCTCGACAAACGCTACTACGCGAGCTGGCCCGTAGTCGGCCACGCGCGATTCGCGGGCCTCGACATTTCCGCGCCGGCCGTGCAATACGCAACGCAGGTGGGTCTGCTCGAGCACGGCATCGTGGGCGACCTCGAGGTCGACGATTTGAGCGCGGTCGACGTCGAGCGCGTGGAGAACGTTGACGTCATCCTGTCGACGGGCGCCGTGGGCTACGTCTCCGACGAGACCTATCGCACGCTGCTTGCATCGACCCGGCGCGTGCCCTGGATCATCTCATTCGTATTGCGCACGTTTCCCTATTCGGAGTTCGCCGACGCTTTCGCCGAGCACGGCTTGGTTACCGAGCGGCTGGCGAGCGCGCTGTTCGTGCAACGGCGATTTCGCGACGCGTCCGAGCTTGGGAGCAGCCTGGAAATCCTGAAACGGCGGGGCATTCAAACCGAAGGATTCGAAGCCGACGGCCGGCTGCGTGCCGAGCTCTACTTGTCTCGACCGGCGGATGACGTCAAGGCCGCACCGCTGGAGCAGATCGTGACCGTGAGCAGCGGCCTCAATCGGCCGGTGGGCACGCGCTACGTGAAAGTCGGCGACTTGGAGATGGCGCTGGAGCCGTAAACCGATACTATCGGCGCCTGCTGCGCGTTCACCCGGCGGCCCAGCCACGCGGCCTACCCGTTGTGTGGGCGGCCTAATCGGGTATCGTGCGAAACGCTGATCAATGGAGAGAGAGACCGCTCATGACTAACGCCAGATTCGATGTCACTGCTATCGGCAACGCGATCGTAGACGTGCTCGCCAAAGCCGACGACGCCCTACTCGCGGAGCACAAGCTGCCGAAAGGCGGTATGTCGCTCATCGACGCACCGACAGCGGAGCGCCTGTACGCCGTCATGGGCCCGGGCGTCGAGGCATCGGGCGGCTCGGCCGCCAACACGATCGCCGGCATCGCGGCGCTGGGAGGCAAAACGGCCTACATCGGCAAAGTGGCCGACGATCAGCTCGGCAAGGTGTTCACGCACGACATCCGCGCGGTCGGCGTTTCTTACACCACGCCGCCGCTCAAGGGCGGCCTGCCCACGGCGCGCTGCCTGATCTTCGTGACGCCCGACGCACAGCGCACGATGCAGACGTTTCTCGGCGCCACGAGCCAGCTCAACCCCGAGGACGTCGACATGAACGCCATCAAGGCGTCGAAGGTGCTTTATCTCGAAGGCTATCTTTGGGATCAGCCGCAAGCGAAGAAGGCAATGCGCGAAGCGGCCGTCGAAGCCAAACGAGCGGGCGTGAAGGTGTCGCTCACGCTGTCCGACTCGTTCTGCGTGGCGCGCTTTCGCGACGAGTTCAAGGAGCTCATCAAGAACCACGTCGATATCTTGTTCGCCAACGAAAGCGAGATCCTGTCGCTGTACGAAGTGACCGACTTCGACGCGGCGCTACAGGCCGTGCGCAACGATGCCGAAATCGCGGCCCTCACCCGCAGCGAGAAAGGCTCGGTGGTGGTGAACGGCGACGAGGTGCACGTGATCGACGCCGTGAAGGGCGTCAAGGTGGTGGATACGACGGGCGCCGGCGATGCCTACGCCGCCGGGTTTCTCTACGCCTTCACGCAGGGGCGCGATCTCGCTACGTGCGGCCGGCTCGGCGGCGTGATGGCCGCCGAGGTGATCAGCCACATGGGGCCGCGCGTCGAGGCCGACGTCAAAGCGCTGGCCAAGACGGTGTTGCCCGCTTAACAGGGGATGGGGACAGATTTATCGCTTCGCGCCGGCTTCGATCTCGGCGGCGAGCTCGATGAACACCTTCGCGTACGCGGCGTTGTCGAGCTGCGCCATCGCGAAGTGGCCGCCGCCCTTCAAACCGCGGTCGGGCAAGTAGACGGCGCTTCCTTTCGCGCCGGCCTGCTGCCATACCGCGGCCGCGCACTCGATCGCACTCTTGCTCGAGGTGCCCATCTCCGTGGCCACGAGCACCACGGGTAGGTTCGCGTAGCTCACGAGCCGGCTGGGCCGGTCGCCCTGCATCGCGCAGCCGTCCTTCTCGACGGCGGCGAAGCTCGCCGGCAATGCAGGCTCGGCCTTCCACGCGGTGATCAGCGCCGGGCTGTTGTTGAAGCCCGGCGCGGTTGGATTGCTGCCTGCGGCTTCGAAGCCGATGATGCCAACGACCTTCGCCGGGTTGAGCTCCGGCACTCGGAACGTGCTGCCGCCGCCGGCCGAATGCGCGAGCAGCACGGCGGGGCCGATCTCATCGAGCAGCGCGGAAATTTTTTCCGCCGCGAGCGCGTCGCCGCAGTAAGGCGCCGTCGCCGAGCTCGCCGTCCACGCGACGACTGCATCGTTCGTGGGCGTGGGCTCGCCGCCCGGCCACACATTGGGGGCCGACGTCGAGAGACGAGCGATGATGCCCGAGTTGCCCACGCGCACGGTGTTACCGCAGGTCGAGTTGCTCTGCGCGCGGCCGTGGCCGGGCCGATCGACAACGTAAACGTCCCAGCCATCGGCCACGAAATAATCGACCCAGCCGTCGCGCCCATCGGGCGTCTCGAGCCAGTCGGTGCCTTGTCCGCCGCCGCCATGGATGAACACGATCGGGTACTCGTGGCGCTTACGCGCGGGCAACAAGTACTGGACGAACAGCGGGTTCAGCACGTCGAGCGAGCCCGAGGCAGCGCTTGCCGTGGTATAGCCCACGAATCTCGAGCCGAGATCTCTGAGCTCGAGCTTGCCTGCTTCGCCGCCGGCCAGTGCAGCCGCCGAGCACGCCGCGGCCGCCAAAGCAGCGGCGATGGTTAAATACGATGGCTTCCGACGCATGGTGTCCCCCTTTGGCGCCGCCTCGATTGGGGCGCTCCTGCAACTGCGCATGATCCTATCATCAACGGCGCGCGCCGCCGGCTCGAACGAGCTGCGCCACCGCCTCGAGCAGCTGCGCCGGTTCGACGGGCTTGGGCAGGTGCGCCTGATAACCGGCGCGGAACGCCAGCATTCGGTCTTCCGCGCGTGCGTAGGCCGTCATGGCAATGGCAGGAATTCCGCCCGCACCGCTGGGATCCATCTCGCGTAGACGCCGCAAGAGCTCGTAGCCGTCCACCTCGGGAAGCCCGATGTCGCTCACGAGCAAGTTCGGCCGTGCTTCCGCGACGAGCGCCATGGCTTCGCCGGCCGACGCCGCAGCCACGACCGACGCCCCGTACGCGCTCAGGAAGCGCCGCAGAAAGTCGCGCGTGTCGCTCTCGTCCTCGACGACGAGCACGCGAACGCCGTCGAGCACGTCGCTCGGCAGCGCGTCCGCTTCGGCCCGGCCTCCAAACTCGTTCGCGGCTCCCACAGCCGACGGCAGCGGCCCTGACGGCAACAGCACGATGAACGTGGCGCCTCGGCCTTCGCCTTCGCTTTCGGCGCGAATCGAGCCGCCGTGCAGATCCACGAGGTGTTTGGCAATCGCGAGCCCGAGACCGAGCCCGCCGTACTGGCGAGTGATCGACAGATTGCCTTGCTGGAAGCGATCGAAGATGTGCGGCAAGAACTCGCGCCGAATGCCCACACCCGTATCCCTAACCGAGAGCTCGGCGTCGGCGCCGCTCTCGCGCAGCCGGACCATGACGCTGCCGCCGTCAGGCGTGAACTTGATCGCGTTCCACAGCAGATTCCAGACGATCTGCTGCATGCGGGAGGGATCGCCGGCGATCGCCACGCCGGACTCGAGCTCACGCGCGATCGCGATGCGCTTGGCGTCGGCCGCGTGCTGCACCGTCTCGATGACGTTTTCGATGAGAGCCGCGAGATCCAGTTTCTCGATCGACAGCCGCAGCTTGCCGGAAACGATTCGGCTCACGTCGAGCAGATCCGAGATCAGCTGCGCTTGGATCCGGGTGTTGCGCACGATCACGTCCAACCCGCGGCGCACGATATCGGCATCGCTTTGCCCCTGCATCATGAGCTGCGTCCAGCCGAGAATTGCATTCAAAGGCGTTCGCAGCTCGTGCGAGACCATCGCCACGAACTCGTCCTTCACACGGCTGGCGCGCTCCGCGTCGGAGCGCGCGGCGCGCTCGGCCTCGAGCAAGCGCTCGCGCTCGACGGCCACGCTGCGCCGCTCCAGCTCGGCCCGCCGGCGCTCGGTCACGTCGCGGAATACCAAAACCGCGCCTACGATGCGGCCGTCGCGGCTGCGAATCGGCGCGCCGCTGTCGTCGATGGGCCGCTCGGTTCCGTCCGCGCCGATCAATAGCGTATGGTTCGCGAGCCCCACGATCACGCCGTCGGCAAGCACGCGGGTAACCGGGTTTTCAACCGTCGTGCGGCTCTCCTCGCTGATGATTTTGAACACGTCGGCGCACGGCCGGCCGCGTGCATCGGTGAGCCGCCAGCCCGTCAGGTGCTCGGCGATCGGATTCATGAACGCCACATGCCCGCGAACGTCGGTGGCGATCACCCCGTCGCCAATGCTTTCGAGCGTCGTCTCGAACCACTTGCGCTGTTCCGCGATGGCATCTTCCGCGCGCCGCTCCTCGGTCACGTCGCGAAATACGAGCACGGCGCCGAGTGTTTCGCCGGCCGCATCGCGAATGGGCGCCGCACTGTCCGCGATGGGCCGTTCGACGCCGTTGCGCGCAACGAGCACAGTGTGGTTGGCCAGACCGATGACATACCCCAGCTTCAAGACCATGGCTGTCGGATTCTCGACCGGCTCCCGGCTCTTCTCGTTGATGATCTGGAATACGTCGGCGAGATTGCGGCCCCGGGCCTCGGCGAATGTCCAGCCGGTGAGGCGCTCGCCCGTGGGATTCAAATACGCCACGCGCCCCTGCAAGTCCGCCGCGATCACGCCGTCGCCAATGCTTGCGAGCGTCACGCGATAGCGCTCCTCCTGTGCCGCGAGCTCCCTGATCAGGCGCTTTTGCTCCGTGATGTCGCGCGCCACTTTCGCGCTGCCGACGATCGTGCCCGACCCATCTCGGATGGGAGACACGGACAACGAGATGTCGATCCTGCGCCCGTCCTTGGCGACGCGTACGGTCTCGAAGTGCTCGATGCGCTCGCCGCGGCCGACTCTGGCGAGAATGTCGTCCTCCTCGGCATGGAGCTCCGGCGGAATCAGGATGTGAATCGGCTTGCCGATCAGCTCCGGCGGCTCATAGCCGTAGATCCGCGCGCAACTGCCGTTACACGACCGGATGATACCGTTCAAGTCCTTGGCCACGATGGCGTCCTCGGACGAGTCGACGATCGCGGCCAGATAAGCTTCCGTCTCGCGCGCCCGCTTCTGCGCCGTAATGTCGCGCGCGATCTTCGACGCACCAACGACAATCCCGGCCGCGTTGCGCACGGGCGATACGCTGAGCGAGACGTCCACGCGCCGGCCG
Organism: uncultured Gammaproteobacteria bacterium; assembly: GCA_946887385.1. The sequence continues at coordinate 12,041 of CAMPKU010000042.1, forward strand.
TCTTTTGTGACACGCACCGTCTCGAAGTGGTCGACGCGCTCGCCGCGGCGGATCCGGCGCAAGATCTCGTCTTCCTCCGCCTGCCGCTCCGGCGGGATCAACATCCGCACGGAACGCCCGATGAGCTCCCCGGCCGAATAGCCGAAGATCCGCTCGGCGGCGGCGTTGCAGGACTCGATGATGCCGTCGGCACTCTTCGACAGGATCGCGTCGTCAGAGGACTCCACGATCGCCGCGAGGTGAGCGTGACCCGCCGGCGGACGCGACTCGTACATTGGCACTCTCTCTTCTTGTTGGATCGAGGGGGCTCACGCGCAACGTCGCGGCTCCGTTGAAGGCGGGGGGCTGCAAGACGCGTGCCACGTTTTGGCCGCCGCGCGGCCGGAGCACGCGGCCCTCTTTCATCGGGCGGTGGAGCCGGCGGAAATCTCGCCGAGCCAGGGCTGCGCGCTCTGCGGCCGGCCCGTCTGAAGCCAGCGAAACACCAGGCTATGCCAGAGTACGCGCCGCACGTACGCACGGGTCTCGTTGTACGGAATGTTCTCGACCCAAACGTCGCTGTCGATCGCCTCGCCCGGCAGCCATCTCTTGGCCGCGGTTTCGCCGGCGTTGTAAGCACCGAGCGCCACAGGCAGCTGCTTGTCGAATCGCTCGAGCAGCTCCGCGACTCGGGCGGCTCCGATCGCGATGCTCACCGTGGGATCGAACAGCTCCGCTCGATTTGGCACAGGCAACTGCCAACGGCGCGCCGTCTCGCGCGCCGTTGCAGGAGTGAGCTGTGCGATGCCGAGTGCGCCGGCCGGCGAGGCTGCGTCGGCGCGAAACAGACTTTCCTGGCGAATCACGCCGTACAGCACGTGCGGGTCGAGCTCCGTCAATTGCACTGCCGCAGCAACCTGCTGCTCGTAAGGACGCGGGTACAGCAGCGTGTAGTCGTTGAAACGGCCGTGACTCGTCGCGAGCGCCACCGCGATGTCGTAGATTTCCCAGCGCGCCGCGAGATGAATGGCTTGCAGCCGCTGCTCCTCGGGTAACTCCGCGTAGCCGTAGTGCCACTCGGCGGTGGCGAGATCCCGCAGCCCGACGAGTACGAGCTCGCGCACACGTCGAAAGGCGTCGGCCGCGGCAATCGCCTCGACCTTATCGGCGTCGAGCGGTATGGGCTCTTGCCGCGGAACCACGGGCTCGTCGAGACGCGCGGCTGCCAGCGCGGAATAGTAATTGTCGCCGCCGAGAGCGGCGGTATAGAACCCGCGCGCCGCGGCGGCCTCGCCGCGCTGCTCGGCCGCACGCCCTGCCCAATAGCGCCATGCCCACTCGGCTTGTTGCTCGGCCGGCATCGCGGCAAGCGCTGCGCGAACGGCGTTCCAATCTCGCGCCCACAGCGCCGCACGCACCTGCCATTCGCGGCCGACGGCGTCGAGCGCCGAGCTTGGCACGCGCTCGAAGTACGCGAGCGCCTCCGTCTTGCGGCTCCAGGCCAGGCCCTTAGCGAGTGCCAGCGACAGCTCCTGCCCGAACTCGCGCGTGGGTGCGCGCGCGGCGAGCGCGTCGTATCGCAGCAGCGCCTCCTCGGGTGCATTGCGCGCGAGGCGCTCCCACGCCTCCAGCACAACCGCGGCCGGCACCTCGCGAGTCGCGTCGTGGGTCAACACGTCGAGCATGCGCGCGGGGCGCTCGATGAATGCAGCGCGCTCGAGCAACGGTGCAGCCGCCTCGCGGGAAAGCCGCGCCGCGATGACGCGGGCAAATGCAGCTTGACCGTTGTCGAGCAGCAGCTCTACGCGCTGCGCTACGAGCTCCGCGGGTAGCTGGCCTTGATCCCGCAGCCACTGAAAGGCCGACTCGCACTCGCTCGGCAAGCGATGTCCCGTGAGCCACCGAGCACGAATCGCCGCGGGAAGCCCCCCTGTGTCTTTGCGGGCGACGCGTGCATTGAAGTATTCGCATTCAAGCGCGGGCGTAGCCGCCGCGGCATCGTACCGGTCGAGAAACGCTTCCCAGGAGCCACGGCGCGCCAGGCTCGTGAGCCATGCGCGGCGCAGCGCTCGCGCCACCGGCGCATCGCCGGCCTCCGCCACGAATCCGGCGGCCGCGCGATCGGCCTCGTGCCACGAGCCTTCGGCGCGGGCCAGCGCCCGCTCGATGCGCGCGGCGCGAAGATACGGATACAGCACGTACGCGCGCAGCGCGTCGTCGTCGCCGGCGGCGTCGAGGCCAATCGCGGCCGCGGCATAGGCCGCGCGAAACTGCTCGCGCACAGCAGTAACGCCGGCTTCAGTCTGGGCCGCCGCGATCGCGGCCCACGCCAGGCCGCACGCTGCGACAAACCCCTGCGCTACCGCGAGCCACGGGCGGCGGTGCATCGTCTTCATCGCGGCAGGATACCGAGTGCGGCGTCGATGCGCCAAAGTGATTTCGCCGCGGCGTTCGAGCGCTGCATCGAGTGGTACGCATCTTGCACTTCCGCAGGCATGGAACACATTAGGATCGCAACATGAGCTTCACGCCCTGGATGGCAGCACTGGCCGCTGCGAGTGCGCTGGGCGCAATGGCGCAGACACGAAGCAGCGACTCGCTCGCTCCGCAGAACCAAGGAATCGTTACGGCGGAAGCGCAGCGCCCCAACGCCGCGGCAAGCCGAGATATCGACTTCCTTACCGACGCGCTGCGCACGGCCTTGGCCGAAGCCCGGATGGGCGAGCTCGCGGCAGAGCGCGGCGGCGATGCGCGTGTGCGCGAGTTCGGCGCAACGTTGCAGCGGGACTATGCGCGGCACGCCGACGAAATCCGCCGGCAGCTCGAGCCGCTGAACGTTACGATCCCGGCGGAGCCCTCGGCCGAAGCGCTATCGCACCATGCCGCGCTCGCGCGCCTTTCCGCCGAGGAGCTCGACGCGGCGTTCGTGCAGATGATGATCTGGACGCTCACCGAAGCGATCGAGAAATACGGCGCCCAGACGCACGCGAACCCGAACCGCGAACTCTCCAACTTCGCCTCGACGTCGTTGCCGATGCTGCGCGAGCACCTGGCCGCGGCGCAGGCACTGCGCTGACGGCGGACCGCCTTCGAGCCGGTTTTCACGGCGTTTGCCGGCGGTGCAGCCGCCGGCAAACGCACGCTTCAAGGCTTATTGCGCGGGTAGCGCGAAGCAGTAGAACAAGCCGTCACCGCCCGTGCCGACGAGGGCTTGCTGACTGCAGCCGCGCGAATCATGCGTCGAGTTCCAGGCCGCATAGTCGTGATGACCGACGCGCGCCTTTGCGCCGCCCTCATCGCTGCTGCTCGTCCAGTTGTTGCACGTCATGTCGGCGCCGGCAGGATACGCCCGGCCGTCGGGCTGCGAGCCCGTGAGAACGTCGTGTCGATTCGGCGAGAAGCCGCTGCCCGGAATCTGGTTGCCGCGCTCGTCGAGTGCCGTGAACGCCGCCAAGCGATTCGCCGAGCTGTGCAGCTGTTCCACGTTCTGCGCGATCTGCGCGCCGCGCGCGTTGAACCACGGCCCTGGACCGATACGGTCGCGCGCGTTGACGGCGCCCTGCCCTTGCGTGCTGAGATACGCGCGCCAGGTGAGCGCGCCCTGGCCGGCCGCTTGAGCTAGGTTCTGGCAGATGCGATCCGCGCCGGCCAGCCCGCCCAAATTACCGCCCTGACCCGAGCCGCTGCTCGTGAGGAAAAACGACATCGGCCCCGTCGGCGGCTGCGCCAGCGCGTAGCCCACGCCGATGACGCCGGCGATGACACCCGCTACCGCCGTAACCTTCTTGTGCTTGTACATCGGATCCCCCGTTGATGGTTGAGCAATCCGATACTAGTGCAGCCGTTGCGTCCTCGCCAAATCTGCGACGGTTCGGCCGAGCCAGGCAGCGGGTCCGAACCAGGTAGGGCTACGGCTTCGGCTGCACCTCGATCTCGCGAATCTTGTCGTCGTAGAAGGCCAGCCGCCCGCGCAGACCGCTATGCTCGTCGTACGGGTCTTCATACGTCCATACGGCATCCTCGAGCTTCGCGCCGTCCGCGTTCACGTGGAAATAGTGAGCGGTCCCCTTGAACGGACACGTGGTGGTCGTTGCGGAACGCTCGAGCCGGTCCATGCGCACGTCGGCGCGCGGAAAGTAGTACCGCGACGGATGCTGGTCTTCCTCCAGTTTGATGACGTCCGTAGACTCGGCCAGCAGCTCGTCGCCGATGCTGGCTCGGATACGCTCTTTGACCGGTTTCTCGCGCACCTTGTGCTCAGGATGCTCGCGATGTCCTGGGGACTTGCTCATGCTGGGCCTCCTCGCGTTCTCGGCTCGGGCGCTGCGATGTGCCGCGCCCATAGGCAAGCTGACAACGCCGGCCCACGCGCGGTTCCAGGACGCGTCCGGCCGATTTTCCGCTGCTTGCGCCGTCGATGTCGATTCCCGCAAGCCTCGTTCGACAGAGAAGTAAGGCCGGCATTCGGCCGATTCCGAATCAACCAAGGAGCTCCCCATGCCCAACACCATCCGCCTTCATCGCGTGCTGCGTGCGAAACCCGAGCGCGTCTATCGCGCCTTCATCGACCCCGACGCGATGGTCAAGTGGCTGCCGCCGCATGGCTTTACGGCCAAGGTCCAGCAAATGGACGCCAAGGTCGGCGGCGCTTACAAGATGTCGTTCACGAACTTCGGCTCGGGCACCGTGCATTCGTTCGGCGGCCGGTATCTCGAGCTCGTGCCGAACGAGCGACTGCGCTACACCGACCGGTTCGACGATCCCAATCTGCCCGGCGAGATCACGACGACGGTGATCATCAAGACGGTGTCCGTGGGCGCCGAGCTCAGCGTCGTGCAGGAGGGCGTGCCCGACGCGATTCCCGCCGAGGCGTGCTATCTCGGCTGGCAAGAGTCGCTGACGCTCCTCGCGCAGCTCGTCGAGCCCGAGATTCCCGGCTAGCGCGGCCCGGTGAGTCCGCCGCTCGGGCACGAGCGGCGGACTACCGGATCGTCTTGCTCGCCGTGTTCGACAATGCACTCTCCACGCCCGTGGAGCTCAACGCCGTCACCGCGAAGTAGTAGGTGGCTGGGGCCAAGCTGTCGATGACATAGGAAGCGAGCCCCGCATTGTTGAGCGTCACCGAGCTCGTGAAACCGCCGGGGCTCGTGCCCCAGTACACGCGGTAGCCCGCGAGATTCGTGAGCGGCGATCCGTCCGTGTTCGTAGTGGGCGGCGTCCAGCTCAGCGTGGCCGAACCGCTCGCAACGGCGAGCACGGTAATGCTAAAGGATGCAAGCGAAGTGGTGACGCGGCCGTCGCTCACGCGAATCGCGATGTTGGCATACGTGCCCACGTGGCTCGCAGCCGGCGTGCCCTGCAAGCGGCCCGTGCTAGTGCTGAAGGTGGCCCAAGCCGGCGCGTTCACGATCGAGAACGTCAACGGGTCGCCATCGGCGTCGGTGGCCGTAGGCTGGAACGAGTACGGCGTGCCCTGCATCACCGACGTTAGCGGCACACCCGAGATCACCGGCGCGCGGTTTGCCCCAGTGCTCACCACGATCGAGAACGGCACCAGAGCGGCCGAGGCCTGACCGTCGCTCACGCTGATCGCAATGTTGCCGTAGGTTCCGGCGCTCGTAGGCGTGCCCGAGAGACGCCCGGTACCCGCGTTGAACGTAGCCCAGCCCGGCCGGTTCGCAATGCTGAACGTCAGCGGGTTGCCATCGGGATCCGAGGCCGCCGGTGTGAACGCGTACGCAGTGCCGACGGTGGCGCTGCCTGCGGGCGTGCCGGAGATTGTCGGCGGCGAGTTTGCCGGCGCTTCGCCCGCGCCCCCGCTGGTCACGTTCGAAAACCTGGCCGTGGCCAGCGTCCCATCGCGGTGGCTCGTTACCGCTAGGCCTGCGTAAACGGTGGCCCCCATGGCAATCGTCACGTCGCTGCCTTGCCGGCGCCAGTTGCGTCCGTCGGCCGAGACGTACGCTCTGAACACGTTGCCCGTGCGACGCAGACGCACCCAGTACGGCGCCCGTGCTACGGCATTCGCTCTGCCTGACTGCTTGGCCGACGCCCCGGACGAAACCCTGTATTGGAAGCTGGCACCGTTGCCGGGCGAAACCAGCGTGTACGCGAAGCGCGAGCTCGCGTTCAACGTCTCGCGAATCATCACTCCCGCTTTCGTCCACGAATGCGTGCTCGTGAGGCTATCGACGCGCGCGGTAATCTCGCCGTCGCCGGTCAACGCGTGGTAGACGAAGCGCAGCTCGTCGCGGGTTCCCCAAATGTCGGCGCCCGATGCCCGCACCGTGTAGACGCCGTTCGCCACAGTCGTGGAACCCGCTGCACCGACCGGACCGATATCGAGCGACGCCGAGGGCGCGGCGGCCAATGCGAGCAGTGGACACAGCACAACGGCGGCCAACAACAACGATCTCATCGCGCCCTCCCTGTTGAACGGCGCTGTGCCCCGCGGCCCACGCGCTTCCTGTACTTGAAGTGCGAAGCTAAGGGCCGTCCGCGATCGCGCGCTAACCGTCCGCGATGAGCGACAGGGGGTCGACGAAAAGGGGCCGTCGGCGACGGGCGACAGTTGCGCGTCGCGCGGCTCGTCGATTAGGGCTTGGCGCGAAGCCGCAGCCGCTCGGCGAGTGCCCAGCACAGGAGCGCCCAGGCGGCGCCGGCCATCCAGCCCGCCAGAACGTCCGTCGGCCAGTGCACGCCCAAGTACACGCGGCTCGCGCCGACGAGCACGGCCAGGAACGCCGCAAGGCTCATCACATAGGCACGCAGCCGCAGGTTCGTCTGTGCGCTCGCGAGCAGCGCGCCGAGCGTGAGAAACACGACGGCCGATAGCATCGAATGGCCGCTCGGGAAGCTGCTCGTATAGACGATGGGGCCGGGGCCGAAGATCTCGCCTGGCGGCCGCTCTCGATCGAACCCGGCCTTGAGCAACGTGCTCAGTGCCGTGCCGCTCGCAACGGCCGCGAGCAGATAGGCCGCGAGATGGCCTTTACGCTGGAGGAAGAGGAAGCCGGCCGACGCCAGCGTCAGGATGGTGAGGATGCCCACACCGCCCAAGCTCGTGACGTCCCGCGCCAGCTCCTCCACCCACGGCGGTCCGAGCGGATCGCGCGAATCGCCGGGCGCGCGCAGCAGGAGCAGCACTCGCTCGTCAACCGTGGCCGTGTCGCCCTCGAGCACATCGTCGGCGAGCTCGACGAACAACCACACCGCGCCCGCGGCAAGGAGCAGGGCCGCGAGCGTGCCGGCTTCTCGCGCGGCCAGCCAGCGCACCGACCGCCCTATCACGGCTGCGGAATCGGCAAGCACTCCATGATCTCGACGGAGTCGCCGGGGAACACCGCAAAATGCGGATGCTCAGCGAACAGCGCCGCGGCCGCTTCGTGCGATTCGGCTTCGACGATCACGTAGCCCGTGATGCCGTTCTTGATGTCGGTGATGCCCGTCGGCGCCGCCCGCTTGGTTTTGCCGAGTGGGCTGCCATGATCGACGATCGCGCCGGCGTGCTGCGTGCCCCAGTCCATCCAGGCTTTGATGCCCGATTCGGTGAGCGCTTCGCGTTGTTGCGGAGTGAGCTCGTTCCACCTCGCGCGCTTCTGCGCATCCTCCGTGCCGATATAGACCGCCAGGAATCGCTTCATCGCGGCACGCGGAGCGTCATCGATCCGCGCGGCGGCCGGCGCTGACTTCCGTGCCTTCGCGCATCGGCGTCTGCACCGCGCCCGGGGAGTCGGTGGCCGGCGGCGGGCGCTCCATCTGCGTCTTGTGCATCTGTTTCGCGCCGATCTTTTCGGCAACACCGGGCAGCACGTTGGCGAGAACCAGTTTCGCGATGCCGTCGGCGCCTACGATCTGCTTGTCCTCCGGGTTTGCCGCGATGCGCACGATGGCGTCCACCACCTTCTGCGGATCGTGCAACGGCTTCGGCGGCGCTACTTCGCGGCCCGTGTAATTGGCTGCATGGTCGAAGAACGGCGTGTCGTGCGCGGTGGGCATGATCGTGCAGACGTGCACGCCGGTAATCCCGTTCTCCTTGATTTCCTGGCGAAGCGATCCCGCGAGCCCGACCACGCCGTGCTTTGCAGCCGCATACGACGCGTAATACGGCGCCGTGGAGAAGCCGAGCTCCGAGGCGATATTGATGAGCACGCCGCTGCCCTGCGCGAGAAACTGACGGTACGCGCAGTACGAGCCGTACACCGTGCCGAGCAGATTCGTAGCGATCACTTGCTCGTGAAGCTCGAGCGGCACACGCTCGAACCGGCCGAGCGCACCCACGCCGGCGTTATTGATCCAGACGTCGATGCGGCCAAAGCCGGCGATCGCCGCGCCCGTAAGGCGCTCCACGTCGATGCGCCGACTCACGTCCGCGGCGCAGGCCATCGCTTCGCCGCCTTCGGCGTTGCACTCGCTCGCGAGCTCCTCGAGCAACTCGAGGCGGCGAGCGGCCAGCACGAGCCTGGCGCCTCGCCGAGCCAGCTCGAGGGCCGCGCCTTTTCCAAAACCGCTCGAGGCACCCGTGAGAACCACGACCTTACCGGATAGGGAATGCTGCGCCATGGTGGAACCCTCCTCGAGCTCGTTGCCGGCACCTCATGATCCGGCACTGATGCAAGCGCCGTGCCGGTTACGAGCCACCAGCTCGACGGGCCGGCCGCGCCGCAGCAGCCGCGCCGTCAGGGCAGGCACGTCGGCCGTGCTCAACGCGTGCATGGCGATGTGCGAGGCCGCATGCAGCTGCCAACCTTGTGCGAGCAGCCAGCGCGGCAGCGCGTCGGCGTCGAAGCCTGCCAGCCGCTGCAGTTGCGGGTGCCACTCGACGATCAGCGAGGCGCCCGGCGTGCGCAAGATGCGCGGCATGCCTTCGAGCACCTCGAGCTCGGCGCCCTCCACGTCGATCTTCACGACATCAGCTGCGCCTTCCACGAGGTCGTCCAATGGCACCACCGGCACGGGCAGGACGGCGGTAACCGCCGCGTAGCAGCTCTCCGGAAACAGACTGTTGACGGCGCTGATTTGCCCGCGCACGAACAAGTCGCGCGTGCTCGCTGCACGGCCGGCTGCGACCGGTGCCACGACGACGTTCGTGAGCTGCGCGGCAGCAAGGTTGCGCCGCAGCACCTCGAGGTTGTCGGGCGTGGGCTCAACGGCAACCACTCGGCCGCTCGCGCCGGTGAGCTGCTGACCCAGGATCTGCTCCGGGCTCATGGAGACGT
>CAMPKU010000043.1 GCA_946887385.1 uncultured Gammaproteobacteria bacterium
CAAAGACTCGTAGTTCATCGGAATGGACAGCGAGCCGCCGAGCTCACGACGGAAGCGAGCAGAGTGCGCCATGCGGCCAGTAACCGCAGCGCCACCTATGGCGAGCTCGCCGAGGTGGCTGCCACGCTGCCGGTGCCCGACGCTGCCAGCATCACGCTGAAATCGAAGCAGAGCTTCCGCTTGCTTGGTAAGCGCGTCACGGGTGTCGACAACGCGAAGCTCGTGCGCGGCGAGGCGCTGTTCGGCATCGATCAGCGCGTTCCGAACATGCTGTACGCCACGTTTGCGAAGGCGCCGGCCATCGGCGCACGCGCCACCACGGCGAATCTCGACCACATTCGCACGCTGCGCGGTGTGAAGCATGCGTTCATCGTCGCTCACCAAGGGGATCCGATCGCGTTCAATCCTGCCGGCCCAGCGGTGTTATCGGGCGTCGCCATCGTTGCCGACTCCACGTGGAACGCGCTGCAAGCGAAGAAAGCGCTCGAAGTGCGCTGGGACGAAGCGCAAGCGTCCAGTGACAGCTGGACGGGCGCCGTCGCGCAGGCGAAATCGCTCGCGGCCAAACCCGCGACTCAGGTGCTCGGTGAAGGCGGCAACGTCGATGCCGCATTCGCTTCCGGCAAGACCGTGGAAGCCTTGTACACGTATCACTACGTCTCGCATGCAGACCTCGAGCCGCAGAACTGCACGGCCTGGTTCAAGGGCGACAGCATCGAGATCTGGGCACCGACGCAGACGCCGCAGAACGCCGTGGACGGCGTGGCAGCGCTGCTTGGCCTGCCGAAAGAGAAAGTCACGCTGCACCAGTTGCGCGGCGGCGGCGGCTTCGGCCGGCGGCTCGCGAACGACAGTGTTTGCGAAGCCGCGCTGATCTCGAAGCAGGCGGGCGGCATTCCGGTCAAGGTGCAGTGGACGCGCGAAGACGACATGGCGTTCGACTACTACCGGCCCGGCGGCTTCCACGCTCTGAAAGCTGCCGTCGACAACGCCGGCAAGCTCGCGGCATGGCAGAACCACTTCATCACGTTCACGATGGACGGCAACGCCCCAGTCTCGGCCGGCAACCTCGACCGAACCGAGTTTCCGGCGAACGTTCTGGCGAACCAGCGCATGGCGCAGTCGATGATTCCGTCGAAGATCCCAACGGGGCCGTGGCGCGCGCCGGGCAGTAACGTCATCGCGTTCTGCACCCAGAGTTTCCTGCACGAGTGTGCCGTGGCGGCGAACCGCGACTACGTAGACTTTTTGGTCGACGTCATGGGCGAGCCGCGCGCCACGTCCGCCGGTCCGTTCGGCGGTGGGCTGCACACGGGCCGGGCCGTCAACGTGATCAAGGCCGTCGCCGAGAGGGCGAATTGGGGCCGCGCGATGCCGGCCGGCCGAGGGCTCGGCATGGCCTTTCACTTCAGCCACCAGGGGCACTTTGCCGAGGTCGCCGAAGTCAGCGTCGACGCCAGCAAGAAGGTCACCGTGCACAAAGTGTGGGTGGTCGCGGACATCGGCCCGATCGTGAACTTGAGCTCGGCCGAGAATCAGTGCCAGGGTTCCGTCATCGATGCGCTGAGCACGGCGATGGGGCTCAAGATCACGTTCGAGAAGGGCCGCATCGAGCAGACCAATTTTCATCAGTACCCGATCGTGCGTATCGACAAGGCGCCCGAGATCGACGTTCATTTTCTGCCGACGGACTACGCTCCCACGGGCTGCGGCGAGCCGGCGTTTCCGCCGGCCGCGCCGGCGATCGCGAATGCGATCTTCGCCGCTACGGGCCAGCGGATTCGCACGCTGCCGTTCTCGGAGGAAGGCTATTCGGTCTGAGGGACGCGAGACTGCGCGAATCTAGGCTCGGCGTCGCGGGGCGTGAGCGCGCCCCGTCGTGTTAGGCGGGCCACAAGTGGCGAACGGAATCATAGCGATTACCAGGCGTTACATACGTTTCTTCGAGCGATGTCTCCTGCTACGTTGGCCGCTCATGCATGCCAATTGCGGTAAGCCGAACGCGCCTCGGACGCTCTCGAAAGGAGACTGAATGCGCGACAACACCATCCTCGTCATCGTCGATTTGACGACCGGCGCACATCAGCCGGCGCTCGAGCGCGCGGCCTGGCTCGCGACGCAGGCAGGCGCGCGGCTCGAGCTCTTTGCCTGCGACTACGACCCCGCTCTCGAGACCGGGCATGTCGTTGCCACCTGGCCCACCCCTTCAGGCCCACGGGAGCGCTTGCTGCTAGGAGCGCGCAGTCAGCTCGAGGCGTTGGCCGCGAATCTACGCGCGCGCGGGCTCACGGTCAGCGTCGACGTGGTTTGGGATCATCCGTTCGATCGCGCCATCGTCAAGAAGGCCGCGGCGCATGACTACTGGCTCGTGGCAAAGGATGCCCACGAGCTCAATCTCGCCCAGCGCACGTTGCTGACGAACGTCGATTGGCACTTGATCCGCGAGTGCCCGGTGCCGCTATTGCTGGTCAAGGATCGTGCGCTGGCGACGGAGCCGCATGTGCTCGCGGCCGTCGACCCCGTTAATGAGCACGACAAGCCCGCCGCGCTCGACGACCGAATCTTCACCTTCGCGGCGGATCTGGCGCGCGTGCTCCGCGGTCATCTGCACGTCATGCACTCGTATGCCGCACCGCTCGGCGCCGAGCTGCCGGCCGATCTGCGCGCGACGATCGCGCAACAGCACCGGGAGGCGCTCACGAAGTTTCTCGATGCGCACGCCACGCTGGGCGGTGAGCGTCATCTTTACGACGGTGTGGCACACGAAAGCCTGTTGAAAGCAGCCACCGAGCACGCAGCCGACTTCGTGGTGATGGGAGCCGTGGCGCGGCGCGGTTTGAAGCGGCTGTTCATCGGCAGCACCGCCGAGCGCGTGCTCGATCGATTGCCTTGCGATCTGGTGATCATCAAGCCGCTCGAGTTCGAGGTATCCGATGGCGATAAGTAACCGCGGTGGGCGCTTGTTGGCCGTGATGGCGGCCGGCTTCGGAGTCGGCGGCATGGCGGCAGCTTTCGACGCTGTCACACTCGACGATTACAGCGGAGAGGAGCTGTTCGGCCGGTTTTGCGCGAGCTGCCACGGCGAACAGGCACGCGGCGACGGTCCCGTCTCGCGCTCGCTGAACGTCGCGGTACCCGACCTCACTACGATCGCAGTCCGCTACGATGAATTTCCGGCCGGCCTGATACGCGACGTCATCGACGGCCGCGGCATCGACTTGCGCTCGCATGGCACGCGCACGATGCCGGTTTGGGGTTATGAGTTCTGGGTCGAGGAGGGCGGCGACGTGAACGCCCAGCGGGCCGTTCGCAGCGCCATCGAAAAGCTGGTCGAGCACTTGCGCTCGATTCAGCGCGGCGAAGGCGAGCGCGAAGCTCTCAGATGAACGGCAGCAGGCGGAGCGGTCCCAGCGGATCGCGCGTTCGCGCAATGCGATAGATCGCGGCGTACACCACGAGCGCCGCGATCCAGCAGGCGGCCCTCACGGCTCTGGTACGCCCCCGTTTGAGCGCGAAGCTCCCGAGCACGATATACGCCACAAGCAGAGTGACCTTGGCCGTAAGCCAAGGCTGAGCGAACGGGTACTGCCGCAGAATCGTCGCGAGCATCAATGCTGCCGTCAGTAGAACGGTGTCGATCGCATAGCTCAAGTAGCGCAGCGGTGCCGCCATCGCCCATTGGCCGCCGAGCTGTATTGCCAGGCCGCGCAGGAAGAACAGTGCGCCGCTCGCAAGCACCGAATACACGTGAACGAGCTTGATCTGAAGGTAGTACTCGATCATCCGCGCGCCGGCGGCTTGCGGCCTACGATCGCCGGCGTCATTGCTCGGCGGCGCGTGTCCCGCTCGGCAGAGGTTGCTCGCTGCCCGGTCGCAGCCACAGCTTCATCACGAACCACGCGAAGGTGACGGCGCCGACGCTGAACACGACGTCTCCCGGCATGCGCATCCACACGAGCAGATCGACGATCGGTTGCTGCATGAACTCGGCGGAGCGTGCATACCAGTAGCCGTGATCGATCGCCGCCAAGAGCTGCAGCGTGCCGAGCGGAAGCAGCGTCATCAACGCCATCAGCGCAAGGCCGATGTTGAGCGACCAAAACGACGTCTTGAGCAGCCGCTCGTTCCACAGGATGTTCGGCTTCAGGCCGCGCAAGCAGAACAGGACAAGCCCAATTCCCAACATGCCATACACGCCGAAAAGCGCGGTATGGCCGTGAAGCGGCGTGAGGTTCAGACCCTGCATGTAGTAGAGCGATAACGGCGGATTGATGAGGAACCCGAACAGCCCGGCGCCCACGAGATTCCAGAACGCAACCGCAACAAAGAATTGGATGGGCCATTTGTAGCGCTGCATCCACGGCGTGGCGCGCCCGAGCTTGTACGTGTGATACGCCTCGAAGCCGATGTACGCGAGCGGCACCACCTCGAGCGCCGAGAAGCTGGCGCCGAGCGCGAGCACAGCGGTGGGCGTGCCCGCGAAGTAGAGATGGTGCAATGTGCCGAGCACGCCGCCGGCCATGAACACGATGGTGGCAAATAGCACCGCGACGGTGGCAGTCTTGATCGGCAGCAAGCCGAGCCGCGTGAAGAGGAACGCGAGCACCGCCGTTGCAAACACCTCGAAAAAGCCTTCCACCCACAGGTGCACCAGCCACCAGCGCCAGTACTCGACCATCGACAAGTGAGTGTGCTCACCCCACAGCAAGCCGGCGCCGTAAAAGAGGCCGATCGCAACCGTCGCCAGCAGAAACAGCGCGACGATCGATCGCGACTCGTCGCGGCGGCGTATCGCGGGCAACAGCGCGCGCCCCACGAGCACGAGCCATAGCATGAGGCCGATGAACAGAAACCATTGCCAGAACCGGCCGATGTCCGCGTACTCCCAGCCTTGGTGGCCGAACCAGAAGTTATACTCGAGGCCCAGCGTTTGCATTACCGCAAACCACTGGCCCGTGAACGCGCCGGCAACGATGACGAGCAGGCACACCCAGAGCAGATTCACTCCGAGCCGCTGGTACGGCGGCTCGTAGCCCGAGATCGCCGGGCCGATGTAGAGGCCTGTGCCGAGCCACGCTGTGGCGATCCACAGCACTGCGAGCTGCGTGTGCCAGGTGCGCGTTAGCGCGTAGGGAAGGACGTCCGCGAGCGCGAAACCGTAAAGTTCCTGCCCTTCGACCTGATAATGCGCAGTGATCGCGCCGAGCAGAATCTGCACGAGGAACAGCGCCAGCACGACCCAAAAATACTTTGCGGTCGCGCGCATCGACGGCGTGACGCGAACCATCGCGAGCGGATCGGACGCGGGCAGATGGTGCGGCTCTTCGCTGCGGCCGTGCGTTAGCGCGTGGTGCCAGCCGAGGACTGCGATACCCGCGATCAAGAACAGCACGCTGAACGCGGACCAGAGGAACGTCGTCGCCGGGGGTCGATTGCCGACGAGCGGCTCGCCGGGCCAGTTGTTCGTGTAAGTGATGGCTCCCTCGGGCCGATTCGTGACGGCTGCCCACGCGGTCCACCAGAAGAACGCCGTCAGCGCGCGGCGATGCTCGGCATCCGGCACCGTGCCGTCTCGCATCGCATACGCTTCGCGCAGCGGCGCCAGCGCGTCGTCGCTGCCGAAGAGGCTGGTGTAGTGCTCGGCTACCGCTGTGATCGCCGCCGCGCGATCGGAGCTGAGCGTGATGGTGTTGGTCGCAGGATCGTGCGTGTTGGTGCGCATCCGCGCCTCGAGACGGCCGCGCAGCGCGCCCTGTTGCTCGTCCGGCATCTCGTCGAAGCTCGCGGCCGCCGTCTCCATGCGCGCCCACCGGTCGAGCACGGCCACCGCTTCGCGGTGCAGCCAATCGGCGGTCCAATCGGGCGCCACATATCCGCCATGGCCCCAGATCGAGCCGAGCTGCATGCCGCCTATCGATTGCCACACTTGCCGGCCGAGCTGAATGTCGGCGCCGGTGTAGATCACCGCGCCGTCCTCGCTCACTACCCGGTCCGGTAACGGCGGCGCCTTGCGGTATATTTCGCCGCCTATCAGCAGCAGCACGGCGAATGACGCTGCGAGCAGACCGCCGAGACTCATCCAAAGCTTGCGCGTGCTGTCCATCTCGCGATCAACGGGCCCGCATAGCCGCGTCCCGCGCGGCCTGCTGGGCGTTCATCGCGTCGCGTTGGGCACTGTCGGCGGCGCGCGCCGCGCTCTCGGCCAACCGCTCGGTGCGCTGGAGGTCGGTGGCGAAACGCTCCACGCTGTGCTCGAGTGCCGTCACGCGACTAGCCAGGCCGATTTCGGTCTGGCCGGCATTGTCGCCGAGACGCGCTGTTTCGAGCGCGAGCCGCGTGTCGAGCGCAGCGACGGCTGATTCGATTCTGGCGACGGCGCTTTCGAGCGCCGCGAGCCGTTGCTCGATCGGAGCGGCGCCCTGGCCGGGCGGATTCTGTGCACGCACGCCGCCGGCCAGAGCGGCGACGGCTGTGCCGACGGCGAAACAACGAACGATCGTGTTCATGGCGCTTGCTCCTCGCGGGCGTGTTTGGTCCAGCTTAGCGAATCGAAGCGCGGAGTGCCGCGTGCGAGAGAGGGCTGGCACTATTCTTGCTGTGCCAGCCTTCTAGAGAGGAGGGAACGTGGACATCGTTCGCATCATTTTCGCGATCCTATTGCCGCCGGTCGGCGTGTTTCTGCAGGTCGGTTTCGGTGGGCACTTCTGGCTCAACATCTTGCTGACGCTGCTCGGCTACATCCCCGGCATCGTACACGCGGTTTGGATCATCGCTAGGCGCTGACGCCTCCGCCTCAGAGCGTCGCGAGCGCTGTTGCGGTCCCGGCGACCAACGCCAAGGCAAGCACGAGCGACGCCGAGCGCAGCATCGCGGTGCCGCCGAGCATAGCCGCGATTACGCCCTTCACTCCCGTATTGACGAGCGCCGCGAGCGCGATGGCGCGCTGCGCCGTCGCAGGCTTCAGGTCGCCGCGGGCCGCGTCTTCGGCTAGCGCCAGCGTGACGGCGTCTACGTCGAGCAGCGCCGCGATCGCCGCCACCGAATAAGTACCCGCGTCGCCGAGCGCGCGCCGCAGTCCTTCGGCCGCAACGAACAACCCGATCAACAGCACGCCGAAGCCGAGTGCGGCGCGAAGCTGAAGC
This sequence comes from uncultured Gammaproteobacteria bacterium, assembly GCA_946887385.1. The sequence continues at coordinate 7,143 of CAMPKU010000043.1, forward strand.
GGGTTGCGCAGCTTCAAATCGCCAGATGGGGCGGCGTCCCTGCCACGAAGAACGAGATACAAGACGGCGCCCAGCGGGACGAGCATGAGCGCCGCCAAAGTGGGCGCGAGCCCCGCCAGCAGCGAGCGGTTGACGGCCGCAAGCTCGATGACGAGCCGCGGCACCATGGTGGCTGCTGCCAGGCCGATGCCGGCGCCCAGAACGAGACTCTGGGCGGGATCTGTACGCGCGCGGCGAGCGTAGGCCACCGTCACGGCCGTGGACGAGCTCAAGCCGCCGAAGAGGGCGGTCAGCGTGAGCCCGAGCCGAGCTCCGAGCGCACGCACGGCGAAGTACCCGACGTATGAGAGCGCGGCTACCAGCAGCACGAGCATGCCGACGACGCGTGGGTTGATGGCGTCCCACGGGCCCAGGTCGCGATTCGGTAACAAGGGCAGCACTACGGCCGCGATGGCTGCGAGCTGCAACGTTGCGAGAAGCTCCTGCCGTTCGAGCTTGCCGATCGCAGCGTGAAACTCGGCCTTGAAGCCTAGCAGCAGCGTCATCACGGTTGCCGCGGCGGCTGCCTCGAACGGTGCACCCAGCGCGGAGACTGCGCCCAGCCCGAAGGTGGTGAGCAGCGCGAGCTCCGTGGTCATGCCGAAGTCGTGCTGCTCGCGAGAGGCGATCACATAGGCAGCGACGATCAGTGCACCAACGGCGAGCGTGCCGGCCGCGAGCACTATGAAGCGATCGGGCAGCGAGGCCGTGGCGAGCACGGCGCCGCCGAGCGCCGCGATGGTGAACGTGCGCAGCCCGGCCGGTCGTAGGCCGCTTCGCTGCTCGCGCGTCTTCCAGCCGCGTTCGAGGCCTACGATGAGGCCGATGCCGAGCGCGACCGCGAGTCGGTGCCAGAGCGTGTCATCCATCTACAATCTGTACATGCCGGCAAATGATGCGAAGTGTACGACGGCTCGGGGCACGGATTTTCGAACCCGTCCCCTCTTGGGGCTTGTGGTCACGTGGTACGCGTGACGATGCCGTTGTAGAGAACGCTCAGTCCGGCAGCACGGCGACGAAGCCGGCGGGCTTGACGATGATGAGATCGCAGTGGAGCCGGTCCAGCACATCCTCGGCCGTGTTGCCGAGAAACAAGCCCTTCAGCCCGCTGCGTGAAAGCGCGCCCATTACGACCGCGTCCGCTCGCAATTGGTCCGTGAGCGCGAGTAGCCCGTCGCGTGTGCCGCCCTGATGAACGTGAGTGCGCTCGGGCGGTATGCCGTGCTCTGTACACAGCCGCTCGACGGCTTCGGTGTGCTCGGCGCGCAGCGCGTCGGCGAGCTCGTTGATCGGCAACGCGATGGGCATCGTCATGGCGTCCGTCGACATGGCGATGGCCGTGGTTACGTCGAACGCGTGAAAAGCGTGTACTTCGCCCCCGAGTGCGCCTGCCAGCTCTTTCGCGGTGGCGACAATGCGGTTGTCGAGATCGGCGGGTTTGTCGCGCTCGTGCAGCGGATCGACTGCCGCTACGAAACAGGGGCGTTGACCCGGTGGGCGTGGCTTCACGAGCCAGAGCGTGCCCGCGCAATTGCGTATGAGGTTCCAGTCGGTGTTCGAGAAGATCGAGCGCTTCAGAACCGAGTGATAGTGCGTGTCCTTGAGAACGAAATCCGCAGCGCTGTCTTGCGCTTTGCGAACGATGCTGTCGTGCAGCGGGTAGTCCCAACGTGCATCGATCTCGACGGCAAGCCCGCCGCTACGCAGCGGCTCGGCGAGTTGCTCGAGACGCTTACGGTGCCGCTCGAGGACGGCGGCGCGGGCTTCCGTTGCTGCGGGGTCATGCGCGCGCTTATCGCCGAGCTGCGCCGAGTAGTCGCTCACGAACAGCTCGAGACGCGCCGCCGTTTGGCGCGCAAGCCAGGCAGCTCTTTCGATCGACGGATGAAAGCTGGCCGTGGGATCGACGACCACGAGGACGCGTTTGTGGCTGCTCATCTCGCACCTTGCTCCTTGGCGGCTGCATCGCCCTTATACTGAGCTTACCGGGGCGGCGGTGCTCGCTCAAAATGCCTAACGGCGTACGGTAAGTACGTATGGCCGAAACATCGGCAACTACCGCTGAATACGCTGCAATGGTCGCCGCTGAGTTTCAAGCCTTGCTCGACGCAGCGGTCGATGCGATCGTCGTGATCGACGAGCGGGGCTTGGTGATAACCTTCAACCGCGCAGCCGAGCGCATGTTCGGCTACGCGGCGGCGGATGTGCTCGGCGGCAACGTAAGCAAGCTCATGGACGAGCCTTACCGGTCGCAGCATGACGGCTATGTCGCGCATTACATCGAGACCGGAGACCCGCACATCATTGGCAAGGGGCGGGAGGTCGAGGCGCGCCGCGCAAACGGCGAAATCTTCCCGGTGTCGCTCGCGGTCGGCGAAGCTGTCGACCGCGGCAAACGCCGCTTCGTAGGCATCATCCGCGATCTTTCGGAGCGAAGGGCCGCGGAGCAGAGCGCTCGCTCGCTAGAGCTCAGGCTTGCGCACGTCGGCCGGTTCAATCTCATGGGTGAGATGGCCGCCGGCATCGCGCACGAGATCAATCAGCCGCTTTCCGCCATCGCGACTTATGCTCAAGCGGGCAAGCGGGTCTTGCAGCGCGGCAACGCCGATACGGGCATGCTCGCGGATATTTGCACTAGGATCGACGATCAGGCGCGACGCGCGGGCCAAGTCATCGACAACCTGCGCAAGTTCATCCGCAAGCAAGAGATCAAGACGCAGTCTCTCGATGTCAACCGCGTGATCGCCGGCGTTATGACCCTCATCGAGGTGGACGCGCATTCGGAAGGCATTCCCGTGCAGGTCAGGCCCCGCGAAGGGCTGCCCAAGGTACGCGCCGACGCCGTGCAGCTCCAACAAGTGCTGCTGAATCTCACGCGCAACTCCGTGGATGCCATGCGCGGCGCCATCGGCAAAGAGCGCGGCATCGTGATCAAGACCGAATGCGGGGAAAACGGTGGCGTGCGCCTTAGCGTCACGGATCACGGGCACGGTGTCTCGGCTAACCTTGGCGAGGACATTTTTCACCCTTTCGTGACGACGAAGCGCGACGGGCTCGGTGTAGGGCTTGCGATCAGCAACACCATTGTCCAATCTTACGGCGGCACGCTCAGCTACTCGGAGAATCCAGCGGGCGGCTCGATCTTCACCGTGGAGTTGCCCGCCGAAAGGTCAGAAGAGGCCGCCGTGAAATGAACGACGAGCCGATCATTTATCTCGTAGACGACGACGAAGCCGTGCGCGATTCGCTCGGTATGCTGCTCGAGTCGATCGGGCTGAAGCACGATGCGTACGCCTCCGCGCTCGAGTTCCTCGAGAGTTACGACGGCCGGCGGCATTCATGTCTCGTCGCCGACATTCGCATGCCCGGTTTGTCCGGACTCGAGCTGCAGCAGCGCTTGAACGAGCAGCGCGCCGAGATTCCGATCATCTTCATCACGGGGCACGGCGACGTGCCGATGGCCGTTACGGCCATGAAGTCCGGGGCTGCCGATTTCCTGCAGAAGCCGTTTCGCGACCAGGAGCTCATCGACCGTATCCACAGGGCGCTCGCACACGATCGCGAGCGGCGCGAGATACGCGCCGCAGAGGAAGAGATTCGCGAGCGCCTGGCGCTGCTCACGCCGCGCGAGACGGAAGTCATGCAGCGCGTGGTGCGCGGCCAGGCCAACAAGGTGATCGCGATGGATCTCGGCGTTAGCCAGCGCACGGTCGAGTTACACCGAGCGCGCGTGATGCGCAAGTTAAAAATGCGCTCGGTCGCAGAGCTGGTGCATGCGGTCGGCCGCGTCGGCGGCGCGGCGCCGAGCCCGCCTAGCGATACTGCAGCTGCGAAGTGAATTCGACGACGGCTTCGATACGCCGGCGTACGGTGAGCTCCGAGTAACCCCGTCCCGCGCCGCGGAACACGGCTCCGAAGATCGCGCGCGGCGTACGCGCTTGTACGAATGTCGCATTTGGGCGCCACGCGCGCACAATCTAGGTTCCATCTTCAACAGGGGGCCTTATGACTTCTCAAGACAGCGCTGCCGCCCATGAGCGCCGCCGAATGATCGCCGAGGCGGCCTACTTCCGAGCCGAGCGGCGCGGCTTCAAGGGCGGCGATCCACTGAACGATTGGTGCGAGGCCGAAGCCGAAATCGACCGCAAGCTTCGCGAGATAGAGAACCGGCAGCTGCGCGAAGCGATCGAAGAGGGGCTGGCTGCGGCCAGCAGGACCTTGGCCGCGCTGCGCCGCAAGGCCGCACGTCTTTCGGTCGAGGCGCGCGAGGAGTGGCAAAAAGACGTGGATCGGCTGGCCGTGTTACGGGATGGGCTGCGTCCGCGGCTTGCGGAGCTGCGCGAGCAGGGCGAAGAAGCGACCCGCGCGCTGCGCGAGCAGGCCGACCGGTTGAGCGCAGAAGTGGGCGCGCTCGCGAATCGTTTGGCGAAAAAGCGCAGCCACTGATGGCGGCGGTGTCGGCCACGGAAGGAACCGGGATGAAGCTGCAACGCATCGTCGTCGCGATCAAGCCCTGGCAACGCGGCTTGCCGCTTGCGGCCAATCACGCACGTCAGTTGGCCCAGAGCGCCGACGCCCGGATCGAGCTCGTTAGCAGCGTGTTCGATGCCCGCGTAGCGGCGGCCCGCGAGCGCGGCGAGGCCGCAGCGCGCAGAACCCAAGACCGCACGGTCATGGCAGCTCGCGTCGAGCTCGAGCGGCTGGCGGGCTCGTTGCGCGATTGGGGTGCGCGTGTCACTACACGCATCGTGTGGGGAGTGCCCGCGTACGAAGCGATTTTAGCCGTGGCGGAGGCGGAAGCGGCCGACCTGCTCGTGGTCGGAGCTCACGAGCGCGAGCCGCTCCATGTGCGCCTCACGGATACCGATTGGCAACTCATGCGCCGCGTTCGTTGTCCGTTGCTGCTCGTCAAGAGCCCCGAGTTCAACGGCTACCGCACGGTGCTGGCGGCCGTCGATCCGTTGCAGGTTCACGATCAGCCTCCTGGCCTCGATCGGGCCGTGCTCGACGCGGGCCGTTGCTTCGCGCAGGCGTTCGGCTCCGCGTTCCGGGCCGTCTACGCGTACCCGGGGGCGGGTGCCTTCGAGCTCGCGTCGGCCGTACAAGTGGCTCCGGGCGTTTTCTATGGCTCCGAGAACGTCGAGGCGTTGCATCGACGCGCCGTGAACGAGCTCGCGGCAGGGTTCGGCATGGCCGCGGAAGACATCGATCTCGTCGAAGGCGCCCCGGCTGAGTCCATCGTCGAAATAGCCGCGCAACGCCGCGCAGAGCTCATCGTGGTGGGCACGGCGCAGCGGCAGGGAATCGCGGCGGCTGCCGTCGGCAACACGGCCGAGCACGTGGCCGGCGCAGTCGCTTGCGATGTGTTGATAGTGCCCGTTCGCGAGGAACGCCAAGCCGCGGCCGGCCCGCGCTCAAAGGTAGGGTGAGAACAGCCAAGCGACGCCGTCGAGCGCCTTGGTGTACACGGGGCGGCCGTCGACGTCGGCGAGCGTGACGCGCGTCGAGCGCGCGCGGATCCCTTCGAAGTGCCGCGCCAGGCCAGTGACGGTATCGCGATCGTAAACCTCGATGTTCAGCTCGAAGTTCAACCGCAGGCTGCGCGGGTCGAAGTTGGCGGAACCGATTTGCGCGTAATGATCATCGACGTAGAACATCTTGCTGTGCACGAACGGCGGCGGTTGATAGTAAACGTGCACGCCGCGCTCGAGCACCTCCCAGAGCAAGTGCCGCGTCGCCCGATGTACGAACGGCAAGTTGTTGCGCGCCGGCAGAATGACGGCGACGTCCACGCCGGCCAGCGCGGCGGCCTGCAGCGGCGCGATCAGCTCGCGCGGAGGCACGAAGTACGGCGTCATGATCGCGATGCGCTGCCGCGCGCTGCCGATCGCGCCCGTCAGCAATGTGGTGAGCCGGTCGAGGGTGGTGTCGGGGCCGTCGGGCACCGCTCTGCACAACGCGCCGCCCGCCGGGTGCGGCACGTGCCGCGGTGCAGCACTCGCCTCGCGCGTGGCGAACTGCCAATCGCGAAGGAACACGGTCTCCATCTGCGTGATCACGGGGCCGCAAACGCGGTAGTGCGAGTCGACGATCCGCTGGTGCTCGGCACCGTCGAGATAGCGATCGCGGACATTGATGCCGCCCGTGAAGGCTTCAGTGCCGTCGACGACGAGCACCTTGCGGTGGTTGCGCAAGTTGATGCTGACGGCGGGCGGCCAGATCCGAGGCGGCAAGAATCGCGCGAAGCGCACGCCTGTGCCGCGGAACGCCTTGCTCACCCGGCTCCATGAGTACCACTCGCCGACGCCGTCGAGTAACACGCGAACGTCGGCGCCGCGCTCGGCGGCCTTCGCGAGCGCGTCGGCGAAGCGGCGGCCGAGCGGGCCGCCGTCGAAGATGTAGGTGCTGAAATAGACATACTCCCGCGCTCGCTCGACGGTGCCGATCATCGCGTCGAAGATTTGCTGGGCCTCGTGCAGCAGCTCCACGCGGTTGCCGGCCGTCAGGGGCCAACCTGTCACGGCCAAGCCGAGCCGAGCGAGCGGCAGGAGCTGCGGCGGAGGAGTGCCTACGTACTCCGTAGGGCAATCCGGCGGGGGAAGCCCCGTCAAGAGCTTGCGGGCGCGGGCCTGGACGCGGTTGATGCCAAACAAGTAGTAAAGGAGGGCGCCGGCGAGCGGCAGCGCGAGGCACACGGCGATCCACCCGAACGTCGACTGCGGCCTGCGCTTGTTCAGCAGGGCGTGGAGGGAAGCAAAGGCGGCCGCGACGAAACCGATGGCGGCGAGAGCTGTCGCCAAGATCTGGCCTGCCTGCATGGCGCGATGTGTAACATATGGGCCGATGCGCGGCCAGCTTGAAACGCCGCCTGAGCGCCGCCACTACCCTGGCTCTTGCAATGAGTGACCGCTAGCGCGCCGTGGAATACAAGGACTACTACAAGATCATGGGCGTCGGCCGAGATGCGCCGGCCGACGAGATCAAACGCGCCTATCGGCGCCTCGCTCGCAAATACCACCCCGACGTCAGCAAGGAAAAGGGCGCCGAGGAGCGGTTCAAGGAGATCGGCGAGGCGTACGAGGTGTTGCGCGATCCCGAGAAGCGCGCAGCGTACGATGCGCTCGGCACGCGCAAGCCCGGCGAGGAGTTTCGTCCCCCGCCCGATTGGCAGTTCGACTTCGGCGCAGGGCCGCAAGCCGATGCCGGCATGCACAGCGACTTCTTCGAGCAGCTGTTCGGCGGTCTTGGGCGCGGGCGCTCGTCGTTCCGCAGCCGCGGCTTCGATACGTCCGGGCAGGTGGAGATTACGTTGGAGGAGGCGTTCCGGGGCACGGAGCGCCGCTTATCGTTGCAGCGTATGGCGGTGGACGAGCGCGGCCGAGTGCAGCCCGCCACGCAGCAGTTGAACGTCCGCATTCCGGCCGGCGTCGTCGACGGGCAGCGAATCAGGGTTGCCGCGCAAGGCCAGCCCGGCGCCGGCGGCGGCCCGGCCGGCGATCTGTTTTTAGAGGTGCGGTTTCTTCCGCACCGCTGGTTTCGCGCCGAAGGGCGCGACATTTGGTTAGACCTGCCCGTGACGCCCTGGGAGGCGGCGCTCGGGGAAACGGTGCGTGTGCCCACGCTCGGCGGCAAAGTGAATCTGAAGCTTCCGAAGGGCTCGCAGACGGATCGGCAGCTGCGGTTGCGCGGCCGCGGGTTACCCGGCAACCCGGCCGGCGATCAGCTCGTCGTGCTCAAAGTCATGCCGCCGCCGCCGAAGACGCCGGCCGACGAGGCGCTCTACAAGGAAATGGCGGCCGCTCTGCCGATGAATCCGCGTGAGGCGATGGAGGGCTCCTGATGAGCGATCCAATCAGTGCCATGCTGCTCGACGAGTCCGTGGAGTTCAGCTTGCCGGAAGTGTGTGCGGCATGCAGCGTCACCGAGGATTACATTCTCGAAATCGTGGCCGAGGGCATAGTGGAGCCGAGCGGAGCTGAACGCGCGCAGTGGCGGTTCTCGGGTGTGGCTTTGACACGCGTGCAACGGGTGTTCCGTTTGCAGCAAGAGTTCGACGTCAATCTACCCGGTGCCGCGCTCGCGCTCGAGCTGCTCGAGGAAGTCGAGCGGTTGCGCCGCGCCAAGCGCTTTAGATGAGCCGGTTTGTAGACCGGCCCAGCCCGTCCGACGCACCGCCACGGCGCGAGCCGCTGCCGTGGGAGGAGCCCAAGCCGGCGCTCGACGATCCGCAGGCCCCGGAGCGCGTGCGCGAGCGGCTCGCGAGCCCCACGTACCGCCAGGCCGACAAGGATCTCGACTTCCTCGACGGCGAAGATACGCGCGGGGTGCGTTTGCAGATCGATTACTTGAAGGCGGAGCTCGCGTTGCGGCGACGCGGCGTCGAGCACACGATCGTAGTGTTCGGGAGCACGCGGATCCGTGAGCCGCTGGCCGCGGCACGCCGAGTGAGCGAGCTATGCGAGCAGCTTCAGGCGGCCCCTGGCGACACGGAGCTGAAGCGCCAGCTCGCGATCGCCGAACGGCTGCGAGCGAAGAGCCGCTATTACGACGTTGCGCGCGAGCTGGGGCGGCTCGTGGGCGGGTGTGGCAGCGATGGGTTGGACTGCCGGTTGTCACTAGTGACGGGCGGCGGTCCCGGGATCATGGAGGCCGCCAACCGCGGCGCTGCCGATGTCGACGCGCCGTCGATTGGCCTCAACATCGCGCTGCCGCGCGAGCAGTTTCCTAATCCGTACATGTCGGCGGATTTGTGCTTTCGATTTCATTACTTCGCGATGCGCAAGCTGCATTTTCTCTTGCGCGCTCGCGCGCTCGTTGCGTTCCCCGGCGGTTACGGCACATTCGACGAAGTTTTCGAGACACTGACGCTCGGGCAGTCGCGGACGATCGCACCGGTACCGGTGGTGCTCGTCGGCGAGGAGTATTGGCGCCGCGCCGTCGACTTCGATTTTCTCGTGGACGAGGGCGTTATCGAGCGGGAGGACCGAGAGCTCTTTTGGTTTGCCGAATCCGCCGACGATATTTGGCGCTCGATTCTCGAATGGCACGAGCGACGCGGAACGCCGTTGCTCGCGCCGTGCGGAGCAGGGCCCTAGTGCAGCTCGAATTCCTCGGCGCCGCGCGCACCGTCACGGGCTCATGCCATTTGCTGCGGGTTGGCGAGCGGACCCTGCTCCTCGACTGCGGACAAATACAAGGCTCGCGGCTCGACGAAGAATTGAATCGGGCGCCATTGCCCGCGGGCGAAGTCGATGCCGTCGTTTTGAGCCACGCGCACATCGATCACTCCGGGCGCCTACCGCTCTTGCACAAGCAGGGTTTCGCGGGGCCGATCTTCACGCATCGAGCCACAGCAGACCTTTGCGCCATCATGCTGCGCGACGCAGCGTACTTGCAGGAGAAAGACGCCGAATGGGAAAGCAAGAAGCGCCGTCGCAAAGGCTTGGCGCCCGTCGAGCCGCTCTACACGCGCGACGACGCAGAGGCGGTGCTCGGCCAGTTTGTCGGCCTGGATTACGACGCTCCGCGAGAGATCCTGCCGGGCGTCACGGTCACACTGCGAAACGCCGGACACATACTTGGCGCCGCGATCGTCGAGCTTGCGCTGCGCGAAAACGGCCGCGAGTTTCGGCTGGCCTTTAGCGGTGACTTAGGCTACAGCTCGGCGCCGCTGATGCAGCCGCCAACAGCGGTGGAGGCCGCCGACCTCGTGCTCATGGAGAGCACGTACGGCAACCGCAACCACCGCCCGTTCGATGCCACGCTCGACGAGCTGCGCGGCATATTTCGGAGTGCGGCGGACGGCGGCGGCAACATCTTGATTCCCGCATTCGCCGTGGGGCGCACCCAGGACTTGCTGCACTTGATGTCGAAGCACTACGACGACTTCGGTCTCGCCGGCTGGGACGTCTATCTCGACAGCCCAATGGCCATTGCGACCACGGAGCTTTACTGGCGGCATTCGAGCTTGCAGCGCGCGCCGGTATTCGGACAGGGGGAGCGGCTCACTGTGACGGCATCGGAGTCGTCGCAGGACTCGATGCGCATCAATGCCATCGACAGCGGCGCCATCGTGATCGCCGGCAGCGGCATGTGCACCGGCGGCCGAATCCTGCACCATCTGAAGCACAACCTGTGGCGGCCCGAGTGCCACGTCGTGATGGTCGGGTTTCAGGCGCAGGGCACACTCGGCCGCCGCCTGGTCGACGGCGCAGAAAACGTGCGCCTTTGGGGCGAGACGATCAAGGTCGCGGCAAAGATCCACACGGTCGGCGGCCTGTCTGCACATGCGGATCAGGCCGGCCTGGTCGCGTGGTACGGGGCGATCGCGGGTCGTCCGCCCGTATGCCTCGTGCACGGCGAGCCTGGTGCGCAGCACGCGCTCGCCAATACGCTGCGCTCCACTCATGGAGCGGACGTTCGCATCCCAGCACGCGGTGACGTCGTCGAGCTTCGTGCGGGCGAGTCCTAACCTCGCAGCTGCACGTCAGCGATCCGAGTAGTCGTCGTCGTCATCGTCATCGTCATCGTCATCGTCGTCATCGTCATCCCAATCGTCGTCGTCATCCTCGTCTTTGTCGGCGACGGCCTCGTCCTCATCCTCGTCGGATTCGGCGTCGGGATCGACGTAGTCCTCGGGTGCCTCGGCGAATTCCAGATCGAGCTCGATCCACTCCGTGGCATCGAGCTCTTCCACTTCGCCATCGGGTGTTTTGATTTCGACGAGACCGTCGTCCTCGTCGACGCTGGCAACCTTGAACAATTGCTCGTCATCTAGACGTCGATACCACCGGCCCACCTTAGGATCGAGTTCATGGCTCATGGATGTGAAACTCCCCGGATCACATGTGCAGGATCTGACCGCCGACTATACCTCTTGCCGCGGAATGTCTGAACGCCCCTGGAGCCGCCGTTGCGCACGCGGCATCATGGCGGTAAGCACACGCGAGGGGACAAAAGATGGCACTTGCCGATCAACAATGCATTCCGTGCCGCGGCGGCGTGCCGCCGCTGCCGCGCGAGCGCATCGATGCGCTGCTCACGGAGCTCGAGCAGGGTTGGACGCTGACGCCTACCGGTCACCTGCGCCGCGACTACGAGTTTCGCGACTTTGCCGCGGCCCTGGCATTCGCGAACCGCGTGGGCGACATTGCGGAACAGCAAAACCATCATCCGGACCTGCACGTGGCCTGGGGCCGCTGCGGCGTCGAGATCTGGACGCACAAGATCGACGGCCTCACGGAATCGGACTTCTACCTCGCGGCCAAGGTCGACCGGGTCTATCGCGTCTAGGTTGCACCAGCACGGTTCCCAAATTTTGGAATCTGCAATGCCGCGACCACGAGATCGGCGCCATAGTCACGGCCAAACAATGAGTTGCAGACGGCTCGGGGCGTGGCCCAGGCTTTGCACCCGGACTCCCGTAGACCTGGGGGGCTAACGATGTTGTATCGCCTGAAGACCGTCGAGGGCGCGCGCAAGCCTTTGAAGACGGCAAGAGGCTTGCTGCATGCGGTATCCGCGAGCCGCTGCCTGCCGAGGCCATATCCACTCGCGCCAATCGGTCCGTGCCCCAGGTAGAGCACGCGCGACCGGCTGCGGCATTCGTCGAGCCGGACCGAGCTCACGCCGAGGCGGAAGATAAGCAGGAGACGGTGGTACCGAACGCCGACAACGATCCGGATTTCACGGACGAGTTCTGCGGTTTTCTTCAACGTTGCGTCTCGAATGTCGACGCGGCGGAGTTGCTGCTGCTCATCTTCCAGAATCCCAACGCTGCCTGGGAAGCGCGCGATCTGAGCGCGCAGCTCGAGCCGGCCGCCAGCTTGTCGGAAGCCGATGTTCAGCGCTATCTCGACGTGTTTCAAACGTGCGCGCTCATTAGCAGGAATGCAGACAAGCGCGTGCGCTACCGCTCCGCGCCGGAGCACGATCCGCACATTGCGACGCTGGGGCGGCTCTACGTCGAGCGCCCGGTGACGCTATTTCGCATGATTTACGCGCTGCGCGACACCAAGATCAGCACGTTCGCGGACGCATTCAAATTGCGGGGGTAATGGCGTTTGGAGATTTTTAAGTTCCTGTTGTTCCTTCTCGCGGCGCTCTCGAGCTTCGGGTGCATGGCGCTTTTGTTCCGGGGCTACGCGAGAACCGGGGTGCGGCTGTTGCTATGGAGCGCACTGTGCTTCATATGCCTCACGACGAATAACGTGCTGCTGTTCTTCGACACCATCGTGTATCCCACGCAAATTGACTTGCGCTTCTTCCGTTTGGGCGCGGCACTTGCCGGGATCGCCTGCCTGCTGTACGCCTTTATATGGGAGGCCGAGTGAGCGCCATTCTCATCAACTATCTGTCCGGCGCCGTCACGCTTGGATTTCTCGTGGCCGCCGTATTTTTTCTCCGCTTCTGGCGGCGCACGCACGACCGGTTGTTCCTGGCATTTTCGGTTGCCTTCGCGCTCCTCGCCATGAACCAGCTGCTGGCCACGTTTCTCGGTGCCGGCGACGAGCTGACGCCTTATACGTACGTGCTCCGGGTGCTGGGTTTTCTTCTCATTCTCTTGGCCATCGTCGACAAGAACGTGTTCAACCGCCGCGGGACGCGGCCACTGCGATGAGGGACGTTCCATGAATACCGCCGTGCTCGTGCATCAGCCGGCTTTGGCGTCGCACAGCGAGCAGATGAATGCCGTGCTTGCGGCGTTGACGGCGCTGCGCCGCGGCGACGCGAGCGTGCGCCTGCCCGTCAGCGGAGAAGGCGCTTTCGGCAAGGTGGCAGAGGTTTTCAACGATCTCGTCGACCAGAACGCCACCATGGCGGATGAAATCGCACGGCTGTCGCAAGTGGTGGGCAAGGAAGGAAAGCTGAAGCGCCGCGCCGTGCTGCAGGGCGCGCGCGGCTTCTGGGCGGAATCCGTGGATTGCCTGAACTCGTTGATCGACGATCTCGTGCATCCGACGAGCGAGGTGGCACGCGTCATCGGTGCGGTTGCGCAAGGCGATCTTTCCAAGAGCATGGCGCTCGAGCTCGAAAGCCGGCCGCTCGAAGGCGAGTTTTTGCGCACGGCAAAAACGATCAACAAGATGGTCGAGCAGCTCAGCAACTTCTCGGCCGAGGTCACGCGCGTCGCGCGCGAGGCCGGCACCGAAGGCAAGCTCGGCGGCCAAGCGAAGGTCAAGGGCGTTGCGGGCACCTGGAAGGACCTGACCGATTCGGTCAACTCCATGGCCGGCAACTTGACGGCGCAGGTACGTAATATCGCCGACGTCACGACGGCGGTGGCCAAAGGCGACCTGTCGAAGAAGATCGAGGTCGACGTCAAAGGCGAGTTCCTCACGGTGAAGAGCACCATCAATACGATGGTGGATCAGCTGCGCTCGTTCTCGTCCGAGGTGACGCGCGTGGCGCGCGAGGTCGGCTCCGACGGTATTTTGGGCGGCCAGGCGCGCGTCGAGGGCGTGTCCGGCACCTGGAAAGACCTCACGGACTCCGTGAACTCGATGGCGGGCAATCTCACCTCGCAGGTGCGCAACATCGCCGACGTCACGAAGGCCGTGGCGGCCGGCGACTTGTCGAAGAAGATCACCGTCGACGTGAAAGGCGAAATATTGGAGCTCAAGAACACCGTCAATACGATGGTGGACCAGCTCAGAAGCTTCGCGGCCGAGGTGACTCGCGTGGCGCGCGAGGTCGGCACCGAAGGCAAGCTGGGCGGCCAAGCCGACGTGCAAGGCGTGCGGCTCAAGATCTCGGACCCCACCTTAG
>CAMPKU010000044.1 GCA_946887385.1 uncultured Gammaproteobacteria bacterium
GTGCAAACCAAAGTCGGCGGCGAGGCCGGCCATGCAGCGCCGCTGCAGAAGCTCCTCGAGCGTGACGGCCCACTCGCTCGTAAGCGCGTGGACCAGCTCGGCCGTCAGGACGTCACGGCCGCCGAGCCGCTCGGCGAGCTCGGGGCGGGACGCGAGTGCGGCGACGTCCGCCGCGGCCTTGCCGTAAATGGCCCACAGCCGTAGTGCTTGCCGCTCGCCGAGCTTGGCGCCGAGCTCAGCCAACAGCTCCGCACGCTCGGCCGGCGGCAGCGCACCGGGCAGCGGGCGCTCGCGCGTGAGCGTGCGCGGCGCAGGCCGCGGCAGCTCGCGACGCAGCTTGTGCAGCACGTCCTCGGCGAGCGCGCGATGCGTCGTGAGCTTCCCGCCCACGATCGAGTAGAGGCCGCGCGCCGCGCGGTGCCGGCGCACGATGTGGCGGCGCGTGATCGCGCCCTCCGCGCCGCGCGGCTTGTACGGCAACGGCCGCACGCCCGTGTGCGTGTACAGCACGCGGCCGGCAAGGCCGGCCGCACCCGGAAAGACTCGCTCTGTCTCCGCGACGAGATAGGCGTGCTCGCGCGCGTCGATCGTCGCCGCGCCGGGCTCACCCTCGTAGCGCTCGTCCGTCGTCCCGATCAACAGCAAATCGTTCCACGGCAGAATGAAAAACGGCCGATGATCGACGCCGGCTTCCACGTAAACACCCGCGCGCGGAGCCCCGGCGAACGCCGGCACGACGATGTGGCTGCCTTTGGTGCCGCCGATGAGCCGCGTGTGCCGAATCGGCCCCAACACTTCGTCGACCCACGGCCCCGCCGCATTCACGATCAACGGCGCGCTCGCACCGCCCCCGCCGCGCGCCGACTCCCACTCAACCCCCACCGCGCGCCCGCCTTCGACACGAACGCGCGTGACGCGCGTGTACGTCAGTAGCTTCGCGCCGTGCAGAACGGCATCGCGCACGTTCTCGACGACGAGCCGCTCCGGATACCGCACCTGCGCATCGTAATAGCTCGCCCCACCGACAAGCCCGTCGCGATTCAGCCCCGGCAACTCCGCGAGCAGCTCGTCGCGCCCGAACATGCGCCGCCCCGGCAGCGACTTGCCCGCCGACAGCAGGTCATACAGCGCGAGCCCGACGCCAATCTGCCACCGCTTGCGCCGCGCGCCGCGATACACCGGAATGAACAGCTCGAGCGGCTCCACGAGATGCGGCGCGAGTGTCAGCAGCCGCTCGCGCTCGCGCAACGACTCGTAGACGAGCCCAAACTCCGCATGTTCGAGGTAGCGCAACCCGCCATGAATCAGCCGCGACGAAGCGCTGCTCGTGCCGCAGCCGAGATCGCCGCGCTCGACGATCAGCACCTTGAGCCCAGCGAGCGCCGCCTCGCGCGCAATCGCGGCACCATTGATCCCCGCCCCGATCACGATGAGCTCGAAGGAAGGACTAACGTCGCTCGATTGCATCGCTGCTCAAGAAGACCGCCAATGAAATCAAAAGCGGCGTCGATGCAAGAGGGCCCTTTCGGCAGCGTCGGCGCCAGGGACGGCGCCGACGCAGCCTACAGGGACGTACTTGCGGCGGTGCCGAAAGGGCCCTCTCGGAGCGGCGGCCCTCCGCGATGAGGTTGAATCGCGGGCCGGCTGGGAACGTCAAATTGCAGCCAAGCAATGCCGACAACGACTACGGGCGGACTTGGCCGGTGCCGCGGACGACGTATTTGTAGCTCGTGAGCTCGGCGGCGCCGACAGGCCCGCGCGCGTGGACCTTGCCGGTGGCGATGCCGATCTCGGCGCCCATGCCGAACTCGCCGCCATCGGCGAACTGCGTCGAGGCGTTGTGCAGCACGATCGCGCTATCGAGCTCGTTCAAGAAGCGCTCGGCCGCGGCCGCATCGTCCGTGACGATGGCATCCGTGTGCGCCGAGCCGAAGCGGCGAATGTGCGCCAGCGCTTCGTCGAGCCCATCGACGACGCGAATCGCGACGATCGCGTCGAGAAATTCCTTGCCCCAATCGGAGTCGGCAGCTGCATGCACGCGACGATCGGCCGACTGCGTGCGTTCGTCGCCGCGTACCTCGCAACCGGCGTCGATGAGCTCCGCGACGATCGGCTGCAGATGCGTGGCCGCGCAGGCCCGGTCGATCAATACGGTTTCGGTGGCGCCGCAGATTCCCGTGCGCCGCAGCTTCGCGTTTTTGACGATGCTGCGCGCCATCGCGAGATCGGCGCTGGCGTGCACGTACGTGTGGCAGATACCTTCGAGATGGCTCATCACCGGCACGCGCGCGTCTTGCTGCACGCGCGCGACGAGCCCTTTGCCGCCGCGCGGCACGATCACGTCGATCAAGCCCGCCATGTCGCGCAGCATGATGCCGACGGCCTCGCGGTCCTGCGTGGGCACCATCTGCACGGCCGTCTCCGGCAAGCCGTGCGCGCGCAACGCGCGCGCGAGGCAGGCGTGAATCGCAGCGCTCGAGCGCGCGCTCTCCGAGCCGCCGCGCAAGATCGCCGCATTACCGCTCTTCAAGCACAGCGCCGCCGCATCGGCCGTGACGTTGGGCCGGCTCTCATAAATGATGCCGATGACGCCGAGCGGCACGCGTACGCGCGAGATCTTGAGGCCGTTCGGCCGCGTCCACTCCGCCGTGACTTGGCCGACGGGATCGTCGATCGCGGCAACCGTCTCGAGCCCTGCTGCAGTGGCTTCGATGCGCTTATCGTCGAGCGCGAGCCTATCGATCATGGCGGCCGACAAGCCGCCCGCTTTGGCCTGTGCAAGGTCCTCGGCGTTCGCGGCGAGCACGGCGGCGCGCGAAGTGCGCAGCTCCTCTGCGGCCGTCTCGAGCACACTGCGTTTCACGGCGGGCGACGCTTGCGCGAGCACGGCCGCGGCGGCGCGCGCGGCGCGTCCGAGCTCGAACATGCGCTCGCGTAGATCGTCCGCCCGATTGTTCTTGACGGTGCTCATGCCGGCTTCGAGGCCTTCAGTACCAAGTCGTCGCGGTGAATGATCTCATCGCCGTCGCTGTAGCCCAAAATCGCCTGGATGTCCGCCGAGCGGCGGCCGGCGATCAGCGCCGCTTCTTCCGCGGGATAGGCGGTTAGGCCGCGGCCGATTTCGCGGCCATCGGGATCGACCACGCTCACCGCGTCGCCCCGGCCGAACGGCCCCTCGACGGCCGTGACGCCGGCCGGCAGCAAGCTGCGCCCGGCCGCGAGTGCGCGCTCGGCGCCCGCGTCGACGCGCAGCGTGCCGCGCGGCTTCAGCGTGCCGGCGATCCACTGCTTGCGCGCCGCGCCCGGCGTGGCGCTCGGCAAGAACCACGTCGCTTTGCCTCCGGCCAATAGCACGCGCAGCGGCCGGTCGACGCGGCCCGTTGCGATGCACATGCGGCAGCCCGCGCCGACGGCAATGCGCGCAGCCTCGAGCTTGGTATGCATTCCGCCGGAGCCGTGCGCCGACCCGGGGCCGCCGGCCATGGCCAGGATTTCGGGCGTGATCTCCGTCACTTCGTTCACGTAGCGCGCGCCCGCATCGAGCCGCGGGTCCGCCGAGTACAAACCGTCCACGTCGGATAAGAGCACCAAGCATTCGGCGCTCACCATCTGCGCCACGCGAGCCGCGAGCCGATCGTTGTCGCCGTAGCGCAGCTCCTGCGTCGCCACGGTATCGTTCTCGTTGATCACGGGCACGGCCCCTAACGTAAGCAGCGTGCGCAGCGTCTTGCTCGCGTTGATGTAACGCTCGCGCCGCTCGCTGTCGTCGAGCGTGAGCAGCACTTGCGCGGCCGTGATATCGAAGCTGCGCAGAATCTCTTGATAGGCGTGCGCCAACAGAATCTGGCCCGCCGCGGCCGCTGCCTGGCTTTCCTCGAGCCGCAAACGGCGGGGCAGCTTCAGCTCGCGCCGCCCGAGCGCCACGGCACCCGACGAGACGATCACCACGTCCTTGCCGGCCCGGCGCAGCTCCGCGACGTCGGCGCAAATGCCTTCGAGCCAGCCGCGATTCATGGCGCCGGTTTGCTGATCCACGAACAGCGCGGAGCCGATCTTGACGACGACCCGGCGCGCGTGCGCAAGGCGCTCGGCGTGCGTGACCTGGGCGGCGGTGCTCATGAAATGGGCGCTCGTTCGCAGCGCGCGACGCGCGCTAGCCTCGATTGAAGCCGCCGCGTAACACGGCCATGGCGCCGCTGCGCACCAACGCCACGATCTCGGCGATCTGCGCAGCCCGCTTCAAGAAGCGGTCGATGTCCTGGCTGCCGCCGACGAGCTCGACGGTGTAGTGCCGGTCGGTATCGCTCAAGATCCGCGCGCCGAATTGCTCGATAACGGCCTTGAGCTTGTCGGCCGCACCGTTCGCGACGTTGACCTTGAACAGCGCAAGCTCGCGCTCGATGTGATCGGACTTCGTCATGTCGGCGATGTCGACGACGTCGACCACCTTGCCGAGCTGCTTCTCGATTTGATCGATGACGGTCTCGGAGCCCGACGTAACGAGCGTGAGGCGCGATACCGTTTCGTCGGCCGTAGGCGCAACGTTCAGGCTCTCGATGTTATAGCCGCGCGAAGAGAACAGGTTCGCGACTCGCGCAAGCGCACCCGCCTCGTTCTGCAGGAGAATGGAAATGATATGTCGCATCGCAACTTGGGCGCCGCCCTAATGATCGATCAAATCGGCGCAGGGCCTGCCATGTTGGCGTAGAGGCAGCGCTATTGCAATGCACGTTCTTTTCGTCAAAACTCCAGCCGTTTAGCGGCATTTACGCCATAAACAGCCCCCGGCGACTCACCATGGATACTCTGATTCAGCCCAAGATCGCACGCTCGCACCCGCTCGCGGGTGCCACCATGAGCGGCTCGGACATCATCGTCCAAGTGTTGGCTGACGAGGGTGTAGACACCATTTTCGGTTACAGCGGCGGCGCAATTTTGCCCACCTACGACGCCGTGTTCCGCTACAACCAAGAAAACAGCCGCAACGGCGTCGAGCCGATGCCGCTGATCGTGCCCGCCAACGAGCAAGGCGCCGGTTTCATGGCCGCGGGCTATGCGCGCGCCAGCGGGCGCGTGGGCGTCGTCATGGTCACGTCGGGCCCCGGCGCCACGAACTGCGTTACGCCGGTGCGCGACTGCATGGCGGACTCCATCCCGATCGTCGTGATTTGCGGCCAGGTGCCCACGGGCGCCATCGGCAGCGACGCGTTTCAAGAAGCGCCCGTCACGGCCGTCATGGGCTCCGTCGCGAAGCACGTGTTCCTGGTCACGGACCCGCTGCGCCTAGAGGCCACGATGCGCACGGCGTTCGAGATCGCTCGCACGGGCCGGCCGGGCCCCGTCGTCGTCGACGTGCCGAAAGACGTGCAGAACTGGCAAGGCACATTCGTCGGCGAGAACCATCTGCCGATTCCGGGCTACCGGCAGCGGCTCGCGGCCGTCGAGAGCCACACGCTCTCGGAGGCGAGCTGCCAGCAGTTCTTCTCCATGCTCGGCGAGAGCAAGCGGCCGCTGATCTACGCCGGCGGCGGCGTCGTCAACGCGAACGCGAGCGCACAGCTTCGGGCGTTTTCAGGCGCGTTCAAGATTCCCGTGGCGAGCACGTTGATGGGCCTTGGCGGCTTCGATACGAAGCATCCATTGTCACTGCACATGCTCGGCATGCACGGCAGAGCGAGCGCCAATTACGCCGTCGACGATTGCGACCTGCTGATCTGCGTGGGCGCGCGCTTCGACGATCGCGTCGCCGGGGTGCCGCTCAAGTTCGCGCCTAAGGCGAAACGCGTTTTGCACTTCGACATCGATCCGTCCGAAATTCACAAGGTGAAAAAGGCGGACTGGCACCACGTGGGCCTATTGCCTGCGGCGCTCGATACGCTCGTGGCCTACGGCCGGCGCATGGGCTTCGAGACGAAGCTGGATACGTGGCACGGCGAGATCGCTGCGCTCAAGAGCACCTACGGCTTGAACTACGATCGCAATAGTCCGTTGCTTCAGCCGCAATACATCCTCGAGACGATGAACGCCATTACGCAGGGCGAAGCCATCATCACGAGCGGCGTGGGGCAGCACCAGATGTGGGCCGCGCAGTATTGCGATTTCCGCGAGCCGCGCTTGTGGCTCACGTCGGGCAGCATGGGCACCATGGGCTTCGGCCTGCCGGCCGCGATCGGCGCCCAGATCGCAAATCCCGGCAAGCTCGTCATCGACGTGGACGGCGACGCCAGCATCCGCATGAATTTGGGCGAGCTCGAAACGGTCACCACGTACAACCTGCCGATCAAGATCGTGGTGCTCAACAACTTCGGCGACGGCATGGTCATGCAGTGGCAACGGCTGTTCCACAAGGGCCGTTTGTCGGCGAGTGACAAATCGCTGCGCAAGAAGGACTTCGTCAAGGCGGCGCAAGCCGACGGCTTCGGCTTCGCGAAACGCATCGACATGAAGCCCGAGGTGCCCGGCGTCCTCGAAGAGTTCCTGGCATTCCGCGGCCCCGCGTTCCTGGAGGTCATCATCGATCCCACGGCCGGCGTCTACCCGATGGTGGGGCCGGGACTGTCGTACCATGAGATGATCACGGGCGATTTCATTCCGAACCGTTACGCGAGCTCGGGCAAGCCGCAGGAACCCGACAAGTCGGAGATGTTTTGAGGAGCCACATGAAAGCCGTATACGCGTTGCTCGGTGTCACCGCCGCAGTGGGCGCAATGCCCGTGGCCGCGCATCATTCGTTCGCGATCTACGACATGCAGCAGAACGTCGAATTCCACGGCGTCGTGGATACCGTGAAGTTCCGCAATCCGCACATGGCCATGACGCTCACGGTCACCGACGACAGCGGCGCGAAGAAAACCATCAACTTCGTCGAAGGCGCACCGGCCAACATGCTCGCGCGCTTGGGCCTGCGCCCCGAATTCATCGCGCCCGGCCAGGAGATCACGGCCATCGGCGCCCCGCGCCACGACGATCCCGACGCCTGGTTCCTCAAGGTTGTGGTCTTGGCCGACGGCACGCGCTTCAACTCGCTGTCGAGCCCGAACCAGGCGCGCTGAGCTAGCGAGGCTGCGCTGCGCGCGTCGCTATAGCTCGCCGGCAGCCGCAGCCTCTTTCAAAACTTCGTGGACCGCAGCGATGAGCGCGGCGAGATCCTCGGCGCCGATGACGAGCGGCGGCATCAAGTAAACCACCGAGCCGAACGGCCGCACCCACACGCCGTGCCGCACGAAGCGAGCGCGCAGCGCCTCGAGCTGCGGCTCGCGCTCGAGCTCGACGACGCCGATGGCGCCTTTGACGCGCACGTCGCGCACGCCGCGCAGTCCACGGCACGCACCGAGCCCTTCGGCGAGCTGTGTCTCGATCGCGGCGACGTGCGCCAAACGCGGCTCGGCCGCGAATAGATCGAGCGACGCGTTCGCCGCGGCGCAGGCGAGCGGGTTACCCGCATAAGTCGGTCCGTGCATCAGCGCGCGGCTCAAGTCGTCCGCCAAGAACGCCTCGTAAACGCGCCCGGTCGTTACCGTTGCCGCGAGCGGCAGCGTGCCGCCCGTGAGCGCTTTCGACAGCGTCATGATGTCGGGGACGACGCCGGCCTGCTCGCACGCGAACAGCGTACCGGTTCGGCCAAAACCGGTCGCAATCTCATCCAGAAGCAACAACACGTCGTGGCTCTGCGCCGCCGCGGCCACCGCCGCCAGCGTCTCCGCCGAGTGGAACTTCATGCCGCCGGCCGCTTGCACGAGCGGCTCGAGCACTACGCCCGCGAGCTCGTGCGCATGCGCCGCGATCGTTTTCTCCAGCGCGCCGATCGAAGCCTGCGTGGCGGGCAGCGGCACCACGAGCTGTTTCGGCAGCACGGCCCCGAACAGCCGCTGCAGCCCTTCGTCCGTATCCGACACGGACATCGCGGCGAACGTGTCGCCGTGATAACCGTGACGAAAGCTCAAAAAGCGCGTGCGCGCGGGCTCGCCGCGGTTGCGCCAATACTGAAGTGCCATCTTCAGCGCGATCTCCACGGCCACCGAGCCCGACTCGCTGAAAAAGACGTGCTTCAGGTCGCCCGGCAGCAGTGCGGCGAGCCGCGCGGCGAGCGTCTCGGCCGGCGCGTGGACGAGCCCGCCCAGCATCACGTGCGGCATTCGCTGAAGCTGCGCAGCGACGGCCGCGCGAATGTGCGGATGGTTGTAGCCGTGGCACGCCGTCCACCACGACGCGATGCCGTCGATGAGCGCGCGGCCGTCGGCGAGATGGAGGCGCACGCCGTCCGTGCGCGCAACCGCGAGCGGCGGCGGTGCGGTCTGCATCTGCCGATACGGCAGCCAAAGATGGCTCAAAGTCCTCACACCCGCTGCGAGCGAAGCTGGCATCATTACACACAGGGTAAGTTCTTTGGATCGCGCGCCGATTGGGCCCAACGATGACGAAAATCACCTGCTTCAAAGCTTATGACGTTCGCGGCCGTGTCCCCGAGGAGCTCGACGAGGACATCGCGTACCGTATCGGCCGCGCCTACGCGGCGTTCGTGAAACCGCGCACGGTTGCTGTGGGACGCGACATTCGGGCCTCGAGCCCGGCGCTCACGGCCGCGCTGACGAACGGCCTCACGGATTCCGGCGTGGACGTGCTCGACATCGGCGTCGGCGGCACGGAGCTCGCATATTTCGCCACGTTCAGCCGCGAGCTCGACGGCGGCATCATGGTCACGGCCAGCCACAACCCGCCGAACTACAACGGCATGAAGTTCGTGCGCGAGGGATCGCGGCCGATCAGCGCCGATACGGGCTTGACGGACATTCGCGAGCTCGCCGAGCGCAATCAGTTCGGCGCGCCGGCGGCCGCGCGCGGCAAAGTGCGGCAAGTCGACGTGAAGCCCGATTACATCGAGCACCTCCTCTCGTACGTCGACTTGAAGGCGCTGGCGCCGCTCAAGATCGTGGTCAATGCCGGCAACGGCGGCGCCGGGCCGATCGTGGACATGCTCGAGCCGCACTTGCCGTTTCGCTTCATCAAGGTTTTCCACGAGCCCGACGGCAGCTTTCCGAACGGCGTGCCGAATCCGATGATCGAAGCGAACCAAGCCGTTACGAGCGAGCTGGTGCGCGCCGAGCGTGCCGATTTAGGCGTGGCGTGGGACGGCGACTACGACCGCTGCTTCTTGTTCGACGAGCAAGGGCAGTTCATCGAGGGCTACTACATCGTCGGGCTGCTGGCGCAAACGTTTCTTGCGCGGTCGCGCGGCGAACGGATCGTGCACGACCCGCGGCTCACCTGGAACACGCTCGACATCGTGAAGCACGGCGGCGGCGTAGCCGTGCAGAGCAAGTCCGGGCACGCGTTCATCAAACAGCGCATGCGCGAGGTCGACGCCGTCTACGGCGGCGAAATGAGCGCGCACCACTACTTCCGCCAATTCTCGTACGCCGACAGCGGCATGATTCCGTGGCTGCTCGTTACCGAGATCATGAGCGCACGCAAAGCGCCTTTGTCCGCGCTCGTCGGCGAGCGCATGCGCGCGTACCCGGCGAGTGGGGAGATCAACCGCACCGTCGACGATGCACGCGCCGTCATCGCCCGCGTGGAGGCCGAGTACACGCCGCAGGCCGTCGCAGTGGACAGAACCGACGGGCTCAGCGTCGAGCTCGCCGATTGGCGCTTCAATCTGCGTTCGTCGAACACCGAGCCGCTGCTGCGGCTCAACGTGGAAAGCCGCGGCGACGCGAAGCTGATGCGCGCGAAGACGGCGGAGCTGCTCGCGCTGCTCGGCGGGAAGCCGGGCTAGGCAAAGTGGCGCGCGCGCGCGCACGCCGCGCCTCGAAACCGGCTCGCCGGCCGCTGGCCGCAGCGCTCACCGATCCTCGCTGCTATGGCCGCGGAGTGCACGAAGTGCGCGTGGCGGAGACGCACGTGTCGTGGGTGTTTCTCACCGGGCGTTACGCCTACAAGGTGAAGAAGCCCGTCAAGCTGCCGTTCGTGGACTTCAGCACGCTGCGCGCGCGCGAGCACTACTGCCGCGAGGAGCTGCGCATCAACCGCCGGCTGGCGCCCGATCTGTATCTCGCCGTGGTGCCCATCGGCGGCTCGCGCGCTGCGCCGCGCATCGGGCGCAAACCCGCGTTCGAGTACGCGGTGAAGATGCGCGAGTTCCCGGCGGATGCGCGTCTCGATCGGCGCCTGGCAGCGGGCGGCGTGCCGCGCGCGGCGTTCGCCGAGTTCGGCGCGTGGCTCGCGAAATTTCACGCCGGCCTGCGGCCGATTCGCAGCATCGCGGCCGACGAGGTCGGCGCAGGCGCGCTGCGCAACGTCGAGGAGCTCGCCGACTCTCTCGGCCGCCGGCGGCGCAGCGAAGTGAAGACGCTGCGGGCTTGGACCGCAAGCGCCTGCGCAAGGCTCGCGCCGATCTTCGCGCAACGCGCGGCCGCGGGCGCGCATCGCGAATGCCACGGCGATCTGCACTTGCAGAACCTGCTGTGGCGCGACGGCGCCATCATGGCGTTCGATGCGCTCGAGTTCGACCGCACACTGCGTGACATCGATGTGATCAGCGAGGCGGCTTTTCCGGCCATGGATCTGCGCGCCCACGGCCGCACCGATCTCGCTTACGAGCTCCTGAACGGCTATCTCGAAGCTGCCGGCGACTACGGCGGCGTGGACGTGCTCGGGTTCTATCTCGTCTATCGCGCGTTGGTCCGCGCCAAGGTGGCTGCGATCAAGCAAGCGCAATCCGCGCGCGAAGGCCACCACGCCGACCGCTACCTTGCCACGGCGCTCGAGCTGGCCGCGCCCGCTACGCCGCGGCTCATCATCACGCATGGCCTGTCGGGCAGCGGCAAGACCTGGGTCACGAGCGAGCTCGTGAGCCTGCTGCCGGCACTGAGAGTGCGCTCCGACGTCATGCGCAAGCGCCTGCACGGGCTCGACCCGTTAGGGCGCAGCGGCTCAGGCGTCGGTTCAGGCCTCTACGATCCCGCGGCGACTCGGCGCACCTACGAGGCCCTGGCAGCGGCCGCGGACCGGCTGCTTCGCAGCGGCCAAACCGCCATCGTCGACGCGGCGTTCCTGCGCCGCAGCGAGCGTCTCGAATTCCGCCAGGTGGCGGCCGCCAATGCTGCGCGCTTCGTCATCTTGGACTGCACGGCCTCGCCGGCCGAGCTGCGGCGGCGAGTCCGGGCCCGCAGGCAGCGGGGCCGGGATGCATCCGAAGCCGATCTGGCCGTGCTCGAGCACCAGCTTGCCACCCGGGAACCCTTGGGTCCCGCGGAACGGCGCAGCGCGGTGACGGTCGATACCAGCATCGACATTCGCTACGCACGACTCGCGGCGCGTCTCCGCGCCGTCTGAATATCGGGGCGCCGCGGGGTTGAACGCCTCGCGAAAGGCCCCAGATAGTGCACTCGGCCCACCCCACGCGAGGTTCCCCCCATGTACGACGAAGACCAGCTGCCGCAAGTCGCCCGCGACAACGGGCCGCTGTCGCTGCCGGCGGACGTGCTGCTCGTCGTGCCGATGCGCAACATCGTGCTGTTCCCCGGCGCCGTTACGCAGGTCACGCTCACGCGCGACTTCTCGATGCGTGCCGCTCAAGAGGCCGTGCAGCACGGCTACAAGCTGGGGCTCGTGCTGCAAAAAGACCCCTCGATCGACGCGCCCGGACCCGAGGACCTCTACAAGATCGGCACCACCGTCACCGTCGTGCGCTATCTGAAGGCGCCGAACGGTGTCCACCACCTCATCTGCCAAGGCGAGCAGCGCTTCCGCACGCTCGACTACTTGAACGGGCTGCCGTTTCTCGCCGCGCGTTTCGACTTGATCCCCGACCAAGTGCTGGCCGATGCCAACGTGGAGGCGCGCGCCGCGCTGCTCAAGCAGAAGACGGCCGAAGCGATCGAGCTCCTGCCGCAAGTGCCGCCCGAGCTCGGGCCCGCGCTGCAGCACATCGAGTCGCCGGGCGCCTTGGCCGACATGGTCGGCGGGCTCATCGACGTGAAGCCCACCGAGAAGCAGACGATCCTCGAAGCGCTCAAAGTGCGCGACCGGCTCGATCGCGTGATCGAGCTGCTGACGCACCGCGTGGAGGTGCTCAAGCTGTCGCGCGAGATCGGCGAGCAGACGCAAGGCAAGCTCGACGAGCGCCAGCGCGAGTACGTGTTGCGCGAGCAGCTGAAGACGATCAAGAAGGAGCTCGGCGAGGACGACACGCAGAGCGAGCTCGAGGAGCTGCGCCAGGCCATCGCGGACGCCGGCATGCCCGAGGAGGTCGAAAAGCAGGCGCAGAAAGAGCTGCGGCGGCTCGAGGGCATGCCCGAGGCGTCCACCGAGCACTCGATGGTACGCACGTACTTGGACTGGCTCGTCGCCGTGCCGTGGTCGAAGAGCGATGCCGAAGCCATCGACATTGCGAAGGCGCGCGAGATCCTCGATGCCGATCACTATGGGCTCGAGAAGGTCAAGCGGCGCATCCTCGAGTACCTCGCCGTGCGCAAGCTCAACGCGGCGGGCCGCAGCCCCATCCTGTGCTTCGTCGGCCCGCCCGGCGTCGGCAAGACGTCGCTCGGGCAGAGCATCGCGCGCGCGTTGGAGTTGAAGTTCGTGCGTGCAAGCCTGGGCGGCGTGCACGACGAGGCCGAGATCCGCGGCCACAGGCGCACGTACATCGGCTCGATGCCGGGCAAGATCATCCAGAGCTTGCGCAAGGCCGGCACGAACAATCCCGTGTTCATGCTCGACGAGATGGACAAGCTCGGCGTGGGTTTCCACGGCGACCCGTCGGCTGCGCTGCTCGAGGTGCTCGATCCAGAGCAGAACTCGACGTTCACCGATCACTATCTCGACGTGCCGTTCGACTTGAGCAAGGTGTTCTTCGTCGCCACGGCCAACCGGCTCGACACGATTCCGGGGCCGCTGCGCGACCGCATGGAGATCATCGATCTGCCGGGCTACACGCAGGACGAGAAGCTCGGCATTGCCACGCGCTACCTCGTGGGGCGGCAACTGACGGCCAACGGGCTCACGGCAGAGCAGGTTTCGATCAGCGAGGCTGCGTTGAACGCCGTCATCGACGGCTACACGCGCGAAGCCGGCGTGCGCAATCTCGAGCGCGAGATCGGCGCGCTGTTGCGGCACGCCGCGATGAAGATCGCGGAAGGCGTGGCCGAGCGGGTCACCATCGACGCCGACGACGTGCCGGCGATTCTTGGCGCGCGCCACTTCGAGAACGAGGTGAAGCTGCGCACGAGCGTGCCGGGTGTGGCCACGGGCCTTGCCTGGACGCCCGTCGGCGGCGACATCCTGTTCATCGAAGCCACGCTCGTGCCGGGCAAGGGTCAGTTGATTTTGACGGGGCAGCTCGGCGACGTCATGAAGGAAAGCGCCCAGGCCGCCGTGAGCCTCGCGAAGATGCGGTTGGACACGCTGGGCGTGGAGCGCTCGGTGCTCGAGACCAATGACCTGCACATCCACTTGCCGGCCGGCGCCATTCCGAAGGACGGGCCCAGCGCCGGCGTGGCGATGTTCTTGGCCGTGGCGTCGCTGCTTTCGGGCCGCACCGTGCGGAACGACATCGCCATGACGGGTGAGATCAGCTTGCGCGGCCTCGTGCTGCCGATCGGCGGCGTGAAAGAAAAAGCGCTCGCGGCGCTGCGCGCCGGCATCGATACCGTGCTGCTGCCGAAGCGCAACGAGAAGGACCTCGAGGAGATTCCCGAGCCGGCACGCAAGAAGCTGAAGTTCGTGTGGCTCGAGAACATCGACGATGCACTGGCGGCGGGGTTCGACCCGCCGCCGAGCGCAACGAACGAGAGCAAGCGCGCCGTCGCCTGAGCAACTGCGGGCTTCCCGCAGCGATCCTAAGTCGGTGAGAATGCGCGCTCACCGACGGGAGCTCCGCACTTGCCAGCCGGTACCGCGCAGTCTTCGCTCGACGAGCTGGCACGCCGCAAGCTCGAGGCCCTCGAACGGCGGCAGCTGCGGCGCCGGCTGGTCGAAACGGCTCGCCCGAGCGCTACGGCGGCAGAAGTCGCCGGCGCCGCGCTCGTCTCGTTCTCTTGCAACGACTATCTCGGCCTGTCGCAACACCCGGCCGTAGTGGCCGCCAGCGTCGAGGCTACGCGCCGGTTCGGCGTTGGCGCAGGCTCCGCGAGGCTCGTCAACGGCAACCACCCGCTCTACGCAGAGCTCGAGCACAGGCTCGCGGCGCTCAAAGACACCGAGGACGCCGTCGTGTTCGGCAGCGGCTATCTCGCGAACGTCGGCGCGATCCCGGCGCTCGTGGGCCGTCAAGACCTCATCGTCCTCGACGAGCTTTGTCACAGCTCGCTGCTCACGGGCACGCGCGTGAGCGGCAGCCGCATGCTTGCGTTCCGCCACAACGATGCGCGGCATCTCGAGGAGCTGCTGCGCACGCAGCGCCGCGCGCACCGGCATTGTCTCGTGCTCACGGAAGGCGTGTTCAGCATGGAAGGCGATCTCGCGCCGCTGCCCGCGCTTGCCGAGGTGGCGGCGGCGCATGACGCGTGGCTCATGACCGACGACGCACACGGGCTCGGCGTGATCGGCAACGGCCGCGGCTCCGCGTTCGCGCATGCGAAGCCCGCGGCGGTGCCGCTGCAGATGGGCACGCTGTCGAAGGCCGTGGGCAGTTACGGCGGATATCTGTGCGCCAGCCGGCACGTCTCCGAGCTCGTGCGCAATCGGGCGCGCAGCTTCGTTTACTCGACGGGACTGCCGCCCGGCACCGTCGCCGCTGCGAGCCGCGCGCTCGAGCTGATCGCGACCGACCGGGACCTCGTGCGCCGCCCGCTACTGCGCGCGCAAGAGTTCACGACCGCGCTCGCGCTGCCGCAGGCGACGAGCGCCATCGTCTCGATCGTCGTGGGTGCCGCGTCCCGCGCCCTCGCCTTGAGCGCGGCGCTACGCGCAGCAGGCTTCCTCGTCGCGGCGATTCGGCCGCCCACGGTGCCGCCCGGCACGGCGCGCTTGCGAGTCACTTTTTCGGCCGCGCACACCGTGGAGCAAGTGGCGGCGCTGGCGGCTGCCGTGAGGCCGTTGCTCGCGGCATGACAACCGTCTTCGTCACGTCGTCGGGCACGGGCATCGGCAAAACGTTCGTCACCTTGCGGCTGCTCGCCGAGCTGAACGCGCAAGGAAAACGCGCGCGTGCGCTGAAGCCCGTGGCGTCCGGGTTCGACGCCGAGCAACCCGGCGGCAGCGATACCGCGCTGCTGTTGGGCGCGCAGGGCCTCGCCGTCACGCCGGCCAATCTCGACGCCGTGAGCCCGTTCCGATTCGCGGCACCGCTGTCGCCGGACATGGCGGCCGCGCGCGAGCAGCGGACGATTCCCTTCGATGCGCTCGTCGCGAGCTGCCGCGCTCCCGGGGGCTTCGACGGCGTCACGCTCGTCGAAGGTATCGGCGGCGTCATGGTGCCGCTCGATGCGCAGCACACCGTGCTCGACTGGATTGCGGCGCTCGGCGCGCCCACGCTGCTCGTTGTCGGCAGCTATCTCGGCAGCCTGAGCCACAGCCTCACGGCAGCGGCCGCGTTGCGGCAGCGCGGTGTCACGTTGCTCGGTGTCGTGGTGAGCGAATCCACCGAGCAGCCCGTGCCGGCCGAAGAAACCGCCGCATGCCTCGAGCGTTTCACCGCGCCGGCGCCGGTGCGCGTGCTGCCGCGCGCCGCGCCCGTGCCGCTGTTGCCGCTGCTCGCGCCCTACTTGAAGTAGCGGCCGGGAGCGCCGCCTCGCTCCTTGGCGGGGGCTCCCGGCCGCGTCGGGGGGAAGGGGTAAGACGCTAGTTCGCGCCGAGCTCCGCTACCCGGCTCGAGTCGTCGACATCGATGACAGCGATCTCGACGCGCCGCTCGAGCGCCATGCCGTCGATGTCCTGCTCCAATGCCGTCGAGGCGGCTTCGCCGGAACCCGTTACGATCACGCGCTCAGCCGGCATGCCGCCGCGGATCAGGGCATCGCGCACGGCTTCCGCTCGCGCCGTGGATAGCGTGGAATTGAACGCCTCGGTGCCGCGCGCGTCGGTGTGGCCCGCGAGCCGGATTACGGCGCCGTCCATCGGCTCGATCAGCGCCGCGAGCTTCGCGATCCGCTCCTCGGTGGTGCCGCCGAGACCGCTGTCCTCGGTGCGGAAGAACACCTCGACGGAGAGCGCCTCTTGTAAGGCAAGCCGGTGCGAGACGCGCTCGCTGAAAAGCTCCGCGTTCTTCTCCGCGACGGCGCGCTCGGTCGCAGTGAGCCGCTGCTCGAGCGAGCCTGCGTGCGTGCGCGCCTGCACGGTAAGCGCGTCCGCGTCCCGGCGCGCCTGGCGCTCTTCGTGAAAACGATCGCCGAGCCAGCCGCCGAACGCCGCGCCCAGCACCAGGCCGACGGGCCCGCCCGCGAGCCCGCCGATGGCGGCGCCGCTGCCGAGGCCTATCGACTCTTCCTTCGCCGCGCGGGACTCCTGGCGCGCGGCACGTGCCTCTTGTCGCGCGGCACGCGCGGCTTCTCTATCGGCACGATCTTTCGCCGCAACCAAGCTCGGCGTTGCGAGCAAGCTGCCGATCAACAATACGATGAGCTTCTTGTGCATGGTTCACTCCTCAAGCGCAAAGGGTTCGGACACGGCGCCATTGAAGCGAACCGCGCTGACGAGCGGGTGATGAATTGCGGCAGCACGCTGCCGCAATAGTGACGAATTATGGCGCCGGGCGTGTCAGCTGCTGTGCAGGCGGCTAACGAGCTCTTGCTCGGCGTAGTTTTCGGTATCGAGCACGAGCCGCTCTTGCGTGAGCTGAATCTCATGCAGCACGTACATCAATATGATGCTCAGGATCAGGGCCACCAACGTGGAGTTGAACGCGATGCCGAGGCCGTTCGTGACGGCCGTGGTCTCGCCTCTAACGGCGAGCTCGGCGCCCTGCAGCGCAATGCCGATGCCCCGAACCGTGCCGATGAACCCGAGCGCGGGCGCCACCCACACGCTGAACCGGAGCATCGCGAGCTCCGCATCGAGCCGGTTGTGCTCGCTCTCGCAGGTGTTGTGGACCATCTGCGAGGCGTCCTGCACGTTGCCCGTCGCGCCGAAGCGCTTCAGAGCCGCCATGAGCACGCGCGGCAACACGGAGTTTTGCTCTCGCGGCGGCAGCTGCTCGAAGGTGCGCAGATACTCGCGCGCGTCGCTCGGCAGGATCACGACGCCGGCTTCCCGCTTGAGATAGCCGGCGCCGAGCAGGTCGCGCTGAGATTTGAGCTCGCGGAACCGCTTCGCGGCGAGAAGCAGAGCCCAGATGGCAACGATGATGGTCACCTGCTGCTCGGCGTCGCGGATGGTCACCCAGATCGAGCGCGGCGGAATGTAGGTGGGATCGTTCGCCGCGATCGCCTGCTGCTGCGAGAGCCACTGCTCGGCGGTCGGCCTCACGTAGCTCGCATAGAACAGCTGCACGACCACCGCGATCACCGCGAGCGCCACGAGCTTCTGAACTCGGTCGCGGACGTAATTCTGCTCGACTGACATTCCTAACCTCCAAGCTTCAATGCCGATCGCCACGGGCAACCGGCGCAAAAACAGCCATGCCCGCTAGTCGCGAGATCGACCTCCGCGGATCACGGGAAGCGCGACGAACGTGCCGCCGTTGCGCTGGCAGATAATGCGCATCAGCGTGGCGTAGCCCGCGGCGGTGTACAGGTCGCCGCCCGCCATCAGGTAAACCGCCGGGAACGCCACGGCGTGAATGCGCACGAGGCGCTCGCCCGTCGCCGTCTCCCGATTGCGCCGGTCGATTTCCCGCACCACGGGATTGATCGACCCTTGCAAAAAGTCGTCGCTATAAACGTACAGCGAGATTTTCTTGTTCGGATCGTAGAACTTGTCGATCGCCGCGAGGATGCCCTCGCGCGGATTCGAGTTCGAGAACGCGTCCCAGTTCTTCAAGGCGTCGAGAATGGCCTCGCGGCGGCTCGGCGTATCGGGAATCCACTCGTCCCGATAGCTCCTGAACATGTACTCGCCTTCGTCGTTCATCACCTGGATACCCTTCACGGTGGGGTACACCTCCAGGGTCTCGCGAAGCTGTTGCTGCACGCGGTCCCACATGTACTGGCGCATGCTGCCCGAGGTATCGATCAGAAAAATGATGTACTCGCTGTCGACGGGGATACCGCCCACCTTGTACGAGGCGATCGGCGGGCGATAGTCGGCCAGCAAGCGCTGCATCTCCGCCGTCAAGCTCTGCCTCGCCGCCGCGAGGCGCGTTTGCTCCGTCTCGAGCGTCGGGTCCTCGACGGCGAGCAACTGGTTCCGAACGCGGTCGAGCTCGACTCGCAGGTCCTCGACTCGCATCCTGTCGAGGTCGAGATCTTGAGTGGTGCGCGCCGCGTCGCGCCGCACGCGCTCGGTCTCGCCGACGATCTCGTTGAGCTCGCGTTCGTATTGCGCGATCAGACCCGCGAGGTCGCGCTCGGCCTCTTCCAGCCTGGCCGGCTCGCTGACGCGCGTGAGCAGGAACAGCAGGATCATCGCGCCGAAACCGCAGGTGATCGCGGAGAGGAACGACATGCTGAAGATGTCGAGGTCGCTGCGCCGTCTCATGGCCAATCCTCCGCGGGCGCCATCATCGAGCCGCCGGTGCGAATGCCCACGAGCCAGTAGGCCGGCGCAGCCGCCGGGTCGCCTTCCATCGCGAACAGGATGACGTTCACGGGCACGCCCACCGGCAATTGCCGGATCGCGCGATTGAAATGGTCGAGCCGCTCGGCGGCCCTCACGCCGGGACGCGTGGGGATGATCTCGCCCATCGTCGGCAGGCCGTCGACGAGGAGAAAAATGTTGTCGGGGGCGGGCTCGAGCTGCTTGATGGCGTTGAAGGCGGCGTGCAGGCTCGTCGGGCCCTGCGGGTAGCTCGCTCGCAGCGTCTCGAGAGGCGCGTCGAGCTCGGTGCCGTCGTTGACGGTGACCCATTGCCCTTCGGTGCCTGGAATCAGCCACGTCGCCTTATCGCTGAAGCCGATGATCTGCACTTGTGTGCCCGCCTCGATCTGCGTGCTGAGCCAATCGACGGTGTTGACGGCCTGCTGCCACTTCGGCGCCCGGCGCTGCTGCTCGGGCGGCATGTTCCGCCGGCGCAGGATATTGACGATGGTGCGGTCGAGCATGCTGCCCGACGTATCCACGAGGATGACGACGCGCTGGCCGCCCATGCGCAAGCCCGTGAGATATTGCCGGTTGCCTTCACCCTCGAACGAGCGCAGCGGGCTCGGGCCTTCTGCTTCGGCTTGCTGCTGCTCGGCGAGCTCCTCCGATTGGCGGTTCAGCTCGGCGAGCTCGTTGCGCAGCCGTTCGATCGCCGCTCGGCGCGCCTCGGAGTCTTCCGACAACGCCGCAAACTCCGTCGCGGTCTCTTCGACTTGCGAGACGAGGCTCTGGCGCATCGCGAGCAACGCGTTCCACTCGCGAAGCTGGCTCTGAAGCTGCTCCTTGAGCTCGACGAGATTGCGCTGGCCCGTGAGCACGCGCAGCTCCCAGCGGGCTGCTTCGGCCTGCCGATCCTCGATGGCGGTGCGGCCGTCGAGCACGGCGTTCGCGCTAACGATCATGAACAGCAGCACCACGCAGGCGAACCCCGCCGTGATGGCGTCCAGAAACGACATCGAGAAGACGCTCAGCTCGCCTCTGCGCCTCTTCACCGTGCGTCCTCTACGTCGACAACGTGCAACTCCGCGCCCGGCGAGCCGATGCGAATGACGTCGGCACGCTTCAGCGCCGTTTCACCGGCCACCTTCTTCTCGTTGACGAACGTGCCGAAGCTGCTCAAATCGCGCAGCATGAGCTCGCCGTCGCGCAGCAGCACCTCGCAGTGCAGGCGCGAGACGCCGCCGCCGGCCTCGAGCAGCACCACCGTGCGCCTCTCGGCATCCGCCTCGCGGCCGATCGCGAGGCCGCCGGCGCCCACGCGATAGGCAAGCCCCTGGTAGACCACGTGCGTCGGCGGCTTGGTGCTCGCGAACGCGCGTGCCTGCGGCGCCGCGCGCGGCTGCTCGGCGTCGTGCGGGGTCTCCCGCCAGGGCAGGCGCTTGCGCAACTTGACCTCGCCTTGCGCAGCGAACAAGTCCTTCACGAGCAACACGGCGCGGGCGGCATGGCCGGGCGCCAGCCGCTCGATGTGCGAGTCGTCGAGCCGCGCAAGCTCGCCGATGAACCCCGGCAGTGCCGCCATGCGGTCGGATAGCTGCACGACCAGGCCCGTGCCCGGATCCCGGTGCTGCGCCACGAGCTGCACCACGGCGCGATAGAAATCGCGCGCCACGCCGAGCACGGCGTCGCGTTCGGCGGCTATGCGGAACTCCTCGCCGCGATGCTGCAGGATCAGCTCGGTGCGCTCCTCGCGCGCGAGCGCCTCGAGCCACTCCGGCAAGCGGTCGTACAACGCTTGCTCCGTGTCGGCGTGAGCGAGCGGATTGAGCCGGGTGGCGCGCACGAAGTGATCCGCGATGCGCCGCGCGAACATGTCGGCGACGGCAGCCAAACCTTGACCGAGCGCGTGCTCCGTGCGGACCTGCGCTTCGCCGTTTTGGTCGAGCAGCGTCACAGCCACGCGGTAAAACCCGGCGTCCACGTACATGAGCTGCCTGCCCGGGTACGGCCGCACGCTGGCCGCCGCTGCCGTATCGACGAGCGCGCGCACGGGCATGCCGCACTCCTGCGCGAGCCCCAGCAACAAGCCGAGCTGCTCCGTGCGGTAAGCGCCCGGCACCACGAGCACGACGTCCGTGACGCCTTCGCCGCCCGCTTGCCACAACGATGCCAGCTGCGCGTACGCGAGCTCGGCTGCGCTCTTGCCGAGGTCGGAGCCGGCGGAGCCGGCCTCCATGCTGAGCGCGCTCCAAAAGCGGTTGCTCGTCTGCCGCGGCTGCAGCCGCGCACGCGCGCGGGCCTGCTCGCCCGTGAC
>CAMPKU010000045.1 GCA_946887385.1 uncultured Gammaproteobacteria bacterium
ATTGTCTCGTGGGCTAGTATATGTGTATTTGAGACAGGCTGCGAACTCGTCCACGGCCGTCGGGGATTGCTGGCGCGGGAAAGCGCCATCCAGGACGCGGGCCTGCTGGTGGCGGCGGAGGTGAGCGAAATCGAGGGACGCGGCGGTGAGGTGAACGTGTTGTTGTCCCTCTGCACCGCCGTGGAGGAGGCGTGGCTGCGCGAACTCTTCGCGACGGATTATACCGATGCCGTCGGTGTCGCCGCCGAACGTCAACCCTACACCGGCAGAGAGCTGTTCGGAGAAGTAGTAACGCGCGCCGGCTTGCAGCGACGTGTCGTTGTCGCCCACGTCGACATATTGAATTCCGCCCTCGAGCTCGAGCTCGTCGGTGACCAAAGCGCGGATGCGGAACTGAAGGCCGAGACCGTCGTCGTCACCGCCGCCGCCGCCCGGGCCGTCCGCTTCCCTGTCGATGTAGAGCACGCGGCCGTAGAGATCGATGTCGTCCTGCAGCGGGAACACGTAGCCCGCGCCGAGCGCCCACGTATCGACGTCGAAGCCGAAGTCGTAGTCGGCGTTGCCAAACGAGGCGAACGCGTGCCATTCGTCGTTGATCTCGAATGAGCCGGAGAGCGTTAACCCGTCCCCGTCGATGTTTGCGCCGATCTCTGTTTCGTCGTAACTGAGCTCGACGTAGCTGTAATTGAACTGCGACGACTGCGGCCGTGTGGTCTGTTGCTGTTGCGCCTGGCTCAAGGCCGGCAGTAGCAGCGCCGCCGCAAACAGCGCACGTGAGACTCCGTTCATCATCCTCTCCTTGGGTTACGGGGCATTTGCCCAGGGCAGATGATATGTCAAAGACGAACGCGCCGGTCGTAGACCGGCGCGTTACGAGGCCGTCGCGCGACGGTTATTGACCCGAACCGGCTCCCGCGGCCGCATGCTCGCGCGCCGCGAGGTCGTTGATGATCGCGAACCACGCGTCGTAGCTGCCGGCCTGCGAGCCGGTGGTGAGGTATTTGCCGTTGACGACGACCGTCGGTGTGCTTTGCACGCGGTAGCGGCGGATGAGCTCTTCCGCGCGCTTCAGCTTCGTGTTCACGGCGAACGAGTTGAACGTGCTTTTGAAGGTAGCTTCATCGACCCCGTGCTTCGCAAACAGCGCCGCGATCTTCGCCTCGGAGTCGAGCATGTTGCGATTCACATGGATCTCGTTGAAGAACGGACCATCGACCTCCTCGGTCTTGCCGAGCGCTTCCGCCGCGTAGTACGCGCGGGCGTGCAGCGTGGCGATCGGGTTCCAGGGGGCGGGAATCCGTACGAAATTGACATAGTCGGGCTTATCGCCGAGCCAGCGCTGGATATGTGGCTCGAAGCTGAAGCAGCCCGGGCAGCCAAACATGAAGATCTCGGTGACCTCGACCTTGCCGGCGTCCGTGCTCGTGGGCTGGGCGGGCGACAAGGCCGTGTAGTGCTTGCCGGCCTCGAACGGGCCGGTGGCGGCAGCCTGCTGGCCAAAGGCCTGAGACGCGCCAAACCCGGCGGCGACGACTACGAGCGCGCGCAATGCTGTCGATTTCACGTGGCAACTCCTTAACCCGTTGTTTCGTAGGCCGTATCGGCCAAGCGTCGGGGCAAGCTTAGCTGCCCGCCGGGGGCAGCGGCAACGCGCGGGCCCGCGTCCCGAGAAATCCTTTGTTTTGCCTACCGTGAACCGGCTACCGGCTCGGCAGGACTCACGAGCGGGCAAACAGGTTCCGGCTCAAGCCGACAAATGGGAGGGGAAAATGAACACATGGACAGCGGTCGTCTCGCTCGGGGTGGTCGCAGGATTCGCGGCGTCCGCGGTTGCGGACAATGACCATCACAACAACAGTCGGAAACGCGTGTTTCGCGCGCAGTTAGCCAGCTACAACGAGGTGCCGGCGCTGTCGACGCCGGCGCGGGGGGAGTTTTACGCCATCGTGAACCAGGCCGGCACTGCGTTCACGTACTGGCTGAGCTACTCGGACATTCCGAGCAGAGCGACGCAATCGCACATTCACTTCGGCCAACACCACACCACCGGCGGCATCAGCGTGTGGCTTTGCAAGAGCGAAACGAACGCCCCCGCGGACGCCACCTTGGCTGCATTGACACCGGATTGCGCGGCGCAAAGCACGTCCAAGCCGCTCACTGCCGTCATCAGCGCCGAGGACGTCGTTGGGCCGGCCGGTCAAGGCATCGGGCCAAACGAGTTCGCGGAGCTACTCGCGGCGATGCGCGCCGGCGCGGCGTACGTCAATGTTCACTCGACGCAGTTCGGGCCCGGCGAGATCCGCGGCCAGTTGGACTGAGCAGGGGGACGGATTTTTTTAATCCGTCCCAGAGTCGCGAGAAAGAGCGCTGCCAAGAGGGGACGGATTAAATAAATCCGTCCCCCCTTTAACCTAGATTTGCCGGAAGCAGGCCTTCGATGTCACAGTTCCCATTGATCCAACGCTCACGGGTAGCCCATGTCACGCCTGCACGTCGTGTTCCTCTGCGCCGGCGCTGTCGCTGCGACGAATGCCTTTGCGCACCACGGCATCGCGAACTTCGATCTCAATAAAGACGTTGCCATCAGCGGCACGGTCGCCAGGCTCGCGTTCGTCAACCCGCACTCGTGGCTGTACGTGACGGTGGTCGGCGCCGACGGCCAAGCTGCCGAGTGGCAATGCGAGATGCGGGCGGCCACGGTGCTGCGCCGATCCGGCTGGAGCCAGGCGATGTTCGCGCCCGGAACCACGGTCAGCATCACAGGCTCCCCCGATCGCAACGCGCCCAATACCTGTTACCTCGGCACGATCACGTTTGCCGACGGCACGAGCATGGATCGCTACGGTCAGCGCCAAACGGCGGCTCCCGTCGTGGCCGCGGATCGGCCCGAGCGGCTGCCGAACGGACACCCCAACTTGAACGGCGACTGGGCCGGCGAGCAGCGCGTGATGACCGATCGGCGCGGCATCAGCGGCGCGCTCGTGCCGATCAGTGTCGCAGAACGGCTGGCGCCCGGCGCCGTGCCCGAGGGCGGCCGCGCCTTCCCCGGCGCGCGGGGCACGCCGGAGTCGCTGGCCGAGAACGCCATTCAGGTCGCGTGGTCGCGGCCGAGCCCGGTCGCGCTGACGGAGGCGGGTCGCGCAGCTGCCGAAGGCTTCGATCCGTCGTCGTCCGACAATCCGCGCCTCAACTGCGAGCCCACGAACATTCTGTTCGACTGGGGCTTCGAGACGTTCACGAATCGCATCACCCAAGACGAGAACGCGATCCGCATCCAATACGGCGCGCCGGGCATCGACCGCACCATTCACTTGAACGAGACCGAGCATCCCGCCGATCTCGAGCCCAGCATCACGGGCCATTCGATCGGGCGCTGGGAGAACGACGTGCTCATCGTCGACACCGTCGGCTTCAAGCCGGGGGTGTTGTCGGCCGACACGAGCACCATGCATAGCGGCGGATTGCACGTCGTCGAGCGATTCTCGCTGGATCGCTCGAGCGGCGCGCTGGCGCTGCGCCGCGAATACGTGGCCGAGGATCCCGCTTATTTCACGGGGCAGTACCGCGGGGCGGACGTGGCGTTCGTCGCCGACTTGCCCTACGAGACGCCGACCTGCAACGATCTCTCCTACGTGACGGGGCAGGGCACGGCCGCAGTGCAGCAGGCGCCGGCCGCTTCCGGCGGGCCCGAAGCGCCGGCTGCGGCTCCCGCCAAGCCTTGGTGGATGTTCTGGAAGTAGCGTTGTCAGGAACCAGCTCGAATTTTGTGTTGTCGGAGTTGCCGTGGCTGAACCAGATACCAAAGTAAGCGCCCGCAACGGCGCCATTGACGCGAAGCCGAGCCGAGCCAAATGGTGGATCTCGGAGCTCACGTCCCTCGCCATCGTGCTGGCCGCGGTTACGGCCGCGCGCTCGTCGCTGGCCGATCACTACTACGTGCCCTCGGGCTCGATGCAATACACGTTGATGGACCACGATCGCGTGGTCGTCAACAAGATGGCCTACGGGTTCAGAATCCCGCTCACGAAGATCGACATTTTCGGCTCCTCGACGCCGGAGCGCGGCGAGATCGCGGTGTTCGATTCGCCCGAGGATGGCTCCACGCGGCTCATCAAACGCATCGTCGCGATCGGGGGCGATCACGTCTTGGTGCGCAACGGCCAGTTGTCGATCAACGGAGAGGCGCTCGGCGACCGGCAGGTGGAGCACTTCGGCGAGCGCGACGCGCTCTTGAATCTGCGCAGCGGCGGCGGTCCGGACATCGAGATCGACGTGCCGCCCGGCATGGTGCTCGCAATGGGCGACCATCGCGGCAACAGCAACGACGGCCGCAAGTTCGGCCTCATCGACGAGCGCGAGCTCTTCGGCCGTGCGGTGGCTATCTACTATCGGCGCGGCGAAGGGTTTACCTGGATGCCGCTCTGAGCGCGTGCAGTTTTCAGTAGTACGTTAGCGTCTCGATTCCCGTCCCGGCTTTGAACGTCTGCGTCACCTTCGCGGTGGCGATATCGACCACCGACACCGTGCCGTCGCCGTGATTCGCGACGAGCGCCGTCTTGCCGTCCGCCGAGAAGCCGATGCCCATCGGCGACGCGCCCACGCGGAGCGTGCGCTGCGGCGCGCGTAGGTTCGCGGCGTCGAAGATGCCGATCGTGGAGCCCGCCATCGTCAGCAGCCATTGCCCGTCCGGCGAGTAGTACGCCTTGTACGCGGCGTCGGTGGTGTCGGCGAGCGCGATGCGCTCCTGCACCGTGTCCGTAGCGGTATCGATCACGGCGATCTCGGGCCGCGCGAAGTCCATGGCAATCACGCGCGTGCCGTCCGGCGACGCCGCGATGCCTTGCGTGCCGCGCGGCATCGGCACCGTGCCGATTTGTTTGCGCGTGGCGAGATCGAGCACGCTCACGAACGGCTTGTCGTCTTTGTTCGCAACGTAGGCCTTGCTGCCGTCGGGCAGCACGGCGAGCCAATGGCCCGCGCCTTCGTGGTCGATCGCGGCGACGACGCGGCCGGCGCTGGGATCCACAACGAGCACCTTGCGGTCGAGCTCCGCCGTGACGTACAGCATGCCGCGGGCGTCGACCTGCACGCCGTGCGGCGAGCGGTACGGCGAGAGATCGATGACGTTCGCGACTTTCCGCTCCGCAACGTCGAGCACATACAGCTCGTGGCCCGGCTCGGGGTTGCGGTTGTAGATGCCGGGCCCGTAGATCGGCACGTAGGCGAAACGATGGTCCGCCGACAAAGCGAAGTCGTGCGGATTCTTGGGCAGCTCGAGGCTCGAGCGCTCGGCGAACGAGGCGGGATCGAAGAAACGCACGTGGCCGCCGAGCTTGTCGATGAGCAAGAGGCCTTGCGTGCCCGTCGTA
Organism: uncultured Gammaproteobacteria bacterium; assembly: GCA_946887385.1. Next base: position 5,370 of record CAMPKU010000045.1, read on the forward strand.
TGGTTCGGGCCTTCGCCGAGCGCGGGCAGCGCCGCGGCCAATGCGAGTGCGGATGCGATCGATCGAAGCATGACGTTCTCCCCGAACGGCGAGCAGTCGCTGCGTCTATCGTAACGCACGGCTCGCCGGCGCGGCACGCGCGACGGTCGGGCTTAAGGGGGGTGAGCGCCCGGCCGTCGCGCGGCGCGTCAGGCAGCCGAGTCGCGGTTGATGTGCGCCATGAGCAGGGTCACGATCACGCCGAAGCCCACGATCGTCAGCACGAAGTTCGCGACGCCACCGATCAACGGCAGGTTGATGGCGACGATTACGACGACGAGGCCCGTGATCAGCGTAACAGCGAAGTTTGGCGGACTTTCCGCCGTGCGGAACAACGCGCGTCCGATGATCTGCGCGATCACGATCTTCGACAGATACAGCCCGATCAGCCCGAGCACGAAGACGAGCACACCGACCGGTATGCCGACGATCGTGATGCACAACAGCAGTGCGGCCACGGGCAGTGTCACCGCCGCCGCCAGCCCGATGCCACCCGTGCGCAGCACGTCGCCGGGCGTGGGCAGCGACACCTCGCGCAGCACGGGGACGGCCAAGAGCAACAGCATGCCGACCACCACCGCGCTGCCCAGGCGAACGAGCTGCCGCACGTAGTAGCTCACCCGCGCGTAGCGGTTGCGCCGCTGCTCGCGCTCGACGAGCTGCTCGTCCACGGTGCCGCCAATCACGGCGCCCTGCGCGATCGTTAAATCGCCGGCGCTGTCGACGTGCGCCGTGATGTCGCCGCCCACGCGCGCGGAGGGCAGCACGGTGAGCGTTTGGGCGAATCCTTCCACGTTGCCTTCCACGGCACCGCTGATCGTGACCGTGTTGCCGAAGCCCGTGAAGTCGACGCCGACGCGGCCGTCGATGTCCACGCTTTCGCCGAACGCAATGGCGTTGCCCGAGACGCCGGTGTCGGCGCGGAGCTCCACGTCGCGGCCGAAGCCGTACAGGTCGCGGCCGATGCGCGCGTTGGCGAGCGCCAAGCCGCGGGCGGCGCCGATGACGCTGCCGCCGACGGTGCCTTCGATCGCGATGGTCTCGGCGGCCGTGATGAGATTGCCGGCCACGTTGCCGCGCACGGTAACGCTGCGCGCGAACGCGAGCAGATCCCCGTTGATGTTGCCGTCGATCACCACGGTTTGGCCCGTGGCAAGCAGCGTGTCGTCGATCGTCTCGTCGGCCGCCACGGTGATCAGGCCGCCTTCGCGGCGCTCGAACGCGTGGCCCGTCGACGGCAGCGCAACGGCCAGCGCAAGCAGAGACGCGGCGACGGCGGCCACCGCGCGCGTGCGCGCAGCGCCCACGGCGATCCAGCCGGCGAGCGCAAGCAGCAGCGCTACACCGGCAACGTTCAAAGCAGACGTCCACATGGCAGCTCCCTCGTTCAAGATGAAAGCGATGACACTCACGCCGCGTTCGATCAGCTCCCCCGCATCGAGCGGGTTCAACCACTTCAGGCCGCTCGGAATCGCGGCCGCGACGGTGTTCCAGAAAGCGGTGCTGAAGGCGCCGATGAGTGCCGTTGCGAGCACCAGCACCACGAAGTCGCGCGGCCGCGGCGGCGGCACGAAGCGCGGAATCGGCGCGGCATCGTCGAGCTCCTTGAGCGCGGTGCGCAGCAGCTCGCTCTCTTGCTTGAGCGCATCGATGCGCGCGCGGCACGCGGCGCACGTTGCCGCATGCCGCCAGAGCAGCGCGGCCTCGCGGGGCTCGAGCGCCCCGTCGGCATACATGGAATGGGTGACGGCGGACGGGCAGCTCATGGCGATACCTCAGCGGTGGCTCCGTCGCGGACATCCCCGTCCGCGCGCGCGAGCGATTGACGCAGCATTTGCTTGGCACGGCACAGCAACACGCCCACATGCGTGCGCGTGATGCCGAGCGTTGTGGCGATTTCGTTGTAGTCGGCGTCCGCGAAGTAGGCGAGCGCGAGCGGCACGCGGTAGCGTTCCGGCAAGGCGGCAACGGCCGCGTTGACGGCCGCAGCGCGCTCATCCTTCAGCACGGCGTGCACGCCCGTGGCTTCCGCCGATTCGACGTCGGCCGCCTCCTGTGCCTCGTTGCGGAACAGCGCGGCTTCGGTGCCGCGCCGGCGCAGAACGTCGAGACAGTGGTTGCGGGCGATGCTCATGATCCAGCCTATGAACGGTTGCCTCGGGTCGTAGCCGCCCCAGGCGCGATAGGCGCGAACGAATGCCTCCTGGGCAGCGTCGTCGGCCCGGTCCGCGGTGCCCAGAAGCTGGCGGCATAACCCGCGTACCTGACGGTAGTGGGCGGTATACGCTTTGGCAAAGGCCACCTCCTTCGTCATTCGCGGATCCTGAGAACGCTAGTCATGGGGTAATACGAGCCGCGGCTCGAATTCATTACAGTAACCGCATGCCGGAGTCCCGAGAGCTAGCCGCCGCGCGGCATTGCATGGCCGAGGCCGAAACGAGCTGGACCACGGCCGCCGGTTTGGCGCGGCTGGCCGACGGGCTGGGGCGTCTCGCGGACATCATCGAGACGGGTGCCCCGACCGAAGCACGTACGGCCCGCAACCTCGCCGCAAGCTACGCCGGCCGATTCCACGGGCGGGTACGCGTCGAGCTCGAGCGCCATGCGCAGGTGCCGGAGCTCAAGCTCGAGCATTATTTCAAGGTGGTGCTCGCGTTCGATCAGGTGCAAGCGGCTCTTCCGCCCGAGGCGGCCGAGCTCAAGATCGCTTTGGTCAAATCGCTGATCGAGCGCTACTACGAGGGCCATCCGCCCGAGCGAAAGCAGGCCGCGCTCGAGCAGCTCGCGGCGCTCGAAGGCAAGAAGTAGGCCTGCGGGCGCGCTAAAACTGCGTCTTGGCGAGATCGGCGAGAATCGTGTCGCGGTACACGGGCAGCGACCAGCCCTGTCGCTCGAGCGCGTCGAGGCTCGTTTCGACTTTGCGCAGATATTCGCGCTTGCTGCCGTAGAGCTCGCGCAGCTTCGCCGCCGTAAACGGCTCTTGGTACGCGCTCAATCGGCACATGATCTGCGCGCCTTGCAGGCCGTTCACGCGCACGTACTCGCTCGCGTTCGCGATCACGGGCTCGGCAGCCGTGTTCACGGGGGCGTACTTCGCCGTGGGCACGTCCACGTAAGGGCTACGGATGCCGCCGAGCGGGTTACCGTGCTCATCGAGCACCATCGTCGAGCCGTCGTTGCTCTCGTCGCGGTCGAGCAGGATGCGCGGCGCCCGTGGCGGCACGACGCCTTCGTCCACCCAGCGCAGCAAATGGTGCAGGCTCACGGAGAAGTAGGCCTGCGTCAGGAATGTCGAGAGCGGTTTAGCGCACGGGTTCGGCAGAAGTCGCACGTTGTCGCGCGAGTCGACGTGGCCAATCGCCGCGAACTCGTACAGCCGGTATTGCTTGCCCGGCTCGTCGCCGTCTTGGCGGCGCGTTACGTTGGTTTCCACCTCGTGCATCGTCGGCATGTGGACGAGCGGCACGTCGATCTCGCGAATCGTCGAGCCGTTCGACGTGGGCATGAAGCCGTCGAAGATGCGGTTCATCTCCGGCGTGCGATACACCATGTGTGCCGGCAGATAGTTGATCAGCGTGCCGGCGCTCATCGACGTGCCGCCCAGCACCATCTTGCGCACGCGCAGCGCGCCGAGCGGGCCTTTGTCACTTCGAACGAGTGCGCCGACTTGCGCAATGATTTCGTTCTGCTGGCCGCCTTCGACCTTCATGCGCTCGTAGCGCGCGGCGTTGAACGCGACGAATTGCTGCGGCGACGTGGTTACGATCTCGACGGCCGCGTGGCCCGCGTCCATCAGATACCCGGAGACGAACTCGAACATGTGCGCGGCGCCGCTGCCGTGCATCGACTCGGCGAGCACCAGGCCGCTGAAGTCGCCGTCGTCGCTCGGCTGGCGCACGACGACGCGCGTCGTGTAGGGCTTGCCGTCGGCTGTGCCGGAGACGTAGTACTCCGTGGTCTTGTAGCGGAAGTGCTCGAGATCCAGGCCGCGCGCGAGCGACGGCGCGGTATCGAACATCGGCCCCGGCCCCGTGACGGGTGCCGACAAGGCAGGCAGCGGCACGGCAGTCGGCACGCGCGGGATGCCTTCGATCTCGGGCTCGGGGCGCGGCCCGCCGGGGCCGCGAGGCGGCTGCGCGAAGGCGCTCGCGGTGGCAAGAACCGCGCCGAGCGCGGCGGCGAAGGCGTAGCGGGACAACGAATGTGACGACGGCATGGTATCCCCCGAGTCGAGGGCCACACCTTACGTCAGGGTAGGGAAAACCAGAAGGGCCGGCAGGTTCGGCCGGCGCCGGCGACGGAACCGGGGCGCTATTGGCGGCGGGCTACGGCGTGAATGACGCGGTCGTTCTCGAAGTACACCGAGAACGACGGGTAGTCCCAGCGCGTGATGGGCGGCTGCTCGGCCACGGCGCCGCCCACGGCAGCGTGACGTTGCGCCGGCGCCCCGTAGGCCGACTCGACGGCCGTCATCGACATGCCCGGCTTGGGGCGTGTGTCGCCCGTCTGGCGGGTGACCTCGATGCCGTCGATGAGCAAGGTGTCCGCGTGCGCGGCCGATGCGCCGAGCACGAGCAGAGCGAGCGCCGTCGGAATGGTTTTGGCCATGGCCCGATCCTCCCTGGAATGCCGGCGAATATAGCACCGTGGCGAGGACGCTCAAATTCGCAGGCGGCCTTTTGTGGCCGCGGTCACACTTCCCGCCTCCATGCCCTCCGGCCCGCGCCGTTCGTGGCCTTAGGACGTGCCGGTGCGGCGTTATGGTTTAATCCCCGCTCATGTTTCAGCCCCTCGAGTGGTTCATAGGCCTGCGCTACTTGCGCTCGCGCCGCTGGCGCGCGCTCGTCTCGTTCCGTACGGCCGCCTCGCTGATCGGTCTGGCGCTCGGCGTGACCGCGCTCATCGTGATTCTGTCGATCTTGAACGGCCTCGAGACCGAGACGCGAACGCGCCTCCTGGTGTTGAGCGCGCACGCCACCGTGTCGGCGCCCGAGGGTTTTGCGGATTGGCGCGAGCTCGAGGGGCGGTTCGAAGCCGTGCCGGGCGTGGCCGCCGTCACGCCGTACGTGCGGCTCGAAGGCATGCTGGCGGCGGGCGCAAGCTTGAGGCCCGCAATCGTGCGCGGCATTTTGCCGGCGGAAGAAGGCGCAGCCTCGGATTTGGCGCAACTCATTGCGCGAGGTGCGCTCGACAATCTTCAGCCCGGCGCTCAACGCATGTTGCTCGGCCGCGTGCTCGCGTCGAATCTGGGCGTGGATACGGGCGACGCGGTGCGCGTGCTGGTGCCGCGTGTTACCGACGGCCGCGTGGTGCCGCGTCTGGCGAATTTCACCGTCGCCGGGGTGTTCGACGCCGGCGTGCCCGACCACGACACGTCGCTCGCGCTGGTGCACTTGGCCGACGCCAGCGATTTGAAAGGTTTGGGCGGCGCCGCGGAGGGCGTGGCGCTGAAGCTCGACGATCCGCTGGCGGCCCGCGAGCTTGGGGAGGCGGTGCGCGGCACGCTCGACGCCGGCTGGCGCTACTCGGACTGGACCGAGGAGTACCGTAGCCTGTTCACGGCCATGCGTATCGAGAAGCTGATGATGTCGATCATCCTGCTCATGATCGTGGGCGTGGCTGCGTTCAACATCGTGGCGTCGTTGATGATGGTGGTCATCGACAAGCAGAAAGACATTGCGATCTTGCGCACCTACGGCCTCGATGCGCGCCGCGTGGCGCGCATTTTCATCGTGCAGGGTGCGGTCATCGGGCTCGTCGGCGCGTTGCTCGGGGTAGGGCTGGGCCTGGCACTGGCGTACAACGTCGATGTCGTGGTGCCATGGCTCGAGCGGACGTTCGGCTTTCAGATCATGCCCGGCGACGTGTACTACGTGACGGTGCTGCCGTCGGAAGTGCAGCTCTTCGATGTCGTGGCCGTTCCTGTGGCCGCGTTCGCGTTAGCGATACTGGCCACGCTGTATCCGGCGCGGCGCGCGGCCGCCATCGCTCCGGCCAGTGCGCTGCGCTACGACTAGGCTCGCATGCGCCAACCGTACGAGCTCTCGATCGCCGTTCGCTATCTGCGCACCCGCAGCAGCCACAGCTTTATCTCGTTCATATCGGGAGTTTCGATGATCGGCATCGCGCTCGCCGTCGCGGTATTGATCGTAGTGTTGTCGGTGATGAACGGATTCGAGTATGAGCTTCAGCGGCGGATTCTAGGCATGGTGTCGGATGCATCGATCACGGGCGCCGAAGGCGGCCCGCTCCCGGACTGGCAGGCGTTGCACGAGCTGGTGGTCGCGCGCGACGACGTCGAAGCCGCTGCGCCGTACGTCGAGGGCCAGGCGATGGCCGTCGCCGGCGAAGAGCTCGCGGGCGTTACGGTGCGCGGCGTGCATCCGGAGCTCGAGCAGCAAGTGTCCACGATCCGCTCCGTCATGGTCAGCGGCAGCTTGGACGAGCTCACGGACCGTACCTACCGCGTCGTAATCGGCACGCAGCTCGCCGCGGTGCTTAAGGTCGGCGTCGGCGACAAGATCACGCTGGTGCTCGCGGAGCAGAACGTGACGCCCGCGGGCGCCCTGCCGCGCTGGCGCTCGTTCACGGTCAGTGGCGTGTTCGATGCCGGCATGTACGAGTACGACCGCGGGCTCGTGTTCACGAGCTTCGAAGATGCCGCGCGCTTGTTCCGCACGGACGGCGAGGCCACGGGGCTCAGGCTGGCGATTGCCGATCTCTACAGTGCGCGCGACGTGGCGATGGAGGCGGGCCGGCAGCTCGCGAACGAGATCGGCGCGGACCTTGCCATCGACGATTGGACGAGCCTGCACGCCACGTTCTTTCGCTCGATCCAGATACAGAAGTCGATGATGTTCGTGATTTTGTCGCTCGTGATCGCCGTGGCCGCGTTCAATATCGTTTCCACGTTGATGATGGTGGTGCGCGACAAGCGCGGCGACATTGCGATTCTTCGCAGCTTCGGCTCCACGCAGCGCAGCATCATGGCGTTGTTCGCGAGCCAGGGCACGTTCATCGGCGTGATCGGCACGCTGCTCGGCGTGCTGCTGGCGCTCTTCATCTCATGGCAGCTCGGCAACATCGTGACGCTTTTGCAGGGCTGGCTCGGCGTCGATCTCCTGTCCGCGGAGGTGTATTACTTGGAAGACCTGCCGACGCAAGTGCGGCCGCTCGAGGTGTTGCAGATCGGCGGCATCGCGCTCGCGCTCGCGATCGCGGCCACGTTCTATCCGGCCTTGAGCGCCGCCCGCCAACCGCCGGCCGAGGCCTTGCGGTATGAATGACGCGGTTCGCGAGAGCGCAGCGCAGAGCGCCGTTGCCGACGGTTCGCCGGTGCTGGAGGCTCGCAATCTGGTCAAGACGTTCAGCGACGTGGGCCGCGAGGTAGAGGTGTTGCGCGGCGTGGAGCTCACGGTGACCAAAGGCGATCGCATCGCGATCGTGGGGTCGTCGGGTTCGGGCAAGACCACGCTGCTGCAGTTGATCGGCGGCCTCGATCAACCGACGGCCGGAGAAGTGCGCGTGGTCGGCGAATCGATGAGCACGCTGCGCGACGCCGAGCGCGGCCGTCTTCGCAATCGTGCGCTCGGGTTCGTCTATCAATTTCATCATCTATTACCGGAGTTCACGGCGCTCGAGAACGTGGCCATGCCCCTGCTCGTGCGCGGCACGCCGCCGCAACAAGCGGCAGCAGAGGCGCGCGTCTTGCTCGAGCGCGTGGGGCTTCGCGAGCGGCTCGAGCACCGGCCGAGCCAGCTTTCGGGCGGCGAGCGGCAGCGTACCGCAGTGGCGCGCGCGCTCGTCACGCGTCCGGCGGCCGTGCTCGCCGACGAGCCCACGGGCAATCTCGATCGACCCACGGGATTGCGCGTGTTCGAGCTGTTGCTGGAGCTCAACGCTGCGCTCGGCACCAGCCTCGTCGTCGTTACTCACGATCCCGATCTGGCGGCGCGCATGGATCGCGTGCTCGAGCTCAAGGACGGCATATTGAGTCCCGCCTAGCCCGCGTAGGGCGCCGCGCAGGTCCGGCGCCGATCGTCGTGATCGGAGCCGCCTGGCTGCTCGGCACGCTGGCGGCGCACACGTTGCCGGCGCTGCCGAGCGCGGCGTGGTTCGCGCCGCTAATCCTGCTCGGTTGCCTCGCGCTGCGCTACTCGCTCGCGCGCCCGCTGCTCGTCGCGGTCTTGGCCGCCGCGTGGACGTGCTTCAGCGCGAGCGAGCGGTTGGCCGAGCGCTTGCCGCAGGCTGCGCTCGGCGCCGACTTCGCGCTCGAGGGTACCGTCGCAGGGTTCCCGACCCCGGCGCCGGGTCAAGTCACGTTCGCGTTCGATGTCGCCGCGCCTCGGCCGGCCGGCGTGCCGCGTCGCGTGCGCCTCACGTGGTACGACGCGCCGGCGGCGCTCGAGCCCGGCGACACATTGGCCATCACGGCGCGGTTACGGCCGCCGCGCGGCGCGCGCAACCCGGGCGGGTTCGATTACGAGCAGTGGCTGCTCGTGAACGGCTATGGCGCCACGGGCTACGTGCGCTCCGGTGCCGTTCTTGCCGCGGCGCGCGGCGGAACGGCAACGGCCTGGCGGCGGTTTCGCGCCACGCTCGCCGCGCGCATCGGCACCGCGAGCGGCGACGCGGACGGCGTGGCGCTGCTCACGGCGCTGGCGCTCGGCGAGCGCTTTCACTTTACGGAGCAGCACTGGGCCGACTTTCGCCGCACGGGCACGAGCCATCTCGTGGCGGTGTCCGGCATGCATGTGGCGTTGCTCGGGCTCATCGTGTTCGTGGTGCTGCGCTTCGCGTGGCTGCGTCTAAAGCCGCCGCTGGCCAGCTACGATCTCGAAGCCGCGGCCGCCGCGAGTCTGCTCGCCACCGCGTACTACGCGGCGCTCACAGGATTTGCGCTGCCGGCGCAGCGCTCGTTGCTGATGATCGCGGTGGCGCTGGCCGCGCTCGTGTGCCGGCGCAGAGTGACTCCGGCGCAGCTCGTGTCCGCCACGCTGGTGGCCGTGCTCGTGTTCGATCCGTTCGCGCCGTTGTCGGCGTCGTTCTGGTTATCGTTCGTCGCGGTAGCGATCCTGCTCGCGCTCGCTGCGCCGCGGGCGGTGGAGGGCGCGCCCGCGCGCGGCCTGAAGCGCGGCGCGCGCCTCGCGAACGAATTCGTTCGTCTGCAATGGTGGATCGGTCTCGCGTTGTTGCCGCTCGCGGCGCTTTACTTCGGCGAGATCTCCGTCGTGGGCCCGCTCGTGAATCTCGTGGCGATTCCGTTCTTCAATCTATGCCTCGTGCCGCTCGCCGTGCTCGCCACGATCGGCCTGTCTCTCGATGCGCTCGTGCCCTGGACGGCGCCGCTCGCCGGGGCGGCCGCCGCCGCCGCGGGCGCCACCGCGCGCGCTTTGCACGCCGTCGCGGAGCTGCCGGGTGCCGCGGCCGCGCTGCCGCTGCCGCCATGGCCCGCGTTCGCAACGGCGGCGCTCGGCGTAGGGCTCGCCGTCTGCGCTGCCGGACTGCCCGCACGGCGCTTGGCGTGGCTCGCTTTGCTGCCGCTCTTCATGCCGCCAGTGCGCGTGCCGCCGCACGGCACGGCGCGCGCCGTGGTGCTCGACGTGGGCCACGGGCTCGCGGTGCTCGTCGAGACGCGCACGCATCGGCTCCTGTTCGACGCCGGACCCACGGCGCGCTCGGGCTTCGACAGCGGCGAGCAGATCGTGCTGCCCGCGCTGGCGGCCGGCGGCCGCCGCGGGCTCGACCGATTGATCGTAAGCCACGCGGACAACGATCACTCGGGCGGCGCGGCTGCAATCGTGGCGGCCTTTCCCGATGTAGACGTGCTCAAAGGGCCGGACGTCACGGCGCTGCCCGGCCGCGTGTGCCGGCGCGGCGACGCCTGGGAGTGGGACGGCGTCCGCTTCAGCATGCTGCATCCGGCAGCCGACTTCGGCGCGCGCGGCAACGACAGCTCGTGCGTGCTGAAAGTGGAGGCGGGAGGCAACGCGCTGCTCGTCACCGGCGACATCGAGCGGCGCGGGGAGGCCGCGCTGCTCACGCAACCGATTGCGGCCGAGGTGGTCGTGGTGCCGCACCACGGCAGCGCGACTTCGTCCTCGGCGGCGTTCGTGGCAGCCGTCGGCGCGAAGCACGCGATCGCTTCGGCGGGCTACGCGAACCGCTGGGGATTCCCGCGGCCCGAGGTGCGCGAGCGCTGGCGCGAGAGCGGCGCGGATGTCGTCTCGACGGGCGGTACGGGCGCTGTCCGCATCGTTTTGGCGCCCGACGGCGTGTCCGTCACGGCCCAGCGTGATCTGCGTCACCGTTATTGGCGCGCGCCCAGATTTCCATGGTGAATCAGGTTTCAGCGCGCTATAGTTCGCGCAACTTTCGGTAGGAGCTCAGGGTCGCTCAATGCTCGAGATCGTCCAGGCCGGCGGTTGGCTCATGCTGCCGATCATCGGCTGCTCCGTAGTGGCGGTCGCGATCGTGCTCGAACGGCTTTGGACGCTGCAAGAAAAGCGCGTGCTGCCGCCGAGCGTCGCGAACCAGGTGTGGGAATGGGTCCAGCAGAATCAGCTCGACGTCAAACACATCCAGCAAATCCATCAGAGCTCGCCGCTCGGCCAGGTTCTCGCCGCGGGGCTCGCCTATCGCCACGCGCCGCGTGAGGTGCTCAAAGAAGTCGTCGAGGATTCGGGGCGCCACGTCGTTCACGACCTCGAGCGCTACTTGAATCCGCTCGGCACGATCGCCGCAATCTCGCCGCTGCTCGGGCTGCTCGGCACCGTGTCGGGCATGATCCGGTCGTTCACGGCCATCACGGCCGAAGGCGTGGGCAACCCCACCGTGCTCGCCGGCGGCATCTCGGAAGCGTTGATCACCACGGCGGCCGGTCTCACGGTGGCTATCCCGGCGTTGATCGCGTACCGCTACTTGCGCGGCCGCATCGACGGCTTGGTCGTGAAGATCGAGAAAGAATCGATTCGCTTCATCGAGGCGTTGCTGCACCAGCAGCGCACCGGTGTGTTCGGAGTGGCCGATGAAGCTGCAAAGCCGATCAAGAGAAGAGCCTGAAATCAACGTAATTTCGCTCGTCGACGTGCTGCTCGTTCTCGTTCTGTTTTTCATGGTGTCGACAAGCTTCCTGCGCGAGACCGAGATCACGTTGAACCTTCCGGAAGCGGTGGTCGAAGGCCAAGCCTCAACTCCCAGCGACAAGCTCGAGATCACGATCACGGAGGCGGGCGCATACCTCGTGAACGGCCGCGAGCTCGTCAATTCCGAGCGGCGCACGCTGCGCGCCGCGATTGAGCGGCTCGTCGGCGAGGAGCGCGAGCTGCCCGTGTTCATTCGCGCCGACGCCGGCGCCACCCATCAGTCCGTCGTCACGGCGATGGACGTGGCCGGCCAGCTCGGGTTCGTAAGGCTCAACATCGCCACGGTCACGCCGCCGGAAGCTTCAGCGCAGTGAGCCGCGAAGGGTCGCGGGCGACCGCCGCGCATTCCGCTCAGGATGGCGCCATGTCGCAGGGCGTGCAGAGCGCCGCCTCCGTCTATCGGCGGCTGCTGGGTTACCTTCGTCCGCATTGGTTCCTTGTGGCCGCCGCGTTCGTGCCGGCTGTCATTTATGCGCTCCTCGGCACGGTGGTGCCGCTGTTGATGAGCGAGTGGATCGACGCGCTGCGGGATAGCCTCACCGAACGCGCGTGGCAGATCCCGCTGCTGATCATCGTGCTGTTTCCGATCCGCGGCGGCATGGACTTTCTCCTGGTGTACGGCCTCGCCTGGGTAGGCCGGTCCGTGATCCGGGATCTACGCGGCGAAGTATTCGGCCATTACTTGGCGTTGCCGGCGCGGTTCTTCGATCAAGGCTCTTCGGGTTTGCTGATCTCACGGCTCACGTACAACACGGAGCAGGTGGCGGAGGCCATTTCGACGGCGATCGTGATCGTGCTGCGCGACGCGATTGCCATTCTGGCGCTGCTCGCGGTGATGGTGAGCATGAGTCCGCGGTTGACGCTGCTGATCGGCGTGGTTGGCCCCGTGATCGCGCTCGTGGTGAGTGCCATGAGCCGCGCGTTGCGCCGCTATAGCACTCGCATTCAGAGCTCGATGGGCGACGTGACCAAGCTCACCGAACAATCGTTGCACGGCCATCGTGTCGTCAAGGTGTTCGAAGGCCAGGAGCAGGAAAGGCGGCAGTTTCATGACGTGAACTCGCGCAACTTCCGCTTGCACACGCGCCTTGTCGCGGTGCACGCGTTCGGCGAGGGTCTCACTCAGTACGCCGTTGCCATCGGCGTTGCGGCCGTGATGTTTTTCTCGTTCGCCGATCTCGATGCGTCTTCGTTCTTCGGTTTCATCACGGCGATGGGCATGTTGCTGACGCCGCTCAAGCGCCTCGTGAACATCAACACGGTCGTCCAGAAAGGCATCGCTGCGGCAAGCAGCTTGTTCGAGGTTCTCGATCAGCCCGGCGAAGCCGACACGGGAACGAAAGCGATCGAACGGGCTCGCGGCGAGGTGTGCTATCGCGATGTGTCGTTCCGCTACGAAGCGGGCAAGGACCCCGCGCTGCGCGACGTGAGCCTGGACGTGCCGGCGGGCACCCGAGTTGCGCTCGTCGGTCAGTCCGGCAGCGGCAAGTCGACGCTCGTGAGCTTGCTGCCGCGTTTCTACGATCCCGATCAGGGCGCAGTGCTGCTCGACGGCGAGGACGTGCGCCGCTACACGCTACGCCATTTGCGCCGGCAGATCGCGCTCGTGAGCCAGGACGTGGTGCTGTTCGACGATACGATCGCGAACAACATAGCCTACGGCGCGCTCGCCGGCCATTCGCGCGCCGACGTGGAGCGCGCCGCCGAAGCCGCCTACGTTTCCGAGTTTGCGGCGGCGTTGCCGCAAGGGCTCGATACCCGCGTCGGCGAGCGGGGCGCGCTGCTGTCGGGCGGCCAGCGGCAACGCATCGCAATCGCGCGCGCGCTGCTGAAGGATGCGCCCGTGCTGATCCTGGACGAGGCCACGTCGGCGCTCGACACGGAATCCGAGCGGCGCATCCAGGCTGCGCTCACGAGCCTGATGCGGGGCCGCACGACGCTCGTGATCGCGCACCGGCTATCGACGATCGAACGCGCCGATCGCATCGTCGCGCTGCGCGACGGCAGCATCGTGGAGATGGGCACGCACGCCGAGCTCCTGGCGCGCGGCGGCTACTACGCCTCGCTGTACAAGATGCAGTTCGCCGAGTAGCCGAATGCCGTCCGCCGCCGAGCTGCTAGGTCGCATTTGGTACGGCAACAGTCCGCTGCGTTGGGCGCTATGGCCCGTGTCGCTCGTCTATCTTGCGCTCGCGCGGTTGCGACGCATGGCGTATCGGCGCGGCTGGCGGGCCACCGTGGAGTCGCCCGCGCCCGTGATCGTCGTAGGCAATGTGAGCGTGGGGGGCACCGGCAAGACGCCGTTCGTGATCTGGCTCGCCGAGCAGTTGAAGCAGCGCGGCCGGAAGGTGGGAATCGTCACGCGCGGCTATCGCGGTAACGCAGAGGAATGGCCCAAAGCCGTGACGCCGGACAGCGATCCACGCGAGGTCGGCGACGAGCCGGTGCTGCTCGCGCGCCGTACGGGCTGCCCCGTGGTGGCGGGACCGGATCGCGTCGCTTGCGTCGAGACGTTGCTCGGCAGCGCGCGCCTCGACGTGGTGCTGTCGGACGACGGCTTGCAGCATTATCGTCTCGGGCGCACGTTCGAGATCGCCGTCGTCGACGGCGTACGGGGCATGGGCAATGGGCTGTGCCTGCCCGCCGGGCCGCTGCGCGAGCCCGTCTCGCGTCTGCAAGAAGTGGACGCGATCGTGGTCAACGGCGGCACGTGGGGGCACGCCGGCGTCTTTCGCGCCGAAGCCGTCGTGACGAACGTCTATCGCTTGAAGGACGGCACCAGCCGCCCCCTCGAGTCGTTCCGCTCCGAGCCCGTGCACGCCGTGGCCGGTATCGGCAATCCGCAGCGATTTTTCGATCTTCTGAACGATGCCGGGCTCGACGTGACGGCGCATCCGCTCGAAGACCACGCCGAGATCGGCCTCGACGAGCTTACGTTCGACGAGCCGGGCGCGGTTCTGATCACCGAGAAGGACGCAGTAAAATGCGAGCGTCTCAAACCCGACGGTGTGTGGTGCGTGGTGGTGGACTTTGCCTTCGATCCGGATCTCACGGCGCGGCTCATGCGCTTGATCTTGCGTGACGCCGGGGCGCGCGCATCGTGACGGCGGGCTTCGTGGCCGTGATTCCGGCGCGCTACGCGTCCACGCGCCTGCCCGGTAAGCCGCTGAAGGACATTGCCGGCAAGCCGATGATCGAGTGGGTCTATCGGCAGACCGCGGAGAGCGGCGCCGCCGAAGTCATCGTGGCCACCGACGACGAGCGGATCGTCGCGGCTTGCCGCGCGTTCGGAGCGCGCGTGGAGCTCACGTCGCCGGAGCATCCGAGCGGCACGGACCGCATCGCCGAGCTCGCACGGCGCTTCGCCTGGGACGACGCGCAGATCGTCGTCAACGTGCAAGGCGACGAGCCGCTGATCTCGCCGCTCAACATCGCGCAAACGGCGCGGTTGCTCGGCTGGCATCCGCAGGCTGCGATTGCGACGCTGACGGCGCCGCTGGCGTCCGAGGCGGAGTTTCACGACCCGAACTTCGTCAAGGTGGTCACCGACAAGGACGGCTGGGCGCTGTACTTCAGCCGCGCGCCGATTCCGTGGCCGCGCGACGGCGGCAGTCCCTCCGCACTGCGGCACATTGGCCTCTACGCATACCGAGCCGGCGGCTTGAAAGCCATCAGCGCCGCGCCGCCGTGCGCGCTCGAGGACGTCGAGAAGCTCGAGCAGCTGCGCGCCTTGTGGCTCGGACAGCGCATCATCGTGGCGAACGCCGTCGAGCCGCCGTCGCCGCACGTCGATACGGAGGAGGATCTTGCGAAGGTTCGCCGCTTTCTCGAGCGGTCGCCGCGGGGAATATCGTGAAAGAGCTGCTAGGAAACTTGAAGCGAACGCTCGCGAAGGCGGTCGGGGCCAAGGAGCCTGCACCGCGTGCGGAGCGCCGCGTGCTGTTCGTGTGCATGGGTAACATTTGCCGCTCGCCTACGGCCGAGGGCGTGTTTCGCAAAGTGCTGGCCGAACGTGCGCCCGACCTCGACGTCGAGATCGATTCTGCCGGCACGCACGGCTATCACGCGGGCGCCTCGCCCGATCCGCGGGCGTGTCGCGCGGCCGAGCGCCGCGGCGTCGATCTCAAGAGTCTTCGGGCGAGGCGGGTGACCGAAGAAGATTTCGAGCGTTTCGACCTCGTGCTCGCGATGGACGAGCAGAATCGCGAGTTCCTGCTCGAGCTTTGTCCTCCCGAATATCGCGACCGGATCCGCCTGTTCATGGAGTTCGCGCCGCACCTCGCGCGGCGCGAGGTGCCGGATCCCTACTACGGCGGCAGCACGGGCTTCGAG
>CAMPKU010000046.1 GCA_946887385.1 uncultured Gammaproteobacteria bacterium
CGACCGGCTGGCCGCCGAAGCGCCGGAGGCGGGCGGCGCGCCGCCGCCGGCCGCCACGGCCGCGGAGCTCCGTACCACGATTCGCGAGACGACCGCCAGGATGCCGCGGTTCAGCGACGAGTCCGCCATCGCCGCCGAGGAGCGGCAGAAGCGCGTCGAGCAAGCGCTCGTCGCGGAGCCCGCTCGCGACGACACCGTGGCGGGCGTCGACGCCAACGCGAGCGCCGCGAAAACCGAGCTCGCCGTGCGCACGTTTGCGAGCGAGATCGATCCGTTCGAGCTCGGCGTCCTCGACGCGGATCATCTCGTGCTGTTCCGTAACGTATGGCGCGAGGGCCAGCGCTACGTGCAAGGCGCGTTGCTCGACCGGGCCGCTTTCGTGGCCGGCGCGATTCATACGCCGTATCGCGCCGGCAGCGTGGCCGGCGTGAGTAATCTCGCGGTGGCGTTCCAAGGCCGGGTTCTCGATCGCTTCGCGGCCAACGCGGACGACGGCGCGTACCGTTCGGCGCCCGGCGATCTGGCGGGCACCGTGCTGCACCGCGCGCGGCTCTCGCCGCCGTTCGGCGACGTGGAGCTCACGTTTCTCGTCGATGCGCTGCCGCGTGCCCCGGGCGCCGGGCTGCTTGCCTGGATCGGCGTGACGCTCGCGGCCGTGCTGTGCGGCGGCTTCTTCTTCATGTACCGGTTCGGCGTCGGCCAGATGCGGCTCGCGCGGCAGCAGCAGGACTTCGTCTCGGCGGTGAGCCACGAGCTGAAGACGCCGCTCACGTCGATCCGCATGTACGGCGAGATGCTGAAAGCCGGCTGGACCGACGAGGCGAAACGGCAAACGTACTACGACTACATTCACAGCGAGAGCGAGCGGCTGTCGCGCTTGATCGAGAACGTGCTGCAGCTCGCGCGGCTCACGCGCAATACGCAGCGCTTGGACCTGCGCAGCGTGCCCGTGGCCGAGCTGCTCGATCTCGTGCGCTCGAAAGTCGCCACGCAGGCCGAGCGCGCCGGCTTCGAGCTCAAGGTTCGCAACGCCGCGCCGGCGGACGCGTGCGTGGTCGTCGATGCGGATTGCGCGGCACAGATTTTCATCAATCTGGTGGACAACGCGTTGAAGTTCGCTGCGGGCGCCGCCGACAAATCCGTCGAAATTTCGGCGCGGCGCACCACCGACGGCGGCACGTTGTTCGCGGTACGCGACTTCGGTCCCGGTGTGCCGAAGAGTCAGATGAAGAAGGTCTTCGAGCTCTTCTATCGCGCGGAAAACGAGCTCACGCGCGAGACGGTGGGCACGGGCATCGGGCTTAGCTTGGTTCGTCAGCTCGCGGCGGCGATGGACGCACGCGTAGACGTGCGCAATTGCGATCCCGGCGCGGAGTTTCGGCTGCAGTTTCCGCGAGTAGCGTAGACTTCCACGTGGGCCGGCCACTCATCGGGGGAGCGCCATGCATTCCGTCATCGACGATCTCGTCACCCGTTTCGACCGAGGTACGCTGTCGCGGCGGCAGCTCGTGCAGGGCCTCACGGCCTTGGCCGCCGCCGGCGCCGCTCCGGCAGCCGCGCAGGCGGCGCCGTTCACCTCGACGCGCATCGATCACATCAGCATTCAAGTCACCGACATGGCGCGCTCGATCCAGTTCTACGAGCGCATCTTCGGCCTGAAGATCCTGAGCGAGGACCAAGACAACGAGATCGTGCGCATGGGCGTCACGCGAATCATCGTGTCGTTGCACCGCAAGGCGCCCGTCGGCATCGTGGATCACTTCGCCATTGCGATCGACGGGTTCGATCGCGACGCCGTCACGGCCGAGCTTGCAAAACACGGCCTCGAGGCCCAGCAGAACCTCGACTACGGCTTCTACGTGCGCGATCCGGAAGGCATTCCCGTGCAGATTGTCGGCACGTAATAAGAGGGGGGATTCGATGTCGAGACGTATTCGTTATCTCGTGAATGCATTGCTGTGTCTCTTGGTGGGCGCCTACGCGGTCTATTGGTTCGCCACGGGACAGGCGGAGCTCGCGTCCACGCTCCAGCTTGGCCTCGCGGTGGCCGGCGCGGTGGTGGGGCTCGCGGGCGCCATCTGGTTCTTCCTGCGGGCGCGCAGCGCGCCGAACTAGAGCTCCAAGCGAATGCCGCAAATTGCCGCCAAGCTGGAAGCGCTGGGCCTCGTGCTGCCGAAAGCCGTGCGGCCGCCCGCCGGCGTGGTGCTGCCGTTTCGCCTCGTGCGCGTGCGCGGCGATCGAGCCTACGTATCGGGGCACGGCCCGTTGAATCCCGACGGCACGCTGGCGCCGCCGCTCGGCAAGGTGGGGCGCGACGTGTCGGTGGAGCAGGGCTACCGCGCCGCGCGCCTCACGGCACTCGCCATGCTCGGCAGCCTCGAGCGCGAGCTCGGGGACCTCGATCGCGTGCGAGCGTGGACCCGCGTATTCGGCATGGTGAACTCGGCGCCGGGATTCAATCAGCAACCGCGCGTCATGAACGGCTTTTCCGACCTGATCTTGGAGCTGTTCGGCCCCGAGTGCGGCGCGCATTCGCGCAGCGCCGTCGGCATGGCGGAGCTGCCGTTCGACCTGCCGGTCGAGATCGAGGCGGAGCTCGAGATCGAGCCCTAGGCCGGCGCCCGAGCCGCGGCGCACGGTCAAGATTTGTCGAGCCGGCGGTGGGGCGGTCCGCGACGGCGGGCTATGATCGTCGCTCGACGATCCATCTGGGAGAACTCGTCATGCGCACGCGACTGCGGAGCTTTCGGACCACGCGTCGTACGTTGTTGGCATCCGCCGCGCTCGCCATGGCGGGGGCCGCGCTCGTCGGCGCGCCGGCCGTCGAGGCTCAGGAACCGCTGAAGATCGGCATCATCGGCACCGGCCGAATCGGCGGCGCGCTCGCGCGGCACTGGGTGAACGCCGGTCACGAAGTATTGATGTCGTCGCGTCATCCCGAGGAGCTTCAGGATCTGGCCAAGGAGCTCGGCCCCCGCGCGCACGTCGGCACGCCGGCCGAGGCGGCGGCGTTCGGTTCCGTCGTGCTCGTGTCGGTGCCATACGGCGCGATCCCGCAAATCGGCGCCGACTTTGCCGACGAGCTTGCCGGCAAGGTGATCATCGACACGAGCAATCCGGTCGACGGGCGAGACGGCATCCAGGTGCCCGAGTGGAAACAGAAGGGCGCCGGTGTATCGACGGCCGAGCTGCTCAAGAGCGACCGCGTCGTCCGCGCGTTCAATTGCATTCCGGCCGCGTCGCTCGCGGGCCAAGCGAATCGGCAACCCGAGCGCATCGCGATTCCGATCGGCGGCGACGACGCGGCGGCGCTTCTCATCGCCGAACGCCTGGTTCGCGATGCGGGCTTCGATCCCGTCGTGGTCGGATCGCTCGCGGAAACGCGGCAGTTCGATCTGGGTCAGCCGCTGGCGCAGGGGAACTTGAGCGCGGCGGAGCTTAGAGCTCGGATGGATCGCTAATTGGCGTGGCACTCGTAGATGACGGGTACCTCGTGCTCCACGGCGTAGCTGCGGGCGATGAACATGGCGTCTTCTTTGGTCATGGCCTCGCCGTCGACGATCGTGGTGCAGCTCCAGCCCGAGCGGCCGCTGCCGCCGTTCGCGCTGTACGACAGATGCTCGATCGTCGCGAGTCGTTGCCGTTGCGCCTCCGGCTGCTCGGCCGTATAGACGCGTAAGAAGTTCGGCTCCGTATACGTCTCGGTGGGCCGGATGCTCGGCTTCACTCTGGCCATGTCGCTTTCGTCCCCGCTTGCCGTCCGCTGGCCCCCGGTACACAGCAAGGGCTGTGCCAGCCCGCCTGGCCCGCGCCGTGGGGCCGTGTCGGCTCCGTTATGTCAACGCCAGCTGACGCGTTCCGTCAGAAGTGGACGCAGCGAGCGGCCGCGCTCGTCGTCTGGCGTTAGTGACTCCTCTCACAGCGCTAAGTGCTCGATGCTGTTGAAATCGCCGTCTCCTATCCCTGGCAGCGCTCATGGGAATCTCCGAGTGACGGATCTTCAAGAAGAGAGCAGCTCCGGCAAGAAGCAGAGCGCTCGCATTCGCTTCATCGAGCAGTTTCTGCGCCAGGGGCAGCAAGGCCGCCTCGCGGGTTTGCTGCTGGGCCAGCTCGACGCGTTCAATCGCATCGCGACGACGTTCGGCCATGATCAATGCGAGGCGTTTTGCGCCGGCTACTCGGAGCGCTTGCGCGAGATTCTGCTGCCGCGCACGCCGATCATCCGCTTATCGGAGCGCCGCTTCGCCGTGCTGGTGGATTGCGATTCGATGTCCAAGGTCATGGACGTTGCCGTCGAGCTCACCGAGAACAATCCGCCGCAGCTCGAGGTGGGCGGCGATCACTTCCTCGTGGACCTTACGCTCGGCATTGCCGTGTTTCCCTCGCATGCCGACGATGCGGCCACGCTGTTTCGCCGCGCGGAGCTTGCGCTGAAAGAGGCGCGCGAGAAGGAGCTCTCGTACGACATCTATCGGCCGGACGCCACTCAGCAGCAAGCCGCGCTGTGGAAATTCGAATCCGAGCTGCAGAGCGCCGTGGCGCGCGGCCAGCTCGAAGTCTACTTTCAGCCGAAAGTGGAGCTCGCGTCACATCGGATTAGCGGTGTGGAGGCGCTCGTGCGGTGGCGCACCGGCTCCGGCAACTTCGTGCCCGCGAGCGACTTCATCCCGCTCGCCGAGAGCAACGGCGCGATCGTGCCGCTCACCTGGCTGGTGTTCGATCGAATCATCGCGCAGCTGTCCGACTGGAAGACGATTCCGACGCCGTTCTCCGTGGCGGTGAACGTGTCGCCCCAGATCCTCACGCACGCGGAGTTCAGCACGCGCGTGAAAGCGCTGAATGCGGCCTTGGCCGCGCGCCAGATGCACCTCACGATCGAGCTCACCGAAGACAGCTTGGTGCAGAGCGACGCATCCACGTTGGCCAGTATCGAGCGGCTGCGAAAGCTCGGCGTGGATCTCGCGATCGACGATTTCGGCAAGGGCTACTCGTCGTTGACGTACTTGAAGCAGATCCCGGCCGCCGAGATCAAGATCGACAAGCGCTTCATCGGCACGGTGGCCCTGGACGAGACGGACAGGCAGATCGTGAAGACCGTGATTGCGCTCGCCCATGCGCTCGGGATGCGCGTGGTGGCCGAAGGCGTGGACAGTGCCGAAGCGGTTGCGACGATCGCGGAGCTCGGCTGCGAGATGGCGCAAGGCTTCTACATCGCCCGGCCGATGCGCGGCGATTTGATCGTGGAATGGATCGAGCACCACGCGGCAACCACCACGATGCGCCGCGTGCCCGTCGCGCGGCAGTGGCCGGAGCAGGTCGGCGCCTGAGCCGCGTGCGCCGCTTGCGCCGCGACTGGAGTACACTCCGGCGGCGGTAAGAAGCGTGCCGCAGAGCTAGCCGATGCGATTTCTGCTCGACTGCGTTTACCTCGTTGCCTGTATTGTGTTGTCGCCGTGGCTCGCGTACCGCCTGTGTACCGCAGGGCGGCGCGATTTCGCGCGCCGGTTCGGCTTCGACTTAGGTTCGGGCTTCTCCTCTAGTGTTTGGCTGCACGGGTCCTCGGCCGGCGAGGTGGCGGTGCTGAAGCCGCTCGTGGCGGCCTTCGAGAAGGACCATCCCGGCACGCCGCTCGTGATCTCGGCGTTCACGGCCATGGGCCTTACGACGGCGCGCAAGCTGTATCCGGCCCATCACGTGGTGCCGCTGCCCGTCGATTTCTCGTTCGTAGTGGCGCGATTCTTGCGCCGCTTCAATCCGCGTTTGCTCGTGGTGGCCGAGTCGGAGCTCTGGCCGAACTTGCTGCGCGTCGCCGCCCGCCGCGGCGTGCCGGCGGCGCTGGTGAACGGCAAGATGTCGGCAAAGTCGTTCCGTATGCACCGCCGAACGCGGCTGGTGCCGCGCGTGCTCGGAGAATTTGCCGTGCTCGCCGTGCAGACGCAGGAGCACGCGGAGCGGTTTCGCGCCCTGGGCGTCGCAGGCTCGAGTCTGCACGTGACGGGCAACATGAAATACGACTTGGCGCCGCCGAGCGAGAGCGCCGGCTATGGCGCGAGCCTGCGCGCGTCGCTCGGGTATGCGGCCACGGACGTCGTGGTGATCGGCGGCAGCTTGCACGCCGGCGAGGACGAGGCGCTGCTCGACGCGTTCGCCGCGGCGCGCGCCACAGCCGCCGATGCGGCGCTCGTGATCGTGCCGCGTTATCCCGCCGATGCCGATGCCGTCTTGCAGCGCGCGCGCGCGCGGGGCTTCGCCGTGGCGTGCAAGACGGCCGTCGATGCCAACACAGTGCCGGCGCCGGGACGGGACGGCGTGCTGATCGTCGATACGGTGGGCGAGCTCGGCCGCTTGTACGCAATCGCCGACCTCGCATTCGTCGGCGGCAGCTTGTTTTTTCGCGGCGCCAACAAAGGCGGCCACAACCTCATGGAGCCGGCCATCTTCGGCGTGCCCATAGTGTTCGGCCCGTACAACTTCAGCTTCAAAGAAACCGTGGACGATCTTCTGGCCGCCGATGCCGGCAGGCTGGTGCGCGATGCCGTGGAGCTCAAAGCCGTGGTGGTGGAGCTGGTTGCCGATCGCGACGCCAGGCGCGCGCTCGGCCTGCGTGCGCAGCGCGTGGTGGATGCAGGGCGCGGCGCCACGCGGCGCAATTACGCGCTGCTCTCGCAGCTGTTGCGCTGACGCCTTCGAGTTGCTTGCCACGCGCCAACCCTAGGCCCCAAAATGCCGCCGTACTTCCTGCGCGTGTACGCACAATGACGAAGAAGCACGTCTTCATTCGCGACATCGATTGCGGCTCGGATCGGCTGTTCTTGATCGCCGGGCCGTGCGTGATCGAAGAAGAATCGCTGATGCTGCGCACCGCGGAGCGCCTCAAGGGAATTGCGGCGCGTCTCGACGTTCCGCTGATCTTCAAGTCGTCGTTCTCGAAGGACAACCGCAGCTCGCTCGAGTATTACCAAGGTCCCGGGCTCGAAGCCGGTTTGCGCCTGCTCGAGAAGATCAAGCGCGAGGTCGACGTGCCCGTTCTCACCGATATTCATTATCCATACCAGGCCGCGCCGGCCGCCGAGGTGTGCGACGTCGTGCAGATTCCGGCGTACCTGTGCATGCAGTCGGAGCTCGTGGTGGCAGCGGCGAAGACGGGCGCCGTGGTGAACTTGAAGCACGGCCAGTTCTTGGCTCCCGAGAACATGGCCAAACCCGTGAAGAAGATCGAAGACTCGGGCAACGATCGCATCATTCTCACGGAGCGCGGCTACACGTTCGGCTACAACGATCTCGTGGTCGATCCGCGCAGCTTCTATTTACTGAATCAGATCGGCTATCCCGTGGTGTTCGACGCGGGCCATTCCATCCGCAAGTACGGCATCCCAAGCAAAGACCCGAAGGGCAGCGCACGGCAATTTCTCGGCACGCTCGCGCGCGCAGCCGTGGCGTCGGGCGTGGACGGCTTCTTCATCGAGGCGCACCCGAGCCCGCCCGATGCGCTTTGCGACGCGGCCAGCCAGTATGCGCTCGACGATCTCGAGAGCTTCATGCGGCCGCTCATCGACATCCACAACTTGGTCCGCTCGCAGTCGGCGCGCTGAAGGATTGGCATGCAACTCTATCTCGACTCCGTAGACTTCAAAGAAATCGAAACCGCGCTCGACTACGGATTCGTGAAAGGGCTCACTACGACGCCCACGTTCATGCATCGGCACGGCATCACCGACATCGACGGCGCGATCGTAAAATTGTCGAAGATGGTTCCCGAGCTGCAGGTGGAGGCGCTCGGCGACACGCCGGATCAGATCGTGACCGAAGCCGAGCGCATCTTGAGTTTGGGGCTCGAGCGCCCGCCCGTGTTCAAGGTACCGATCTCGAACGAGGGCGTGAAAGCGTGCAATCGCCTGCGCGCGCGCGGCTACAAGGTGAACGTGCACCTCATCTACACGCTGAACCAGGCCTACATGGCGATGGAGGCCGGTGCCTCGTTCATCTGCCCGCTCGCAGGCAGGATGCAGGACCAGGGCCACGACGCCATTCAGCTTTTCGAGCAATGCGTCGACATCATCGACCGCTACGGCTACGACAGCAAAGTCATGTTCTCCTCCGTGCGTCATCCCGAGCACGTGCGCCAGGCCATGCTCACGGGCGTGCACGTATGCACTATGCCGTTCTCGGTGATGAAGAATCTGTGCGAGAACACGCTCACGGCGCTCGGTACGGCGCAATTCCGCGAGCACACGGCGCTCATGACGATGCGCGTGAAGGACGTGATCCGCGAATCGAACCCCGTCTGCGAGACCAGCGAGACGCTCGCGTCGGCGATGGTGAAGATGACGGAGTCGCGCCTGGGTCTCGTCACGCTCGTCGACAGCAAAGGCGCCGTGGCCGGTGTATTCACGGACGGCGACCTGCGGCGCAAGCTTCAGACCGAGGGCCGCGGCATCCTCGACAAGACGCTCTCGGCCATCGGCTTTTCGAAGGCGCCGCACACGCTCGACCGCAACAGCCTGCTCAACGACGCCGTCAAGCTGTTCAAGAAGGCCGAGGTCGACAGCATCGTCGTCGTCGACGGCGCGCGCCCCGTGGGCGTGCTCGACGTGCAAGATCTCATCAAGCTCGGATTGCTCGGCCAAGAGCACCTCTAGGATGAAGCTCGACACCGAGCTTCAAGTCTTCTCGAAGCTCGGCGGCACGTTCGTCACGCCGATCGGTACGCTGCGCGAGCGCGTGCGAGATCTACGCGGCTTCGTCTCGGATTGGGACGGCGTCTTCAACCAGGGTGCGAAGGGCGAGGGCGCCGAGAGCACCTATAGCGAGCCCGATTCCATGGGTACGAACCTGCTGCGCTACGCCTTGTGGCGCGAGCACGGGGAACTGCCGATCGCGGCCCTGATCACGGGCGCGGAAAATCCTTCAGCGCGCGCCTTCGCTCTGCGCGAGCACTTTCACGCGCTTTACTACGGCGCCCGCAACAAGACCGTTGCCATCGAAGGGTTGTGCCGCGCGCATCAGGTGTCGTCCGACCGGCTGGTGTGCGTGTTCGATGACGTCAACGACCTCGGCATGGCGTTCGCGTGCGGCATCCGCGTGCTCGTGCAGCGAAGCGCCAGCCCGCTGCTGCGCGAGTATGTCGTGCGTCAAGGGTTGTGCGACTACGTGACAGCGCACGCCTCGGAGCGGCACGCCGTGCGCGAGGTGTGCGAGCTGCTGCTCGGCTTGCTCGGCAGTTTCGACGCCGTTGTGGCATCGCGAGTGGCCTGGGATCGCGACTATGCAAACTACTTCGCGGCGCGCCAGGCGGTGACCACGGAGATCGTCGAGCAAAGCGCGATAGGCTGACGTGGGCGTCTGGCGTTTCCTCGTTTATTTGCTGTTGCCGTACGCGATCGGCAACCTGGTTTGGCGTGGCCTGCGCTATTCGGCCTACTGGCATCGCTGGCCCGAGCGCTTCGGATTCGTGCCGGCGCTGCGCGCACAACGAACCCTCTGGGTGCACGCGGTATCCGTAGGCGAGGTGCGCTCGGCCGCGCCGCTCGTGACGGCGCTCGTCGAGCGCTACCCCAAGCATCGCGTCGTCGTAACGACGATGACGCCGACGGGGTCGGACCAGGTGCGCGAGCTCTTCGGCGAGCGCGTGAGCCATTGCTACGTGCCGTACGACTTCCCGATTGCGGTTCGCCGCTTTCTCGAGCGCGTGCGCCCGGAGGCGGCCGTGATCGCCGAAACGGAGTTCTGGCCGAATCTTTTCGCGGCGTGCGCGCGCCGCCGGATACCGTTGCTGCTCGTGAACGGCCGAGTGTCGCAGGCGTCGCTGCGCGGGTATCTGCGCGTGCCGAGCATTGCGCGCGCGATGCTGGCGAATGCCGACTTGCTGTGCGCGCAAACACGCGTCGATGCGCAGCGGCTGCGCAATCTCGGCGCGCCCGGCGAGCTCATTCACGTAACGGGCAATCTGAAGTTCGACGTCGAGCTGCCGGCCTCGCTGCTCGACGAGGCCCGAGCGTTGCGCGCCCACCTGGGCAGTGAACGGCCCGTGTGGATCGCCGCCAGCACGCACGCCGGCGAAGAGCGCAGAGTGCTCGACGCGTACGCCGCGCTCAAGCGGCGCTACCCCGATCTGCTGCTCGTGCTGGTGCCGCGGCATCCGGAGCGATTCCAGGCCGTCGCGCGGCTCTGCCGGCGCCGCCGGTTGGCGGTGGCGCTGCGCACGCGCATGCCCGGCGCGTTACCCGCAGGCACCGACGTGCTCGTCGGCGACACGATGGGCGAGCTGCAGCGGCTCTATGCGGCGGCCGACGTCGCGTTCATCGGCGGGAGCCTGGTCCCTCACGGCGGCCAGAACCTGCTCGAGGCGTGCGCGGTCCACGTCCCCGTGGTGTTCGGGCCGCACATGTTCCACTTCGAAGAGATCAGCGCCATGGCGCTCGAGCGCGGGGCGGCGCGCCAGGTGCTCGACGTCGCCGAGCTCACCGAGGCGGTCTCGTTGTACTTCGAGCAACCGGACTTACGACGTGCCGCGGGGCGTGCGGCGCATACGCTCGTGACGGACAATCGCGGTGCGCTCGAGCGCACGCTGGCCTTGGTCGAGAGCGTGCTGCGCCTCGGGGGCTCGACGGCCGCCGCTACCGATCACGGCGCCGGCCGGCGCTCGCCCGCGCCGGTTGCGGCTCCGCCAAGGGACGGCCACTAGGGCGGTTCGGCGGCTTCCGCTTCGCCGGCCGCGCTCAAGAGCTCGCGTCGTGCTTCTTCCGGCAGCGTGAAGCCGCGGAGCCGTAGCCGAG
Organism: uncultured Gammaproteobacteria bacterium; assembly: GCA_946887385.1. The sequence goes on from CAMPKU010000046.1 coordinate 10,776, forward strand.
CGACGAGCGGGCGCACGGCGTCGAGCAGTGCCGCCCGTTTGGCCGCGTGCAACAGGCCGGCAAGATCGAGCACCTCGAGCTGCAGTGCAGCCGCCTGCGCCCGGCCGAGCGCGTCGTCCATGAGCACGAGCGCGTCGTCGTGCTCGGCGGCGAGCGCGAGCGTGCTGGCCTCGCCGGCGTCGATCTGCGTGAGCCGCCACGTTTCGGGCGGCGCGGGCGCCACGCGGAGCCAGCCCGAGCGCATGGCGGCGTCGACCTCGCGCGCCCCGGGCCGATCCCCGCGCCCGGTGACTTCGTCCTTCACGAGGCGCGTGATCGTGACGGTGTCGTAGAGGCCGCGAAGCAGGTCCAGCTCGCCTGCCGCGGCGAGCGCGATCAAGGGGCTCGCGTCGGCTGCGACGAATTTCGCCATGGATCGCGTGCGTCCGCTATCGAAGCTTCAGGATGAACTCGGTACCGGTGCCTAGAACCGTCTTGACCGAGATCAGCCCCTTGTTCAACACCATGAGCTGGCGCGAGATGCTCAAGCCCACGCCCGTGCCGCTGCGCTTCGTGGTGAAGAATGGCACGAAGATGTTGCCGAGCTGCGCCTCCTCGATGCCGGGGCCGTTGTCGATGACGTGGATGGTCACGGCACCGTGCGGGTCGCGCGACGCGCGCAGCCTCACACGGCCTCCAGGCTGATTGGCGAGCGCCTCGTTGGCGTTTTTGATGAGATTGATGAGCACCTGCTGAATCTGCTCCGGATCGGCAGTCATCGACAGCCCAGGCTCGTCGAGCTCGATTGCGAGCTCCACGCCGCTCTCGCGCAGCACCGGCGCCATCAGCGCGTCGACCTGCTGCAGCAGATGTGCGATGTCGATGACGCGGGACTTGGGTCGCGGCAGGTTCGTCAGCGACGAATAGGCTTGCACGAAGCGCAGCAACCCGCTGCCGCGCGATTGAATCGACGCCACGCTGCGCAGCAGATCCTCGCGCTCGGCCGGCGATCGCGCGCTGCCGCCGAGCTCCTCGAGCAACGAGTCTTCGATGACCTTGCTCAAGGCGATGATGGGCGTTACCGAGTTCATGATCTCGTGCGTGAGCACCTTGATGAGCTTCTGCGAGAAATCCACCTCGCGTTGCTCGAGCTCGTCGCGAATGTTTTGAAAGGAGATCAACCGGTGATGCTCGTCGAGAAGCTGAAACTCGGTGAGGTACGACGCGAGCTGCACGGGCTCGCCGTCGATGTGAAGCTGAAGCAGCGTGTGCTCGCCGTCGGCAAGAGACTTCAGCTGCGACGGTAGCTTCGGGTCGATGCGCTCGAGCGAAGCGAGCGTGCCCAGGAGGGGCGTCTTGAACAGCCGCTTGGCCTCCCGGTTCATCAGCGTGACGCGATCGTTGTCATCGAGGCACACGATCGCGATGCTCACGTGCTCGACGAGCGCTTCGAGATACAGATGATTGAGCTCGCGTCGCCGGTTCAGGTTTCGATACTTATCGGCCAGCAGCTTGTAGGCCGCCTCGAGCTTCTCGAACACGCGCCCGCTCTTGCCCGTGGCCACGGTCGAGGAGAAATCGTCGTGCGCCACGAATTCCAGGAAACCGGAAAGCTCGCGGTTCACCGACTCGACGTAACGGATCGTCTCGATCAGCACGAGGAGGGCCAATACGGAGGCGAGCGACGGTGTGACTTGCCATTCGGTCTCGATGAAGCCCCAGATGGCCACGAAGACCAGGCCGCTGAAGAGCAGCAGCCGCTGCACGACGGCCAGGCGAAAGCTCCTAAATCCCATGTTTCGCCATCTTTCGATACAGCGTGGTTCTGCCGAGCCCGAGCTCGCGCGCCGCGCGGCTCAGATTGCCCGCGTGTCTCGCGATTGCCTGGCGAATGGCGCGCGCTTCCATGTTCTCGAGATTCAAGTCCGCGGCGTCGGTCGACGCAGGCTCGTGCTTCAGCAGCAGGTCGTCGACGCCGAGCGTATCGCTCTCGGCCATGATCACGGCCCGCTCCACCGAGTGCACGAGCTCGCGGATGTTCCCGGGCCAGTGGTATTGCTTCAGCCGCGCCACGGCATCCGGCGCGATCGAGAGTCCGGCCTTGGCGTACTTGCGCGCGAACCGAGCCGTGTAGTACTCGAGCAGCGGCACGATATCGTCGGGGCGCTCGCGCAGCGGCGGCAGCGTCATCTCGACGGTGTTGATTCGGTAGCGCAAATCCTGCCTGAAGCGCGTGGCATTCGCGAGATCCGCGGCCGACAGATTCGTCGCGCTCACGATACGCGCGTCGACGGCGATCGGCGTATCCGAGCCGACGCGCGAGACCGTGCGCGATTGCAGCGCGCCGAGCAGCTTGGCTTGCATCTGCACGCTCAGATTGCCGATTTCATCGAGAAACAGCGTGCCGCCCGACGCCACCTCGAACCGCCCGGCGCGGTCCTCGCGCGCGTCGGTGAACGCGCCCTTCTTGTGGCCGAAGAGCTCCGACTCGAACAGCGATTCCGCAATGGCACCGAGATCCACATGAACGAACGCGCGCGCGGCACGCGGTGACGCGCGGTGGATGGCGCGCGCGATCAATTCCTTGCCGGTGCCGTTCTCGCCGAGGATGAGCACGCTCGCGTCCGTCGGCGCCACCTTGTCGACTTGGGCCAGCACGCGCTCCATCGCCGTCGAACGGCCGATGATTTCGCGCTTGAGCCGGCTCGAGTCCTGATTCAACACCTGCTGCACCGAGCTCAGCTCGCGGACGGTTCTCGCCGCCTCGCTATAACGCAGCGTCGACGCCACCGTCGCGACCAGGCGATCGTTGTCCCACGGCTTCACGACGAAATCCGACGCCCCTTCCTTGATCGCCTTGACGGCCGTTTCCACGGCGCCGTACGCCGTCATCAGAATCACCTTGGTATCCGGCGAGACGCGCAGCGCGGTACGGAGCCAGTGGAGCCCTTCCTCCCCCGACGTGCGTCCGGTAGTGAAATTCATGTCGAGCAAGAGAACGTCGTAGTCGCCGGCGGAGAGCAGCGCCGGCAGCCTGTTTGGATCGTTGGCCGTCGCGATCCGGCCGAAGTGCCGCTTGAGCACGATCTCCGCCGCAAGGAGCACGTCGGCGTCGTCGTCCACGATCAGCACGCTGCTTTGTTTGGTCGTTTTAGCCATGCCGGCTGACGCTTAAGCTGTTCCGCATTGAAACACGCGCTGTTTCATTCTGAAACGGTAGCCAGGGGCGCAATCGCCATCGCCGCCGGTCGCACCACCTCGAACTCGTTGAATTCGTTGGCAATCGGCACACCGTTTCGGAATGGCACGATCCTTGATAACAGTTGCTCGCCCGCGTCAATGCAAGTATCGGCCCAGAGCCGGAAAAAGCACTCGAACATGGACAGTCTGTCAGGCCACCTCAAAGTCGTGCTGCGCAAGCTTCGCCGCGAGAAGCTCTATGCCTTCATCAACATCGCGGGGCTGTCGCTGGCCGTGGCGTGCTGCCTCATCCTCGCGCTGTATCTGCGCAGCGAGCTCACGTTCGATCGTCACTTCGAAGGCAGCGATGACATCTATCGCATCGTCGAAGAATTCGACAACCGCGGGCAGCTCGATGCTTTCGCGCGCACCGGTGCGTCCCTCGGCTACCTGATGAAAGACGACTTCGAGGAAGTCGTCGACTACGTCGCGTTCACCGCGTTCCCGCCGATCATGCTGCGGCACGAGGATCGCGGCTTCTTCTGGAGTAGGGCCTACCGCGTCACGTCGAACGTTTTCGACGTATTCAGCCACGACATCGTCTATGGCGATCCGCAAGGCGACTGGTCGGAGCGCCGCGGCATTGCGGTCAGCGAGACGTTCGCTAGACGGTACTTCGGCAGCGAGAATCCCGTCGGCAAGGTCATCACGTCCGACCTCGTGGGGCCGCAGCCGATTGCATTGGTGTTCGCGGATCTGCCCGACAACACTCACCTGAAGTACGACGTGCTGCTGCCGTTCGCGCAGACGCCGGACACGATGGGCAGCATCTTCCAGCAGCGACAGCAGCTTTGGTCGACGCCGGCCTACACCTATCTCGTGATGGAAGAAGGTTTCGATCCGGCCAAGTTCGACCGCCTTGCCGCCGACTTCTACGCGCGGCACATGGCGCCTCAAGGCACTCTCGGCGGGATGTCGATGCGCTATTGGCTCGAGCCGCTGCCTAATGTGCATCTCTTCTCCGACGTTCAACGCGACGAGCCGGGCGGCAATCTCGCCTATGTGTACGCCTTCGCCGCAGTGGCGCTGTTTATCTTAGGCGTAGCCTGCATCAACTATACGAATCTCGCCACGGCGCAGTCGGTGAGCCGGGCCCGGGAAGTGGGCATGCGCAAGATCCTCGGGGCGCATCGCGGCACGCTGATGTTGCAGTTCATCGCCGAGGCGTTGCTGTTTTCGGTGCTCGCAACGCTGCTTGGCATCGCCCTCGTCGAGATCCTGCTCGAATTCACCAGCCTCAACCAGCTGCTCGGCAAGTCGTTGCGGCTTGATTTCATCGACGAGCCGGCGCTGGCCGGCTGGATCGCGCTTGCCTGCGTTTCGGTCGGCCTTCTTTCGGGGCTGTATCCCGCCATCTACCTTTCGTCGTGGGCGCCGGTCGCGAGTCTCGTGAGCGGCAGTGTCGCCGGGCGCCGCAACGTCTATCTGCGCCAGGCGCTGGTGCTCGTGCAGTTCACGGTCTCGATCGCCGTCATTGCCGGCACTCTGTTGATGGCGAAGCAGATGCGCTATCTGTCCGAGCTCGAGCTCGGCTTCGACGAAGAGAATCGCATCGTCGTCGACCTCGTGGGCGCCGATCTAATCCAAGACCTGCCCGTCATCCGGGAAGAGCTCGAGCGCAATCCGAACGTGCTCGGCGTGGCGGCCCATGAGCAACTGCTCGGGCGGCTCGAGAACATGCGCGCCTCGCTCGTCGAGAACAACGCAGGCGTGACGGAGCCGATGACGATCAACGTGTCGCGCGTGGACGAGCACTTCCTCGACACGATGGGAATTTCGATCAAGACCGGCCGCGGCTTTGCCAGCGAGATGGCGGACAAGAGCTCCGGCGCCATCGTCAACGAGGCGCTCGTGCGGGCCCGCGGCTGGAGCGATCCGCTCGGCAAGCAGATATTCGACTCACAGAACGGTCCGAGACGCGTGATCGGCGTGATGGAGGACGTGCACTTCCAATCGCTCCATACGACGATCGACCCGCTGGTTTACGTGCTTTTCGACGACGCTTGGGACGCGATGAGGCCGCAGCAGCGGGCGATCGCGAGGCGGTACTTGACGGTGAACGTGGCGGCCGGCGGCATTCGCGAGACGCTCGCGTGGCTCGAGCAGCGTTTCGCCGAGCTCGATCCGCGCCAGCCGTTTCAATTCCGCTTTCTCGATGACTCGCTCGACGAGCTGTACCAGTCGGAAGAGAACTTGATGACGCTGATTGCAAGCTTTGCCGGCGTCAGTGTCTTCATCGCCTGTCTCGGTCTCTTTGGCCTCGCGTCTTTCACGACCGAGCAACGAAAAAAAGAGCTCAGCATTCGCAAGGTGCTCGGGGCGAGCGCGCTCGAGATCGTTCAGCTCGTATCCGGCAACGTGCTGCTGCTGATTCTTGCCGGCGGGCTAGTGGGCTCGCTCGGCGCGTATCTCGCCGTGGACCGCTGGCTCCTCGGCTTCGCGTATCGCACCGAGGTCGGCTTCGCGGCATTCGCGTTGGCGATCGCGGCCGCACTTGCCGTCGCCTATCTGACGGTGGCGCTTCAGTCGTTCAGAACAGCGCAGGCGGATCCCGTCGACGCGCTGCGTTACGAATAGTGGTTTCGATAAGGAGAGTGAAAGTGAATAGGCGATTTCTTTTACGCAACGCATTCGGCTGGGCGCTCGGGCTCGCCTTCTTGCCGTGGGCGATGGCGCAGCAGGCGGCTCCGAGCGCGGACCTGCCGTCGGCGCAATCGATCCTCGATCGTTTCGTCGAGGTGACCGGCGGCGCCGCCGAGTACCGGCGCAGGACGTCGGAAGTGATGACCGGCACGTTCGGAATCCCCATGGCAGGGATCACCGGTCAGCTCCAGTCGTTCATCAAGCCGGGTGAGACACGCACGATCATCGAGCTTCCCGGCGTCGGCCGCATAGAGCAGGGCGTCAACGACGGCGTGGCCTGGGAAACCAATCCGGTCACCGGACCGCAGATTCTCAGCGGGTTTGCAGCGGAGCTCTCGATCGTCAATGCCCGGCCGGGCGCTTGGGCTTACTGGCGAGAGCAGTATGCGACGGTGGAGACCACGGGTGTCGAGGACGTCAACGGCGAGGCGGCCTACCGCGTCGTCCAGACGCTTGGCAAAGGAGGCTCGGTGACGGCGTTCTACAGCGTCGACTCGGGCCGGTTGGTGAAGCAAGCGTTCGCTGCGGCGGTTCCCATCGAGCAGTTCTACGAAGAGTACGCCGACCTCAACGGAGTTTTTGGGCCGACGAGAATCGTGACGATGACCTCCGGACAGCGCGTCGTCATCGGCATTACCTCGATGGAAGCGAACGTCGATATTCCCGACGAGCGATTCGCTCTGCCCGAAGGCGTGCAGGCGCTTCTTCAGTAGCGGCTAGCCGACGCCATGAGCGGGATGGATAGGGCGCTGGAACGAAGGCGAGGGCCGAGCGCGGGCATGGTCGCGCTCGCGGCCTTCGGCGCGGTCGCGCTCGCGCTCGGCTACTGGGTGATCATGCGCGCCGGCGAGACACGCCTGCGCGTCGATCCCACGCGCCTCACGCTGGCGATGGTGGAGACCGGCGAGTTCCGCGACTACTTTCCGTTCGACGGCGTCGTCCAACCCGTGACCACGATGTACCTCGATGTCGAGGAGGGCGGCCGCGTCGAGGAGATCTTGGTGGGCGGCGGCCAGCACGTCGAAGCCGGCGAGCTGATCCTGCGTTTCTCGAATGCGGCCGTGCAACGAAACTCGATCGATACCGAGACGGCGCTCGTCGAGAACTTGAACGCCCTGCGCAACACGCAGATCAGTCTCGCGGAGAGCGAGCTGCTGCTGCGCGATCAGCTGCTCGATCTCGAGCACCAGATCGTGACCACGCAGGCCACCTTCGATCGCTATGCGCGGCTGCGCGACGGGGGCGCCGTCGCCCGCGAAGCGTTCGAGACGCTCGCCAACGAGCTCGAGTACTTGAAGGCCAAGCGCAGCCTGCTCGTCGAGCGAATCGCGCGCGAGAAAGAGCTTCGCGAGCAGCAGACGGCGCAGGCCGATTACTCGATCAATCGCCTGAATTTGAGCCTCGATCTCTTGAGTCGAATGGCCGACCGTCTCGACGTGCGCGCGCCGATCTCGGGGTATTTGTCGAGCATCGACGCCAATCTCGGCGAGAACGTGAACCGCGGCCAGCGCATCGGGCAGATCGACGTGCTCGGAAGCTACAAGATCAGCGTCAGCGTGGATCAGTACTACATCGCGCGCGTTCAAGTCGGCACGCCGGGCCGGTTGGCTCTCGACGGAGGCACTTACGACGTCGCCGTCGACAAGATCTTCACCGAGGTCGTCAACGATGCGTTCATGGTCGACGTCGCTTTTGCCGACGAGGTGCCGCCGAACTTGCGGCGCGGCCAGCGGCTCACGGTGGAGCTCAATTTCAGCGAGGCCACGGAGGCCGTCATGGTCGCCCGCGGCGGTTTCTTCCAGCAGACGGCGGGCCGCTGGGTCTATCTCGTGGCCGAGGACGGCGAGTCCGCGCGCCGCACGGGGATCCGGCTCGGCCGCCAGAATCCGCGCTTCGTCGAGGTGCTCGAAGGCTTGAGGCCCGGCGACTGGATCGTCACGTCGAGTTACGACGCGTTCAACGAAGTGGACCAGCTCGTGTTTACGGAGCCGACGCAGCTCATGAGCCGCGTACAACCTGAGGCTCAATCGTCAGAGGGAGCGCCATGATCATCGAGACCGAGAATCTGCAAAAGCTCTACCGCACCGACCTCGTCGAGACGACGGCGCTCGATGCCGTCAATCTCGAGGTGAACGAAGGGCAGTTCGTCTCGATCATGGGGCCTTCGGGCTGCGGCAAGTCCACGCTGCTCCATATCCTGGGCCTCATCGACAGCCCGACGGCCGGCACCTACCGCTTTCTCGGCGAGGACGTTTCCCGTTACCCGGAGAGCCGGCGGTCGCGCATCCGCAAGCGCAACATCGGCTTCGTGTTTCAAAAGTTCAATCTGATCGACGAGCTCACGGTGTTCGAGAACGTCGAGCTGCCGCTCGTGTATGCGAGAACAGCCGCGAAGGACCGCAAAGCGAAGGTCGATGACGTGCTCGAAAGGGTAGGCATCGCCCACCGGCGCGACCACTTCCCGGCGCAATTGTCGGGCGGCCAGCAGCAGCGCGTGGCCGTGGCGCGGGCCGTCGTCTTGAAGCCGGCTCTGATCCTCGCGGACGAGCCCACCGGCAACCTCGATTCGACGAACGGCACGGAGGTCATGCAGATCTTGCACAAGCTGAACGAGGACGGCACGAGCATCTTGATGGTCACGCATGCCGCCGAAAACGCAGCGTACAGCCACAGCACGATTCGGATGCTCGACGGCAGAGTCGTCGGACAGGAACAGGCTCGCGGCGCGGCGCTCGCGGCAGGCGAGGGACGATGAACGACCGAGTGCTCGAGCTTACGAACGTCACGAAGCGCTTCGGCGACTTCACCGCCGTTCACGACGTGAGCCTGACGATCCCGCGCGGATCCATCTACGGCTTCCTCGGCCCGAACGGCGCCGGCAAGACGACGACGATCCGCATGATCTTCGACATCATCAAGCCCACGAGCGGCCGCATCACGATCCTCGGCGCTGCCACGGCGCTCGACGTGCGGACGCGCATCGGTTACCTGCCCGAGGAGAAGGGTCTGTACAAGACGATGACGGCGGCTGCGACCGTAGCTTACTTCGCCTCGCTGAAGGGCCTGGCGCGCAAAGCCGCAAAGGCGCGCGCTTACGAGCTGCTCGAGCGCTACGGTCTTCGCGAGTTTGCCGACTCCAAGATCCAAGCGCTGTCGAAGGGCATGAGCCAGAAGGTGCAAGTGCTTTGCGCCATCGCGCACGAGCCGGAGCTCGTGATCCTCGACGAGCCCTTCTCGGGGCTCGACCCCGTCAATCAGCAGGTCCTCGAAGGCCTCATCCGCGATCTCGCGAAGCGCAGGTGCACCGTGATTTTCTCGACGCATGTCATGCAGCACGCCGAGCGGCTCTGCGATCACCTGCTCTTGATCGTGAAGGGCCGTAAAGTCTTCGACGGCACCGTCGCCGGCGCCAAAGCGACGATTCCGCGCCGCGTGCTGATCAGCACGGCCAGCAGCGTCGAAGCCCTCGCTCGAGTCGACGGCGTGGTCGAGATCAAGCCGCTCGGCGAGTCGCCGACGACACCGGGCACGAAGGACTGGGAAATCCGCCTCCGCGAGCGGACGAGCGCGCAGGCGATCCTCGAAAGATGCTTCGAGAACGGCATCGTGCTGCGCCGGTTCGATCACGCCGACCCGAGCTTGCACGACGCGTTCGTCGCGCTCGTCGGGGCCGAAGCGGGCATGAATGCTGGCGGTAGCGCCGCGCAGGCGGCCGTTAGCGAGGCGCTCGCATGAGATACGCGCTTCTGATCGCGCTTCGCGAGTACCTCGAGAACGCCAAGACGAAAGGGTTCTGGATCGGCATCTTCATGTTCCCGCTCATCATCTGCGTCGGCATCGGCATCTCGGCCTGGCTAGCCCGGGCGGAGCCGTCGCGGCACTTCGTCGTGGTGGACCAATCCGGCGCCTTTTTGGAATCGATCGAGCAATCCTTGGCGCGCGCGGGCTCGCCGAGCCGTCCCTTCGTGCGCGTTCCTTTGCCCCAGGAGATCGACGCGGACGCGAGCAGCACCGAGATCCTCGCCGCGCTCCGGCCGTATCTGACCGACGATCGGCCCCTTTCGGTCGACGGCAAAGAAGTGCCGCTGTTCGCGGCATTGTTGATCGAGCGAGACGCTTTGGACGAGGCCGTGCGCGGCGGCGGCGGCGTGGCCGAGCCATCAGTCCAATAT
>CAMPKU010000047.1 GCA_946887385.1 uncultured Gammaproteobacteria bacterium
CTATCCGTTCGCGTGGAGTAACCATCCCGCGAAGGCGACGGCCGCAGCGGCCGGCGGCTGCATGCTCGTGCGCACGGACGCGCTGCGGCAGATCGGCGGCTTTGCCTCGATCCGCGGCGCGCTGATCGACGACTGTACGCTGGCGGCCGCGCTGAAACGCCATCGTCCTACGATTTGGCTCGGCATGAGTCACGCCGTGCGAAGCCTGCGCGGGTACGCGCTGCTCGCCGATTTCTGGAGCATGGTGAGCCGCAGCGCGTTCACGCAGCTTCGCTATTCGCCGTGGTGGCTGCTCGCCGCCACCGCGCTGATGCTGCTCACGTTGATGGCCCCGGTCGCCGGAGTGGCGGCTGGCGCCATGGCCCGCGATCCGCAGCTCCTGGCAATAGCGGGCCTCGCGTGGCTCGCCCTCTCGGCCGCCTATTGGCCGGTGGTTTCGTTCTATCGGCTGCCGGCGGCGTGGGCGGCCACCTTACCGCTGGCCGCGGCGCTGTTTCTGGCGATGACCTGGGCGTCGGCCATCGGTTATTGGCGCGGCACCCGGGCGAGCTGGAAGGCGCGCGACTATGGCCGAGCGCCGCACGTCCCGGGCCGTTGAGCCGAGCGCTAAAGCCCAAGAGTTGAACGGCTTTTCGCCCTCTTGTAACGTCGATCGGTCGATCCGACCGGCAAGAGGCTGTCTCGCGATGACGTTGTTACCGGGGCGCGCGCACCGTTGGAGGAGGGCATCGTCTGTCTGCGCGGCCTGTGTCTTGATCGCAGCGTCCGTGGCTCTTCGCGCAGCGGCCCAGCCGCTCGAAACGGCGAGCGCACGTGAACCGCGCTCATCGATCGACGATGTCACGGAGCCGCTGCTGGCGCGCGTCGAAGCCGAGGAAGCCCGCGACGGTCCGTTCTCCCGCAACCTCATCGATTTGCTCGCCTCGCTGGGTTTTGCTTATCAGGAATACGGCGACCATGATCTAGCACGCGCGATTCTCGAGCGTGCGCTCTATCTGCAGCGTTTCAACGAGGGCTTGTTCAACCTCGATCAGGCGCCGCTGTTGGAACGGCTCATCGAGAGCGAGCTCGGCCTTGGCCGAGCCGAAGAGGCGGCGGAGCTGCAGCAACGGCTGCTCGAGCTCGCGCGGCGCAACCGTGAGGATCCGCGCAGTGCAGCGATTTTTCGCGCTGCGGCGGAGCGGGAGATGGCGTACTACGAGCGCTATCTGCGCGGCGAGCTGCCGCTCGTCATCGCGATCAACGACGGCAATTCCGCAGCACGCATGGCACAAGCCAGCATTCGACGGGCTCGCCGCCACTACAACGAGGCCATCGGCGTGCTCTTCGCCAACGTCGCCGAGGATCGTACTGTGCTGGCCGAGCTCGCCGAGCTCGAGGAAGAACTCGCGCGCACGTTTTATCTCGAAGCATCCCACCGCCGCCGCTCGTTGTTTCAGGGGCCCACCGACCCGCTGTATGGGCAAGGCGTAGGCAGCTATCGGCGCCGAGTCGGGTACGCGAGCACGACGTCGTCCACGGCGTTCGATTACGCGCGCGCGTTGGTTGAGCTCGCGGACTGGTCGTTGCTCTTCTCGCGCAACGGCACGGCCGTGGAGCGCTATGCCGAGGCGTTTGCGCTGCTCGTCGAGCAGCGCGTGCCCGCGGCCTCGATCGAGGAGCTGTTTCCGAGCGATAGGCCGGTATTCCTGCCGGCGTTCGTCTCGAGCCCGCTCGACGCGAGCGCTGTTGCAGGGTCGACGGGTCATGTGGACGTGGACTTCGAGATCGGCAAGTACGGCCAGCCGCGCAAAGTCAGGGTTGTGGCGGTTTCGGACGACGTCGCGGCGCGCGAATCCAAAGCCGTTCTCGCCGCGATTGCGCGCGCACGCTATCGACCGCCGCCGGGCCCCGGCGCGCCGTCCGCAACCGAGTATCGCCTCCGTTACTCGCTGGCCGACGGCAGCTTTACCCCGCGGCTCTGACCTCGTTCGGGCGCACCGCGGCCCTGAGCGCACGGCCGCCCTTGCCACGGCAACGGCGCCGATGCAACTGGAATGTCACCGGCGCGTAACCGCGGTAATACCGACTTTGTTACCGGGGCTCGGTACGATGCAAGTCGAGTCCCAGCATGGACGCGGCTAGCCTATGTCGATCGTTCTCGAGCAAGTCTCCAAGGAATTTCGCGGCGCCGCGGCCGTCAACGACGTAACGGCCCAGATCGACGATGGCGAGCTATTCGTGTTGCTCGGCCCGTCCGGCAGCGGCAAGAGCACGCTGCTGCGAGCCATTGCGGGTCTCACCACCATCGATCACGGCCGGATCGTGCTTCATGGCAGAGACGTCACGAACGTCGGAGCGCGGCACCGCGAGGTGGGGTTCGTGTTCCAGAACTATGCGCTGTTTCGCCACATGACCGTGGCGGACAACATCGAGTTCGCGCTGCGAGCCCGCCGAGTGCGGCGCAGCGAGCGGCGCCGCCGCCGCGCCGAGCTGCTCAAGCTCGTGGCTCTCGACGGCTACGACCAGCGGTTCCCGAGCGAGCTTTCGGGCGGCCAGCAGCAACGGGTCGCGCTGGCGCGGGCGCTCGCGCACGAGCCGCGCGTGCTGTTGCTCGACGAGCCTTTTGGCGCGCTCGATGCCAAGATCCGCGAAGAGCTGCGGCGCGCGATCCGCGAGATTCAACGAGCCGTGGGCATCACCACGATGCTCGTCACGCACGACCAGGACGAAGCGTTCAGCATGGCCGACCGCATCGGCGTCATGGATCGCGGGCGGCTGCAGGAGGTCGGCGATCCGCGGGCGCTCTATCAGCGGCCCGGTACGCGCTTCGTGGCCACGTTTTTGGGCGGCGCAAATTTGCTGCTCGGCCCCTACGGCTATCGCGACGTTCGGCTCGGCGAGTCGTACTTCGACGTGGACCGCTGGTCGGACGCGCTGCGTAGCGGCGACGAAGCCGCCGTCGTCGTGCGGCCGGAGGATGTGGTGCTCGCGCCGATGCGCGATCTGCTCACGGTGCCCGTCGTCGGCACGGGCAAGGTCGTGGAGGTGAAGTTCATCGGCTCGAACGAGCGGCTGCGTCTCGAGATGAATGCCACCGAAACGCTCGCGAGTGCGCAGCGGCCCGGGGCGGCCATCTTTTCGATCGAGGCGGCACGCGCGGCCAGCGACGTGGAAGCGATGCCGCTCTCCGTGGGCCAGAACGTCTACGTGGGCTTCAAGCACATGCATGCGTTGCCCACACCGGTTAGCAGCCTGCGGCTCATCGCGAGCGGCAACCGTTCGGCCGACAGCATCGCGAACACGCCGCTCGTGCGGCAGCTCGCGGAGCGGATGCACATCGAGCCGCTCTATTACGCAGAGCCGGCGGAGCTGCCCGAGCAAGTGCGCGGTCTACCGATCTTGGCGCTCGATTCCGACACGAACTTGAGCACCGCACTCGAGCTGCTCGAGCGCGGTGCGCGGCAGGTGCTCGTGCTCGCGGCGCAGGAGCCGCGTGTGGAGCGCATGCTGATCTACGTCGAGCCGTCGTCGTTCGGGCGCGATAGCGTGCTCGCCGCGGCGGCGAGCTTGGCGCGCCATTTGCCGATCGACGTAGGCATGCTGGTGCGCGACGAGGAGGGAGCGCATGCCGGCGGGTATCGCGATCTGCTCGACTTGCGCGACGAGTCCCTGAAAGGTCACGGCCTCGACCTGCGCACCGAGACCTTCCGCGGCAATCCTACGGATGCCGTGCGCGAGCGGCTCGTTACCTCCGACGAGCCCACGCTGCTCGTGATCGGGCTCAGCGCGCCCGAGCGCTGCAGCGATCTGCTCGAGGATCTGAAGAAACTGTTGCGCGAGCAGCCGCCGGCGGCCGTGCTGTTCGTGAACGGCCGCGACCGAACGCAAGCCGAGGCGCAGCCGTACGCGGCGGCGTTTTCTCTTTGAGCGTGAAAACCTCAGCGGCAATGGCGCGCAATTTTTTCCTGGCGGCAACCGGCGCCGTGCTGTGCGCGTGCGGCCCAAGCGGCAACGGCGAGCTGCAGCTTTTGAACGTGTCGTACGACCCGACACGCGAGCTGTACCGCGAGGTCAACGAGCAGTTCATCGCGAAGTGGCTCGCCGACGGCGGAGAGCCGGTGGTGGTGCAGATGTCGCACGGCGGCTCCGGCAGCCAGGCCCGTGCCGTGATCGACGGCCTGAATGCCGACGTCGTAACGCTCGCGCTCGCCTGGGACATCGACAACATCCAAGCCTTGAGCAGGCGCTTGCCTGCGTCGTGGCAGTCGCGCCTGCCGAACAATAGCTCGCCGTACACGTCGACGATCGTGTTCCTCGTGCGCGAAGGCAATCCGAAGAGCATCCGCGACTGGCCCGATCTGCTCGGCGAAGGCGTCGAGATCATTACGCCGAACCCGAAAACGTCGGGCGGTGCGCGTTGGAATTACCTCGCAGCCTGGGGATTCGCGCTGGAGCGCGCGCTCGATGGCGATCTCGGCAGGCTGTCGTCGCTCTCCGCAGCCGAGCTTGCGGCCGCGCAACGGGAGGCCGAGGCGTTCGTCGGTGAAGTTTATCGGCGCGTGCCCGTGCAGGACACCGGCGCGCGCGCAGCCACGAACACGTTCGTGCAGCGGGGCATCGGCGACGTGCTGCTCGCCTGGGAGAACGAGGCGCTGCTCGCGGAGGCCGAGATGGGCGCCGGCGCGTTCGACATCGTGATCCCGTCGGTGAGCGTGCTGGCGGAGCCGCCCGTGGCACTGATCGACTCGATCGTCGACCGCAAAGGCACGCGCGCGGCGGCGGAGGCGTATCTCGACTTCCTGTACACGCCCGCCGGCCAGGACATCGTCGCGCGCAACTTCTTTAGACCGAGCGACGCCGCGGTCGCCGAGCGCTATGCCCCACAATTCCCGCAGCTGCGGCTGTTCACGGTCGATGCCGTGTTCGGCGGCTGGGCGCGAGCGCAAGCCGAGCACTTCGCGGACGGCGGCATCTACGACCGCCTGTTCGAAGCGGCAGCGGGTCTGCCGCCGCGGCCGCGATGACCGTGCGCTACGCGCCCCGCGCCGAGCTCGGGCCTTAGCCTATGGCCGCCGCAAGAGGCTGGGTAAGCCCCAGCGTGCTGCCGGGGTTTGGCCTGACGCTGGGGTTCGCCGGGCTGTTCCTCACGTTCATCGTGCTGATCCCGCTGGCGGCGCTGATCATCCGAGCCGCCAGCTTGCCGCTCGACGAGTTCTGGCGCATCGCCACCGAGCCGCGCGCGCTCGCTTCGTACCGCCTCACCTTCGGCGCTTCGTTGCTCGCTGCGACCGTGAACGCGGTGTTCGGCTTCATCATTGCCTGGACGCTCGTGCGCTACGACTTTCCGGGCCGCCGGCTCGTCGACGCCATCATCGACTTGCCGTTCGCCCTGCCCACGGCCGTGTCCGGCATCGCGCTGGCCACCGTGTTCGCGCCGAACGGCTGGCTCGGCGAGCAGCTCGCGCGCCTCGGCGTGCAAGTGGCCTACACCTGGGTGGGCGTTGTAGTGGCGTTGACGCTGATCGGCCTGCCGTTCGTCGTACGCTCCGTGCAGCCCGCGCTCGAGGAAGTGGACGTGAGCCTCGAGGAGGCCGCGGAGTCGCTCGGCGCGAGCCGCTGGACGGTGTTCCGCCGCGTGGTGCTGCCCACGGTGTTGCCCGCGCTCGCGACGGGTTTCACGCTGGCGCTCGCACGAGCGGTCGGCGAATACGGCTCGGTGATCTTCATCGCGGGCAACTTGCCTCTGCGCACCGAGATCACGCCGCTGTTGATCGTGATCAAGCTCGAGCAGTACGACTATATCGGCGCAGCCGCGCTCGGTCTCGTCATGCTCTGCGTGTCGTTCGTGATGCTTCTATCGATCAACGCCATCAACGGCTGGCGTATTCGCCGCGTGGCGGGCAGGCGATGATCGCCGCAGCCGATAGCGTCGTGCGCAAATCGCAGAGCGCGCTCGTGCGCGTCATATTGATCGCCGTGTCGGTGCTGTTCCTTTTTTGCATCTTGATCCTGCCCGTAGTCTCGGTGCTGGCCCATGCGTTCTCCGAGGGGCTCGACATTTACCTGGAGGCGCTGCGCGCGCCCGACACTCGGGCCGCCATTCGGTTGACGCTGACCACGGCGGCAATCGTGGTGCCGCTCAATACGGTGTTCGGCGTTGCGGCTGCGTGGGCCATTGCGAAATTCGATTTTCGCGGCAAGCAAATCCTGATCACCTTGATCGACCTGCCGTTCTCGGTGTCGCCCGTGATCGCCGGCCTGGTGTTCGTGCTGCTGTTCGGCTCGCAGGGCTGGTTCGGCCCCTGGTTCCGCGATCAGGGCATTCAGATCGTCTTCGCGCTGCCCGGCATCGTGCTGGCAACGATGCTGGTCACGTTTCCTTACGTGGCGCGCGAGCTGATTCCGATCATGCAGCTTCAGGGCCGTGAGGCCGAAGAGGCCGCAGTGAGCCTGGGCGCGGGCGGCTGGATGACGTTCTTCCGCGTGACGCTGCCGAGCATTCGCTGGGGCTTGCTGTACGGGGTGATTCTCTGCAATGCGCGCGCCATGGGCGAGTTCGGCGCCGTGGCCGTCGTCTCGGGGCACATCCGCGGCCTTACGACTACGATGCCGCTGCAGGCGCAAGTGCTGTACGACGAGTATGATCTGGTCGGGGCGTTTGCCGTCGCGTCACTATTGATGTTGCTGGCCTTGCTCACGTTGGTGGTCAAGACCGTCGTGGAGGCCTTAGGCGCTCGGCGGCGGCGCGCATGAACGCGCTGAAGCGCTTGAAGCAGCTTTCCGAGCCCGTCGCAGCCGCCATGCAGCGGCGCCTGAAACTCCACGCACCCGGATTGGCGGGCCGGCTCGCCATCGCAACGGGCACGCTCGTGGTGCTCGCCGTAGGCGCTACCTCCATGTTCGCGATCGGCGCACTCCAGCGGCTCGCCGACGCCGAAGGGCTCACGCGCGTGGAGCTCGCCGTGTCCTCGGCGCGCGAAGGCATGCGGCAAAGCACGGAGGATCTGCTCACGGCGGCGCGCATCCTTGGCGAGCGGCCGGCGCTGCAGCGGCTCTTGCGCGGGCCCGTGCCCGAAACGTTGCAGCCGTTCTTGGTGCGCTATTGCGAGAGCGTGGGCCTCGACGCCTGCTTGCTCGTGCGCGACGGCGAGCCGATCTCAACCACCGGCGGCCAGGTGGAATGGGATCTGGTGCTCGCCGCCGCCGACGAGCAAGGCGAGCGCTTCCTCGTCACGGGTGCCGCCCCTCAAGTGGCGCTGTCGGGCGCGCAGTCCACGGTCACCGAGCATCCCGGCATCACGGTGATCGTGCTGCGCAATCTCGACGAGCGTCTCGCCGCACGGCTCACGGAGCGCACGGGTATTCCCATCGCGATCGTCGATTACGCGTCGTTCGAGCCCGGCGAAGGGCCGCTCGCGATCCTGAACACGGATGCGCTGTCGCGCGGCGGCATCGTCGCAGAATATGTCGAGGCGCTCGACGCGTACGCCGCGAGCCTGCCGATTGCCTCGTCCAGCGGCGAGACGATCGCGTTGCTCGAGGCACGGCTGCCCGCAGAGTATGTGGCCGGAACCGCCAGCGGCATGACGCGCCGAATCTTGTTCGTCGCGGCTTTGATCGCCGCCTTGGCGATGGCGATGAGCATCTTCGTGGGGCACTACTGGATCAGCGCAGTCGAGCGCTTGACCGACGCCGCGGAGCGGTTGGGATCGGGCGACCTCGCAGCGTCGATTCCAATCGGCGGCGGCAAGGAGCTCACCGTTCTCGGCAATACGATGGAGCAGATGCGGCGCAACCTGGTGGAGCTCACGGCAGACCTGCGCCGCAGCGAGCTCGAAGCGAAAGCCGTTCTCGGCGGCATCGTCGAAGGCGTGTACGCCGTCGACGAGGACCGGCGCATCGTGTTCTTGAACCCCCAGGCCGAACGGCTCTTGAAGATCTCGGCCGCCGAGGCCACGGGGCGCTTCTGCGGCGACGTGTTGAAGCCGCGGCTCGACGCCCACGGACGCCGGCCCTGCGAGCACTCCTGCCCGATCATCGAGGCCCGTCGCGGCGGCCCCGGACGCGCGCTCGAGGAAGTGGCGCCCGTCGATGCGGATAGCCCGCGGCGCGTGGTCATCGCGAGCGCGCCACCCGCCGCCGACGGCATGCAAGTGCAGGTGTTGCGCGACGAGACGGAGCTCGAGGCGGCGCGCCGCACGCGCGACACGGTGCTCGCGAACATCTCGCACGAGTTCCGCACGCCGCTCGCGGCCCAGCTCGCATCGATCGAGCTGCTGCGCGACGGGATCGGCACGTTGAGCGAAGACGGCCAACGCGAGCTCGTGGCTTCGCTGCACCGCGGCACGCAGCGGCTCGCCTGGCTCATCGACAACCTGCTCGAAAGCGTGCGCATCGAATCGGGGCAGCTTGCGATTCGCCATCAGGACGTGGTGTTCGACGACGTCGTGGTCGCCGCGCGCGAGCTGATCGAGCCGCTGATTGCGCAACGCGGTCAGTGCATCGAGGTGGAAACGAGCGGCGCCATCCCCGTGGTGCGCGGCGATCAGCAGCGCCTGGCGCAGGTGCTCGTCAACTTGCTGGCGAACGCCAACAAGTTTGCGCCGCCCGACAGCACCATTCGCATCGGCGCGCACGGCGGCGACGACGGCGGGCTCGTGTTTTTCGTGGAAGACGAAGGCGTGGCCTCGCCGGCCATCGAGGACGCTCGCATGTTCGACCAGTTCCGCAGAACGAGCGGCGACGCCGATCGCGACGAGAGCGGCATCGGGCTCGGCTTGTACATCGTTCGCTCGATCGTCGAGCGGCATGCCGGCACCGTCCGCCTCGAGCGCACGGAACAGGGGCGTACGCGGGCCACGGTCGAGCTGCCGCGCGAAGCGCCTGCATGAAGATCTTGCTCGTCGACGACGATCCCGATCTTCTGGCCGTGACGGGCTTCGCGCTCCAGCAGGCGGGATTTCTGGTGGTGAAGGCGTCGGACGGCGCCGCCGCTCTCGACGCGTTCGAGCGCGAACAGCCGCATCTCGCCGTGCTCGACATCAACATGCCGCGCATGAGCGGCTTCGAGCTCGCCGAGAAATTGCGCCAGCGGAGCCGCATCCCGTTGTTGATGCTCACGGCGCGCAGCGAGGAATCCGACGTGCTTCGGGCGCTGGCGCTCGGCGCCGACGACTATTTGAGCAAGCCGTTCAGCCCGAAGATCTTGATCGCCCGCATCAAGGCATTGCTGCGGCGTGCCGGCGCGGAGACCACCGAGGGCGTTGCCGTGGGCTCGTTATCGCTCGACGTGCCGCAGCTCATGCTGGTAGGGCTCGCGCGCGGCCCCGTACGGCTCACGCCGCTCGAAACGCGGTTCCTTCAGTTGCTCTTCGCGCACGCGGGCCGGGCAGTCTCTACGGATCGGCTATTGATTCACGTGTGGGGCAATCGCGCCGGGGGCAACCGGCAGCTGTTGAAGCAGCTCGTGCACCGTTTGCGGCAGAAGGTGGAGGACGATCCCGCCGACCCGCGGCTCGTGCGCAACGTGCCGAATGCCGGCTATCTCCTGGACCCGGCCGCCGCGCCGGCGCATGAGCTCGATCCGCGGCTTGATTAGGCATCCGGAGTTCAGGCGCGGCGTGCGCGAGATGGTCGAGCCCTCGCTCGGTATCGCGGCGTGGGCCTTCGTCACCGGCGTTGCGATGGTCAACGCCGGCCTGTCGGTGCCGCTGGCAGTGGCGATGACGGTGCTCGTATACGCGGGCAGCGCGCAGCTTGCGGCCCTGCCGTTGCTGGTGATGGGCGCGCCGCTGTGGATCGTCTGGGCAACCGCCTTCTGCGTCAATTTGCGGTTCGTCATCTACAGCGCGCACTGGGCGCGCTACTTTGGCCACCTGCCGCGCTGGCAGCGCCTCGTCCTCGGATACTTCGCGGTAGACGTGACCTATGCGTTGTTCGTGCGGCGCTTTCCAACGCCACAGCCGTCGCCCGAGCACCTGCCGTATTTTTGGGGCGGCGCGGCCTGGAACTGGGGAAGCTGGGTGGGCGCCTCGCTGTTCGGGGTTTTCATTGCCGATCGCGTGCCGACGGAGTGGGGGTTGGGCTTCGCCGGAGTGCTCGCATTGCTGGGCGTGACGTACTCGCTGCTATCGGGCAGGAAGAGCTGGATCGCCGTTGCCGTCGCCGCGTGCGCGGCGGTGGTGGCGTTCCGTGTGCCGCTCAACCTTAACATCGTGATCGGGATTGCGGCGGGAGTGGCCGCGGGCCTGCTGCTCGATCGCTCATTCCCCGACCCTGCCGTGGAGCGCGGCCCGTGAGCGTTTGGTACGGCATCGTGGGGGTCGCGGGCCTGGCCGTTGTCACGGTCGTCACGCGCGGCTTCTTTCTCATCGCGGAGCGCGAGCCCACGCTGCCGTCGTGGACGATGCACGGGCTCAAGTACGCGCCGCTCGCGGCGCTCGCCGCCGTCATCGCGCCCGAGATCGTGCTCACGGACGGCGCGCTGATCGCCACGTGGGCCGACGCGCGGCTCTACGCAGTGCTCGTAGGTACGCTGTATTTTTGGTGGCGGCGCGGCATTCTCGGCACGATCGTGAGCGGGACGGCGGTGCTGCTGGTGCTTCAGCTCGGGTTCGGCTGGTGAGGCGCGTTAGAATCGGAAGAATGAACCGTCGATCGATCCTCTTGGGCTGCGCCGCGGCCGCGGCTGTTCTTGCGCTCGCGGGCGGCGCGGCACAAATCGCCACCGAAACGCCCGTCGCTACGATCGCCACCTTGCAGGCCGGCTTGATTGCCGCCCGCGAGCCGACGATCGACGAGCGCTATCGCGCGCTCGAGCCCACGATCGTGGCCACGCACGATTTGCCGTACATCGCCGAGTTTGCGCTGCGGCGTCAGTGGGCCTCGCTCACGGATGATCAGCGACAGCGGTTCGTCGACGCGTTCGAGCGCTTGAGCGTCATGACGTATGCAGCGCGGTTCAAGAACGTTGCATCGGATGCTTTCCGTGCCCTCGAAGCCGGTGAGCCGGATGCCAGCGGCCGCGTGCAAGTGGCAACGGCCATCAAACGCGAAGGTGAGGCCGACGTGTCGCTCGAGTACTTGCTCCATGAAACGCCGGAGGGCTGGCGCATCATCAACATCGTGGCCGACGGGGTCAGCGATCTGGCGCTAAAGCGCGCCGAGTATCAGCGCGTGTTCGCCAGCGGCGGCATCGACGGGCTCGTCGCGGAGCTTACGCAGCAGACTGAGCGCCTGACGCGCGACTGAGACTGCCCTCAGCGCACGAAGCGGTAGTACTCGATGCCTTCGTCGCTGAACTTCGGGTTCGCGCTGCTGCCGATCGACTGAATCACGAATCCTTGGTCGGGGTCGTGCAGGCCTTGCGCCGTGCCGGTGTCGTGCAAGCTCTCGTACTGTGCCTGCGTTAAATCCTGGTGCGGCTCGAGCGCTGCCGAGAAGCCGATTCTTGCGGCCGCGGTTCGCCACTCGTCCGCTACGGTCATCGGAATGGCCTCGGCAGCGTCGCCGCTGCCGTAGCCGACGGCGAGCATCTTGCGGCCCGCCAAGTCCGTGTTCCGTTGATGCGCGTCCTCGAGCCCCGCCGCCATCCAGGCCGGCAGCGCCGCGCAGTACACGTTGCCGATGTCTTTCATCGGCTCGGAGCCGAGCGACATCTTGGCGGCGACGAGCGCGCTGAACTCCTGGCTGCCGCGAAACTCTTTGAGGAGCTGAATGCTCAACGGATACGCGTCGGCGTCGATGTTGCCGTCTTTCACCAGGTCTAAAATGTTCGGCTTCGACTGCATCTCTTCGAGCACGCTCGCCACCGACATCTGAGCGCGGTCACAGTGGTGCTCGAGCTCGGCGCGGCCGCGGCTGCCGTCTTGCGCCAGACCGAAGAGGTAGCTCATGGCGAACGACTGTTCCGGCATACGGTGGTAGGGCCGATGCATGAAAATAGCCGCGAGCTCGCGGTAGTAGTCGGACGGCTCGCGTCCCATGCGCCGCGCCATGTCGTTGAGCGCGTGCAGTGTCTCATCGAGATAGCAGGTGGTGGAGTACTTGCCGTTGAACACCGGCAGGTCCTGAAAGTGGCAGTTGAGCTTGCCGCGAATGATGTTGCGCAGCACGGGCTTGCGGAAATCGACGGCGCGGTATGACGAGGCGCTGCCGATGTGCTCGAGATGAACTTTCAGCAGCTTCGGGTTGCGTTCGATGAGCATGGCCACCGCGCCGGCACCCTGCGTGGGCTCGCCGGAGCTGCCGCGGGCATACTCGGCGATGTCGGCGCTCACGACGATCGCGCAGCGATCCTCTCGCTCGAGCGCCAGGTAGCGCAGTGCCTGTTTCAGCGCGTATATGCCGCCCAAGCAGGCATGCTTGATCTCGGGCACCTCGCAATGACGCGACAGCGGCAGCCGCCCCTGGGCCTGAAGGCCCTCGTCGAGCATGCCCTTGACGATGACGGCGCCGGCCGAGTTGTCGGTGCTCGATTCGGTACCGAGCCCCAAGAAGCCGACGCGGTTAGGATCGATGCCGTAGCGGTCGATGAGGCGCATGACGGCCGTTGCGGCCATCGTATAGACGCTCTGCGCAGGACCGCGCATCCTGAAGCTGTGGCCGACGACGGCACGGGTCTTATCCCAGACGTTCTGCGTCCAGCGACACCATGACTCGAGGTCCACGCGGTAAGGCGGCACGTAGACGGCAAAGCCGCTGATACCCACATCGTCGGTCATAGAACTCCCGGGTCCGCCCATACCGAGCGCCGTTGCTTGGGCGCCACCGCTGCACTCCGCGCGCGATTATATGACAAACAAGCGGCGAGCACGCTGGATTGACCCCGCGGAGCCGCTGGCGGCGCCAATCGCGCCGGCGCCACAGGCGGGATCCGACTGGTAAAATGCGCTCCTTTTCGTCGCCTTGGCGCGATGAAACTTCAGATCCGCGGAGGTGATGGTGGGCGACTTGGACGAGGCAGGACGGCGCCAATCGGCGCGGCCCCTGACCGTGCGCCGCTTCCGCGGCGGCGAGCTCGGGGTAGTCGACGATCCCGATCTCGTGGCCACCGAGGAGCCGTTCGAGATTCGCCTCGGGTACTTCAGGCGCGACGGCAGCCGTGCCGAAGAACCCGTATCGATCACGATGCGCACGCCCGGCGACGACGAGGACCTCGCCGTGGGCTTTCTGTTCACGGAAGGCATCATCCGCACGGGTAGCGACGTCCAAGGCGTCGTGGCACGAGGGCAGAGCGCGGCCGGCGGCCTGATCAACGTCGTGCGCGTGGACTTGAACCCCGGCGTCACGGTCGACTTCAAGCGCTTGGAGCGCAACTTCTACATGACGTCGAGCTGCGGTGTTTGCGGCAAAGCTTCGATCGACGCGGTGGCCGTGCAGGGCAAGTACGACATCCACGCCGTGGACTTCAAAATGACGGGTGAGGCGCTCGGTCGGCTCCCCACTGCGCTGAAAACGCGCCAAGCGGTGTTCGAGCAGACGGGCGGCTTGCACGCCTCGGCGCTGTTCGATGCCTCCGGCACGATCGCCGAGCTGCGCGAGGACGTGGGCCGGCACAACGCGCTCGACAAGCTGATCGGCCACGCGCTGTTGCGCGGGGCGGTCCCGCTCGTTGGGCACGGCGTCATCGTCAGCGGCCGAGCGAGCTTCGAGCTGATGCAGAAATCGAAGATGGCCGGAGTGCCGCTGGTTGCGGCCGTCGGTGCGCCGTCGTCGCTGGCCGTCGAGCTCGCGCGCGAGTTCGGCATCACGCTGGTGGGATTCCTCAAGGCCGACCGCTTCAACGTTTACAGCCGGCCCGATCGCATCGTTTAGGGTTCGATATGGCCCAGCTCTCGCAAGACTGCTTCGCATCCGGCGCGGCGATTCTATCGGTGGACGACGCCGTGGCCGCGATCGTGGCGCAGCTTCGCCCCGTCGATGGGGTGGATACCGTCGCGCTCGTGGATGCCGACGGCCGTGTTCTGGCGGAGGATTTGCTCGCGACGTTGCAGCTGCCGCCGTTCACGAACTCCGCCGTGGACGGCTACGCCGTGCGCGGGGAGGACTTGCCTACCGGCGATGCACGCTCGTTCCGCGTTGCAGGCCGGCTGCAAGCCGGTAGCGCTGCGGCCGGTGCGGCGGTGGCGCCCGGCGAAGCGGTTCGCATCTTCACGGGAGCGCCGATGCCCGCGGGTGCCGACACCGTTTTCATGCAGGAAGATGCGCGCACCGACGAAGCGGGCGGCGTGCTGCTGCCTGCGGGGTTGAAGCGAGGCGCGAACGTGCGGCCGGCGGGCGAGGACATCACGCTCGGTAGAGTGATCGTGCCGGCCGGACGCCGGCTGCGCCCGCAAGACGTCGCGGCGGTCGCGGCCATGGGCCGCACCGAGGCGCGGGTTCGCCGGCGCGTGAAGGTGGCCGTGTTCTCGAACGGCGACGAGATCGCGCAGCCGGGTACGGTGCGGCGCGAGAACCAAGTCTTCGACTCGAACCGCTTCATGCTGATTGCGATGCTGCGGCGGCTCGGCTGCGAAGTAAGCGACCTCGGCATTCGCGGCGACGACAGCACGGAAATTGCGGCGGTGCTCGAAGCGGCCGCCCGTGCCAACGACCTGATCTTGAGCTCGGGCGGCGTGTCCACGGGAGAAGGCGATTACGTCAAGGCGGCCATCGAGAGCGTGGGTACGCTCGTGTTCTGGCGCATTGCGATGAAGCCGGGGCGGCCGGTTGCCATGGGCGTGATCGATGGAACGCCGTTCATCGGCCTGCCCGGCAATCCCGTGGCGAGCTTCATCACGTTCGCGCGCGTGGCGCGCCCCGCGATTCTGGCGCTCGCGGGCGCCGACTGGTCTGCACCGCCGGCCGTGCCGGTGCGGGCGCAGTTCCTGTATCGGAAGAAACCTGCGCGCCGCGAGTACGTGCGCGTTCACCTGCGCAGGGCCGACGATGGGATGCTCGAGGCCGTGAAATTTCCGCGCGAGGGGGCCGGGCTGCTATCCTCACTGGTCGATACCGATGGCGTGGTGGAGCTTCCGGAGCACCTCACGCGCGTCGAACCGGGACAGATGGTGAATTGCCTTACTTATGCCTCTCTGCTCTAACCATTCCGGCGAATCGAGCGGGGAGAAGGATCTCCAATGAGACCAGAAACTCCGCGCTCGCGCCGCGAGCGCGGGCCGAAAGGCCGCGTCCTCGACGACGCGGCGCTCGCAGACGTCCGCGCGTTGCTCGGTGAGAAGGAGCGGCGCCGCGATCTGTTGATCGAGCACCTGCACCTGATCCAGGACAAATTCGGCTGTCTCGAAGCCCGGCACTTGCGCGCGCTCGCCGAGGAAATGCGTTTGGCGCAGGCCGAGGTCTACGAAGTGGCGTCGTTCTACGACCATTTCGATATCGTCAAAGAGGGCGAGGCGAAGCCGGCGCCCGTGACGATCCGCGTCTGCGAATCCATTAGCTGCATGATCGCGGGCGCCGACGATCTCATCGAGCGCTTGAGCGCCGGCGTCGATCCTGAGCAGGTGCGGGTGGTGCGGGCTGCGTGTATCGGCCGCTGCGCCGGGGCGCCGGCGGCGCGCGTGGGCGACCGCGAAGTCGAGAATGCGACGGTGGAAGGGCTTCTGCGCGACGTGCGCGAGCGGCGCACCGGCGTCGTCGTGCCGCAGTACGTCGGCTTCGAGGCGTATCGCACCGGCGGAGGGTATCGCCTGCTCGAGTCGGTGCGCTCCGGGCAGCTCACGCCCGAGGCCGTCATCGAGAAGCTGCAGGCGTCGGGTTTGCGCGGCCTCGGCGGCGCGGGTTTCCCGCCCGGCAAGAAGTGGCAGTTCGTGCGCTCCTATGCCGGACCGCGTTTGATGTCCATCAACGGCGACGAGGGCGAGCCTGGCACGTTCAAGGACCGCTGGTTCCTCGAGCGCGATCCGCATCGCACGCTCGAAGGCGCGTTGATCGCGGCGCATTGCGTGGAAGCCGAGCGCATTTATTTCTACATGCGCAACGAGTACCCGGGTGTGCTCGAAATTTTGCGGCGCGAGATCGCGGCCCTCGAAGCCGCCGGCATCGCGGCGCCGGGATTCATCGAGCTGCGCCGGGGCGCGGGTGCGTATATCTGCGGCGAAGAGAGCGCGATGATCGAGAGCATCGAAGGCAAGCGCGGCTTGCCGCGCAATCGCCCGCCGTACATCGCAGAAGTAGGCATCTTCGGCCGCCCCACGTTGAACCAGAACGTCGAGACGCTGTGGTGGATCCGCGACATCCTGCACCACGGCGCCGAATGGTTCGCCAAACAAGGCCGCGACGGCCATCCGGGGCCGCGCTCGTGGTCCGTGTCGGGGCGCGTGAAGAAGCCCGGCGTGGTTCAGGCGCCGGCCGGCGTCACGGCGCGTGAGCTCATCAACGATTATTGCGGCGGTATGCTCGAGGGCCATGAGTTCACGGCCTATCTGCCGGGCGGCGCGTCGGGCGGCATTTTGCCGGCCTCCCTCGGCGACATTCCGCTCGATTTCGGCGGCGAGCTCGCGAAGGTGGGCGCGTTCGTCGGCTCGCACGCCGTGGTCGTATTTTCGAACCACGACGACGTGAAGGATGCCGTGGTGAACCTGCTGAAATTTTTCAGGCACGAAAGCTGCGGCCAATGCACGCCGTGCCGCGAAGGCACGGATAAAATGGTCACGCTGCTGAAGGCCGAGGGCGCATTGAACGAATCAGCCCTACGAGACCTCGAAACGGTCATGCGCGACTCGTCGATTTGCGGCCTGGGCCAGGCGGCACCGAACCCGGTGAACCATCTGCTCACGCTGTTCCGGAAGGGCCCTTGAGATGACGGACACAATCGTTTTCAAGCTCGACGGCAAGGACGTTGCTGCCAGCCCGAGCGAAACCATTTGGGACGTGGCGAAGCGCGAAGGCACCAAGATCCCGCATCTGTGCCACGTCGACTTGCCGGGTTACCGGGTGGACGGCAATTGCCGCGCATGCATGGTCGAGGTGAAAGGCGAGCGCGTGCTCGCGGCTTCTTGCATTCGCAAACCTGTGGCCGGCATGGAAGTGCAGACGCAATCGCAGCGCGCCGTTAAATCGCGCGAGATGGTGTTCGAGCTACTCGTGAGCAACATGCGGCCGCGCGAAGACGGGCCCGACAACCAGGCGCCGTTCTGGCAATGGGCGTCGTCGATGGGCATTACGAGCAGCCAGCGCTATGCGTCGAAGTTCGCGCCCGGCGAGCACGAGCACGAGCACGAAGAGGCCGCCCTCGATCTCTCCAATCCCGCCATCGCCGTCAATCTGGACGCGTGCATCTCCTGCAACGCATGCATGCGCGCGTGCCGCGACGTGCAGGTCAACGACGTGATCGGCATGGGATTGCGCGGCAGCCATACCGTGCCCGTGTTCGACATCCACGATCCGATGGGCCTTTCGACCTGCGTCACGTGCGGCGAGTGCGTGCAAGCGTGCCCCACGGGTGCGCTGTACGAAAAATCGCTCATGGACAAAACATTCACCAAGCGCGCGGTGCAGAAGTTCGACAAGGTCGTGAATACGCTGTGCCCGTTCTGCGGCGTGGGCTGTCAAACGGCGGTGGCCGTGAAGGACAACCGCATCGTGCAGGTTGACGGCCGCAACGGTTATGCGAACGAAAATCGGCTGTGCGTGAAAGGCCGTTTCGGCTTCGACTACGTTGCCTCGCCCGAGCGCCTGACGAAGCCGCTGATTCGCCGCGACGACGCGCCGAAGAGCGCTGCCGACGTCGACAAGCCGTTTGCCGACCGCTTGAGCGTGTTTCGCGAAGCCACCTGGGAAGAAGCGCTCACGCGCGCCGCCGCGGGGCTCAAGAAGATTCTCGACGAGCGCGGCGGCAAAGCGCTGTCGGGCTTCGGCTCGGCGAAGGGCTCGAACGAAGAGGCGTATCTGTTCCAGAAGCTCGTGCGCACGGGCTTCGAAACGAACAACGTCGATCACTGCACACGGCTGTGCCACGCGTCGAGTGTTGCGGCGCTCATGGAGGGCATCGGCTCGGGCGCCGTGTCGGCGCCGTTCAATGCGGCGATGGAGGCCGACTGCATCATCGTCATCGGCGCGCGTCCCACGGTGAACCATCCGGTTGCCGCCACGTTCTTCAAGCAGGCCGCGAAGCGCGGCGCGAAGCTGATCGTCATCGATCCGCGCGGCCAAGACCTCATGCGTCACGCTACGCACGGCCTCAAGTTCAGGCCCGGCAGCGACGTTGCGCTGCTCAACGCATTCCTGCATACGATCATCGAGGAAAAGCTGTACGACGAGGCGTACATTCGCGACCACGTTGCCGGCTTCGAATCGCTGAAGGCCAAGGTCAAGGACTTCTCGCCCGAAGCCATGGCCGAGGTCGTGGGCGTGAAGGCGGACGTGCTGCGCGATGTCGCACGCATCTACGCCACCTCGAAGGCGTCGATCATCTTCTGGGGTATGGGTATCTCGCAGCACACGCATGGCACCGACAACGCGCGCTGCCTGATTGCGCTCGCGTTGATCACGGGCCAGATCGGCCGCCGCGGCACGGGGCTGCACCCGCTGCGCGGCCAGAACAACGTGCAGGGCGCGTCGGACGCCGGCCTGATCCCGATGTACTTCCCGGACTACAAGTCCGTTGAGAAGCTCGACATTCGTGGCTGGTACGAGAACTTTTGGGGGCAGACGCTCGACCCCAAACGCGGCCTCACTGTGGTCGAGATCATGGACGCCGTGCACGAAGGCGAGATCACGGGCATGTACATCATGGGCGAGAACCCCGCGATGTCGGACCCCGATCAGGACCATGCGCGCGCGGCGCTCGCCAAGCTCGAGCACCTCGTGGTGCAGGACATCTTCCTCACGGAGACGGCGTGGTACGCCGACGTGGTGCTGCCGGCCTCGGCGCACGCCGAGAAAGTGGGCACGTACACGAACACCAATCGCCAGGTGCAGATGGGCCGCCCGGCCCTCGATATGCCCGGCGAGGCGCGGCAGGACTGGGAGCTCATCGTGGAGCTCGCTCGGCGCATCGGCCTTGATTGGCAGTACCGCCACGTCTCGGACGTTTATACCGAAATGGCTGCGACGATGCCGTCCCTGAAAAACATTTCCTGGGAGCGCATCGACCGCGAAGACTCGGTGATCTACCCGTCGCAGGCTCCGGACGTGCCCGGCGACGAGATTGCCTTCACGAGCGGCTTCCCGACGGCCGACGGCCGCGCCAAGATCGTGCCCACGGACCTCTTGCCGCCCGATGAAGTGCCCGATGCCGAGTATCCGCTCGTGCTCACGACGGGACGGCTGCTCGAGCATTGGCACACCGGTGCGATGACTCGCCGGGCCGGCGTGCTCGATGCGATCGAGCCCGTGGGCATCGCCGCGATGAATCCGCGCGACATGCACAAGCGCGGGCTACGCCAGGGCGACAAGATCACCGTCGAAACCCGACGCGGCGTGCTCGAGGCGATCTTGCGCCCCGATCGCGAAGTTGCCGAGGGCATGGTCTTCATGCCGTTCTGCTTCGCGGAGAGCCCCGCGAATCGGCTTACGAATCCGAAGCTCGATCCGTTCGGCAAGATTCCCGAGTTCAAGTATTGCGCCGCGCGCGTCGAAAAGGCCGAGCAGGCGACCGTCCGCGAGGCCGCTTTGGCCACGGCGGAATGAGCGTGTGCGGCTGATCGGGCTCGCGGGATGGAGCGGCAGCGGCAAGACCACTTTGCTCGCGAAGCTCCTCCCGATCCTAATCGCGCGCGGCCGCAGCGTCTCGACGATCAAGCACGCGCACCACAGCTTCGACATCGATCAACCAGGTAAGGACTCGCACACGCACCGGCTCGTCGGCGCGCACGAGGTGCTGATCTCGAGCGCGCGGCGCTGGGCGTTGATGCACGAGCTGCGCGGCGCAGCCGAGCCCACGTTGGCCGAGCTCGTGCCGCACCTGGCGCGCGTGGATCTCGTCATCGTCGAAGGGTTCAAGACGGAGCGCCATGCGAAGCTCGAGGTGCACCGCGCATCCGTGGGCAAGCCGCTGCTGTACCCGAGCGATCCGCAGATCGTCGCGATCGCGAGCGATGAACGGCCCGCGAGCGTGCCGCTGCCGCTCGCCGACCTCAACGACATTGAAGCGATCGCGGATCTCGTCGACGAGCTCGCGCGGCCCTTTCCGCCATGAGCGCGAGCGAGGTGGTTGGGCTGGTGCTTGCGGGTGGCCGCTCGGTTCGCTTCGGCGGCGAGAAGGCCGTTGCGTTGCTCGACGGCCGGCCGCTGCTGTTGTGGGCTGTCAACCGGTTGCGCACCGTGTGCGCGCATGTAGCAGTGAACGTTCGGCCCGGAACCGATGCAGATGCCGTTGCGCTTGCCGAAGGGCTGCCCGCAATTCACGACGCGCCTGGCGACCCTTTGGGTCCGCTCGCCGGTGTCAAGGTTGGTCTCGTTTGGGCCGAGGAGCAGGGCGCTCGTATTCTTGCCGTCAGCCCTTGCGATGCGCCGCTGTTGCCGGATGACCTATACGTGCGGTTGCTGCATCAGGCACCGGACGGGGCGGCCATGGCTGAAACGAGTGATGGCAGGCAGCCGCTCTGTGCGTTGTGGCCCGTCACCGCTTTGCCCATCGTCAGTGAAGCCCTGGCCGGTGGAGCTCATCCGCCGACGTGGCAACTGCTGGAGCGAATCGGTGCCCGCAAGGTTGCATTCGAGCCGCCCGAAGCATTCTCGAACATCAACACGCGTGAGGAGCTAGCCGCTCTCGAGAGTCGGATCCAACG
>CAMPKU010000048.1 GCA_946887385.1 uncultured Gammaproteobacteria bacterium
TCGGCGGCGTCGCGAATCGTTTCGCGCCGATCGGCGATTCTGGCCGCGATGCCGGCACTTCCGGAGATCGCTGCCATACCCACCGTTCGCGCAGCCGAGCAAGCCGCAGCCTCGCCGTCGGCGCCGCTGCCGCAAGCGACGGCGAGCGAGATACAGCCGCTGCGCGGCGAAGCGGCTGCGAGCGCCGTCACTGAGGCAATCGAACCACCTGCTCCGGCTGTCGCCGGCGTGCAGCCGAGTGCGGCGCCCATATCCGTGGCGGACAGCGCTACGGCCGAAGCCGCAAGCTCCGCGACGGCCGCAAGTAACTCGACCTGGTTGACGGCCCTGCTCGCGCTCGGCGTCGTCATCGCACTGGCAACGCCTTTGCTGTTAGTGCGCCGGCGTAAACACGAAAAGACGAGGCAAAGCGGCGCCAAGCTGCGCCCTTCCCCGCCGCGGCAGCTAGTCGATCCCGTGGCCGGCTTCGACGTGGTCGAAGGTGACCTACCGCGCACGCCCTCGCAATCGCCCGGGCTCCCACTCGACATCGCGGCGACGGGCTCCGTCGATCTCGACGTTGGAGCGCCAATCACGGGGGACGCGCGCGTGGATTGGTTCGCCGATCCCGCCGGTCCGACGGCGCCGGCCGGCGCCGCTGCCGCCGACCCGACGATCGAGGAAGCGGCGCCTGTTCAGCTCGTCGGCGCAGTCACCGTTCCGGAACAGCCGCCCGAGCGCGCGGTCGATGTCGCCGACCCGACGATCGAAGACGAGCAACACACGCTGACGATCGTCGAGCTCGACATGCTCCGCGAGGACTACGAAGCCGAGTACACGCTCACACAAGAGGCGAGCAAAGCGCTGCGCGACGCCGTCGCGGATCTCAAAGCCACGCAAGCCGCGCGCGCGGCAAACGCCGACACGGCTACTCTCGAGATGCCGCAGCAGCCGCAGACCGAAACGATCGAGACACAACAAACGCAAAAGTTGCGATCGTCGCGCTGATCGGTGTAAGTGCAAAAACCGGTCCAGGGCGCGCGTCGCGCACGGGAGAGCCTTTCGGCGTGGCACCAACGCGTGGCCGTCAACTTTGGCGCGCAGCTTGCAGCACGCGCAAATGGACGATCGGCACGAGACCCGCAACGACGATGAAAACGGCCTCGTCGAGCAACTCGCCGAAGAAATACGCCGGCGCCGCGTGATTTTATTCGCGGGCGCCGGCCTGTCGGCCGAGCTCGGCTTGCCATCCTGGGAAGCGTTCATCGGCCGACTCGGACCCGATCTCGGCTTCGATCCCGAAGCGTTTCTCAGCCTGAGTACCGACTTCCGCTCGCTCGCCGAATACTATCGGTTGAAGAAAGGGTCGATCGACGGCTTGCGCGAACGGATGGCACGCGACTGGGCCGTGCCGGACGACACTCTCGCGGCGTCCGACGCACATCGCCTCATCGTTCGGCTCGGTTTTCCGCTGATCTATACGACGAATTACGACGCGTTGCTGGAGCGGGCATTCAAGCTGCACGGCGTGGCGGTCAACAAGGCCACGACAGCGAAGGACATCGCGAGCCTCGACCCGAATCTCACGACGATCGTGAAATTCCACGGCGACCTCGAGGAAGGCGGCTCGCTCGTGCTTACGGAAACCGACTACTTTCGCCGGTTGGCGTTCCAGGATCCGCTCGACATTCAGCTCATGGCGGATGCGCTGGGGCGCGGCGTGCTGTTCCTCGGCTACAGCGTATCGGACGTGAACTTGCGCCTGCTGCTATTCCGGTTGCGCGAGATCTGGCTCGAATCCGGGCAGAGCGAATCGCGACCACGATCGTACATCGTGATGACGCGGCCGGATCCCATACAGGAACGCATCCTCGACTCGTTGGGCGTGACGCCGTTGATCGGCTCCCGCGGCAACGCGAACGGCGAGGCTGCCGCGCTGCTCACGTTCCTAAAGCGCCTCGCAGCGCTGGTCCGGCTATAGACGGGCTGACGACGCGAACCGGAGCCATCCGGTTCCAAGTCGCGCACAGGGAATAGGAGGAGCGGCCATGGCGAGACGGACTACCAAGGCGACGGCGAAAAAGAAGCCGAAACCGGCGAGCAAGAAGGTGCGCCGGAAACGCGTCAAACGCGCCGCGGCGATCAAGCAGCTCGCAAAAAGCGGCGGTACGCCGCGCGCGAAAGTCTGGACTCGCTTGCGGAAGGCCGGCGCCGCCGGTGACGAGTGGCGGTGAGCGCCGGCCCGTCAGCTCAGTGACTGCGCCCGATGATCCGGTTCCAGTAAGCCGGCGGCGTTTCCTGTTTCGGCACGAGCCACTGATCGGGCGAGGCCGCCATGCGTCCCATGGCAGTGATCTCGCGCCGGCTGTCATCGGCGAGATCAACGTACTTGGCGCCCTGCTCGAGTGACGTGCCTTCGACGACGATCGGGATCTGACGCAGCTCGTCGACCGTAAACTCGTCGGCGAGCGCCGAAACCACTTCCTTCAAATCAGCAGCCGGGACGGTGGCGATGCGTTCGCCGATGTTTTGCCCCGCCATGCGATTCGGGTTCAAATCGCCTTCGTACGCGTCCGGGTGCTTGCGCTGCTCCTGCGGGTAGTCGCGATCGGGATGTTTTGGCATGCCCTTGATCCTTCCGTGGTGGTCTCGATGGCAGCAAGTTGCGTGCCATGAGGACTGATTTTTTCTCGGCCGGATCGACGGGATGTTGTAGTCTCTCGGTCGGCGAGGCACCCAATAACAAACCGTGGAACTCAGGCATCTACGCTACTTCGTTGCCGTCGCCGAAGAGCTCAGCTTTACACGCGCGGCGGCCCGGCTGCGCACCGCGCAGCCGTCTCTGAGCCAGCAGATCCGTCAGCTGGAAAAATCCGTGGGCGTGAAACTGCTCGACCGCAGCCGGCAGCACGTTGCGCTAACGCATGCAGGACGCATCTTTTTGCAGCAAGCGAAGGATATCCTCGCACGCGTGGAGCACGCGGGGCGGCTCGCGAAGCGGGCTGCCGATGGGCGCGCGGGCGAGCTGTCGGTCGGTACTTTTCCATCGGCCGACGTGCGCATCCTGCCCGCGCTGCGGCCGCTCCTGGCGCAGCACCTGCCGGACTTGCGCCTGATCCTGCACAGCAAATACGCCGTGGACCCCATCGCGGGTCTTCAGTCGGGATCCCTCGACGTGGCTTTCGTGCGCGGCCCGCTCGAGGGTGATGGTCTCGACGCCGTGGAGTTGCTGCGCGAGCAGCTCGTCATCGTGCTGCCTTCTCATCATGCGCTCGCGCGTCGCAAAGCGATTCCGGTGAACAGCCTCGACGATCTGCCATGCATCACGATGGAGCGCCGGTTGTCGCCGCCGCTGCACGATGCCGCGGCGAATCTGTATCGCGCAGCGAAAATTCGGATGCATGCCGTCTCCAGCGCCGATAACGTGCTGGGCCACCTCAAGCTGGTGCAGGAGGGGCTGGGCTTCGCCTTGCTGCCGGATTCCATCAGCGCGTTGCTGCCCCCCGGCGTCACTTTTCGGCCGCTCGACTGCGACCCCGTGCCGACCGTATCGCTGCTGGTCGCCTGGAAAGCCGGCAACGGCTCGAGACTCGTGCGCGAGCTCGTCGACCTGGCGAGCCGCTGCGGCAGCACATTGAAAGACGCACCACGTCTAACGCGCAAGGCGAAGAAGTCTTAGCCCGTAGCCCGGCCGCTCAGTAGACTGCGGCTAGCCCGCCATGAACAACACAGCCGAAGCCGACACCGCAGCCGGACCGTTGTCCGGACTCACGGTGCTCGACCTGACGCTGGCGTTGGCAGGGCCGTTCGCTACCTTTCTTCTGGCGGGGCTCGGCGCCCGCGTCATCAAGATCGAGAACCCGGCCGCTCCCGATCACTGCCGCGAGAACGCGCCGTTCATCGGGCGAAACGGCGTAACGCTCGGCCGTTCGGCGCCGGATGACGTCTCTGCCGCAGCATTGAACCGCTTGCGCGGCAAGTATGCGGTTACGCTGAACTTGAAACAGCCGGGGTCGGTGGAAGTCTTCGCAGACCTGGTGCGGCAAGCGGATGTCGTCGTGGAGAACTTCGCACCGGGTACGCTCGAGCGGCTTGGCGTCGGTTACGAGTTCGCGCGCGAGCGCAATCCGCGCATCGTCTATTGCTCGATATCCGGATATGGCGCCGATCACTCGACGACGGGCTCGGGCAAAGCCATGGACAGCATCGTTCAGGCGTTGAGCGGACTGATGATGACCTCGGGCGCGCCCGACGATCCGCCGGTCCGTGTGGGTGTGCCGTTCGCCGATCTCTCGGCACCGGTTTTTGCCGTCGTCGGCATTCTTGCGGCGCTTCGTCAACGCGATGTTACCGGTGCTGGTCGGCACGTCGACGTCTCGATGCTCGGCGTGTTGACATCGCTCGTGGCGGCGGAGCCGTTCGACTTGCTCGAAACGTGCGGCGTACCGCAGCGCACGGGGCGCATGGTGCCGCGACTCACGCCGTTTGGTGTTTACGAGTCGGCTGACGGCTATCTCGCGATCTGCGCGCCGACGGACCAGTTCGCGCGCGGTGTGTTCCTGGCCATCGGCCGCCCCGAGCTCGAGAACGATCCGCGCTTTGCGACGCGCGACGCGCGCGTGGCCAACAAGGAGGCCATCAACGGCGAGATCGAGACGTTCACGCGCAGCCGGCCGACGGCAGAGCTCGTGCCGCTGTTCGAGCAGCACGGCGTCCCCGCGGCACCGGTCCGCACGCCGGCCGATGCTGTCCGCGATCCGCACGTGCTGGCGCGCGGCGAGACTGTGGCGCTCGAGCATCCGGTGCTCGGGCGCGTTGCAGATTTGATCGGCCCGGGTGTGCCGATTCGTTTCTCGGGTACCCCATCCGGCCAGGCGCGACCCGCGCCGGGCGTCGGCCAAGACAACGCGCTCGTGTACGGAAACTGGCTCGGCTACGCCCCCGACACCCTCGAGCGGCTGCGCGCCGCCGGAAACATCTGAGGCGCACCATGGGCGCGAGCGTCATCGATGAGCTGCGCGCTGCATTCGAAGAGCCGTTTTCGGCGCTCGGCCGCGATCCGGCACGAGACCGCGAAACGGTCGTCGCATCGTGGCCGTCGGTTCCCGTCGAGCTCGTGCGCACGGCAGGATTTTCGCCGGTCTTCGCTCGCGGCAGCAGCGCACCGACGCCGGCCGCGGACCGCGTGCTCGAGCCCAACCTTTTTCCGAACCGGCTGCGGCAGCTCGTCGAAGCCGCGTTAGCCGAGCGCCTAGCCCATGTTGCCGCCATCGTGCTGCCGCGCAGCTCGGACCCCGACTACAAGTGCTTTCTGTATCTGCGCGAGCTTAAGCGCCGCGGCATTGCGGCTGCACTGCCGCCCGTGTTGCTGTTCGATGTGTTGCACTCGGACACTCCGGAAGCGCACGCGTATAACGCCGACCGAACGCGCGACCTGTCGGCCCGCCTCGCCCATCTCGCAGGTCGGCAACATCGAGCCGACGACCTTCGCGGTGCAATCGTAAGCGCCAATCGCGCGCGCGCCGCGGCACGGCGCCTTCAAGCGCTACGCACCGAGACCCCGCGCCTGGCCGGCGCTGACGCGCTACCGCTGCTCGGCGCCTTCTGGCAGCTTGAGCCCGAGCGTTATGCCTCGCTCGCGAATGCCGCAGCAGACTCGTTGGCCTCGCGAACGCCATTGGAAGGACCGCGCGTGCTCGTGGCCGGGGTGCCCGTCGATGCGCCCGCCATGCATGCAGCCATCGAAGCCGAGGGCGGCGTCGTGGTGGCCGAGGTGAGCCCGTTTGGCCGCTGCGGCACCACAACGGACGTTGAGCTTACGAACGACGCAGTCGCTGCGCTCGCAAGTCATTACGCGCGCGAGTCGATCGACGCGCGCCTGCCGGTCGGGGCGTTGATGCGCAAGCTCGGCGACGCGCTGGGCGCGGCCGAAGCCGTCGTGCTCTCGCAGCCGCAGGACGATGCGAGCTTCGGCTGGGACTATCCGCGCGTGCGCGAGCTGCTCGCGCGGCACGCGATTCCGCACATCGTGCTCGCCGGCGAGCCCGCGATCGGCGCAACGGCCGTGGAGCGCGAACGCATCCGCTCGCTGCTCGCTGGCGCACGCACTCGGCCGGAGGTCCGCTGTGGCTGAGAAGCAGCTGCAGTCGACACTCGCGGCGGCTGCGTTCCAGAAGCAGTGGTTCGGCGATTTGCGGCAACGCGTCTTCAACGAGCGCCGGCCGTACGCGCTCATCCAAGCGGACGTGCCGTTCGAGCTGTTCGATCTATTGGAGATCCCCGCCGTCAGCAATCAGTGGTGGTCGTCGCTCGTGGCCGCGAAGCGCCAAGCGCCGGCGTTTCTCGCTGCGATGACGGCCGACGGCATTCCCGATCAACTGTGCCGTTACTGCAGCCTCGGGCTCGCGACCACGCGCTACGCTAAAGCCGGCGAAGCGCCGTGGGGCGGGTTGCCGGCGCCGCGCCTGCTGTGTGCGCGTTTGACCTGCGACTGTATCCACCGCGTGTTCTCGCTTTGGGCCGAGGCATTCGGCGCCGAGCTGTTCGAGATCGAGCACACGGGTGCGAGCGAGCTGCCGCCGCGCTGGTGGGAGCTCACGCGCCATCGCTGGCGCGAGCTCATCGAGCCGCATCGGCTCGAGTTCGTAGCGACCGCGCTCGAGCGCCTCATCGAGCGCCTGGAATCGATTAGTGAGCAGCGCCTCGACCACGCGGAGCTGCGCGAACGCCTCGCCCGCGTGAATCGGCAAGAAGAGATTTTCGACGCGGCGCGGCAGCTGATCGCAGCAGCGCCTGCCACGCCCGTACGCATGACCGAGCAGATCGCGAACGTGATGGCGACGCAGTGGGTGCGGGGAACCGACTGGGCAGTGGCGCACGCGCAGCACTTTTACGACGAGGTGCGAGCGCGCGTCGACGGCGGTGTAGCGGCGTGCGAAGGCGAGAGGCTGCGTCTCATGTGGGTGGGCGCGGGATTGTGGCACGACACGGATTTCTATACCGCCTTCGAAGAATCGCACGGCGCGGTATTCGTGTGGTCGATGTATCTCGCGTTCGGTCCCGACGGCTACATTCGTTACGGGCTCGAGGATCCGCTCGCCGCGCTCGCGAGCCGGACCGCAAGCTTCAACGAGTTCCTGCACAACCCGCCGTGGGCCGCGGAGTGGACCGTGGCGCAGGCGCTCGAGCATCGCATCGACGCGGCGCTCGTGCTGCATCCGCAGAGCATGAAGCCCTCGGCAACCGGCCGCCTCTTCATCGAGCGTGCGCTCGAGGAAGCCGGCATTCCCGCGCTGGCGGTGGAGGCCGACGTGGTCGATGCGCGAGCTTGGGATGCTGCCGCAGCCCGTAAAGCCGTCGCGTCGTTTCTCGACGAGCGCGTGCAGCGATGAGAACGGCAACCACGAACGTTTCGCAGACGCTGTGGCTGCTGCCCTTCGGCGTCACGCTGGTTGCAATGTTCTCGCTGCAGCTGTCGAACCTTGGGTTTTCGCCGCTGCTGCCGTCGATCCAGGCGGACGTGGGCATGAGCTTCACGCAGCTCGGGTTCTTTACGGGTCTCTACGGCTTGCTCGCGCTGCTGCTCAGCGTGCCGGCCGGCTTCGCCGCCAAGCGTTTCGGCGAGAAGCGCGTGCTTGCGGCCGGGCTCGTTGGCGTCGCAATCGGCAGCGTGTTGCTCGCGCGCGCGTGGAATTTCGAGTCGGCCGTCGCCTTCCGCGGCCTCACGGTCTTCGGTTATCGCTTCGCTTTCGTCAGTGTGCTCATCGCAGTGGCGATGACTGCGCCGCCGCAGCTGCGCGGCCGAACCATGGGCGTGCTCGGCGCAACCTCGGCAATGGCTTCGGTCGTCGGCGCGCCGCTCGGCGGAGCCCTCGTCGGCGAGCTCGGTTGGCGCACGGCGATCTTGGGATATGCGGCCATGGCGTTGCTCGGCGCCGCCGTGTTCTTTCTATTTTATCGCGCCACGGCGGAGCCCGATTCGG
Source organism: uncultured Gammaproteobacteria bacterium (assembly GCA_946887385.1). Next base: position 7,962 of record CAMPKU010000048.1, read on the forward strand.
CGAAGCCGCCAGCGGCCGTGCCCGCCGACGGCGCGCGATATACGAGCGCCTTTCGCACACCCGTAGTCTGGCTGCTTGCGCTCGTCGTCGGCCTCGGCGGCTTCGGCCAGTTCACCGTCACGTATTTCGTGCCGAGCGTGGCCGACTCCGTCTATGGTCTCAACGCTGCTGCAGCCGGTGTCATCATCAGCACCGGCTACATCGCTGCCATCGTGCTGAACCTGCTCATCGGCATACTCGCCGATCGCATGAACAAGCTCGTCATGCTCGGCGGAATGGTGGCCGTGCTGGCCGTAGCCTCTGCGTCGTTGGCGGTGGAGCACGAGCTGTTGTTTCGTGTGGCCACGGCCGTCGTCATCGGCGTCGGCTTCTCCGCGGCGAATCAGCTCTACGGGCTCGCAGGCAGCTTGATGCCGCGCCGAGAAACAGGCAACGCGATGGGCATCGTGAGCCTCGGCGCGGGACTGTTCGGCTATTTCGGGCCGCAGATGCTCGGCATCCTGCGCGACACGACGGGCTCGTTTGCCGCGGGCTTCTACATGGTGGCCGTCGCGGATCTCTTGACGCTCGGATTGATCGTGCTGCTCTATCGCTTGACTCGCCGCCCAGCGTAAGGAGGACACGTCGATGCCACGTTGCTTGAGTGTGTTGGCCGCCTTGTGGCTCGGCATCGCGGGCCACGTTGCGGCTCAAACGCTGCCCGCGACGGGCGACCAGCACCGCCGCTATGTGTTTGCGCCGACGGGCACCGAGATGCCGTATCGGCTGTATGTGCCGAGCACATGGGACGGCCGGCGCTCGCTGCCGATCCTGTTGTTCTTACACGGCGCGGGTGCGAACGAGAGCACGTATCTCGACATGGCGGACGGACTGCTCGGCAAGCTCGCCGAGGAGCATGGCTATATCGTCGTCTCGCCGCTCGGCTTCTCTCCTCTCGGCGCCTACGGCAATCCGCTACGGTTGCCCGCGGTGTTCGGCGAGTCGGAGGCGGCGGCCGAGCAGCGCGCAGCCGTCACGCCCGATCGTCGCCGCGAGCTGGCCTTGAGCGAGCTCGAGGTCATCACGGCACTCGAGATCGTGACGGAAGAATACGGTGCGGATCGGTCGCGCACGTTCTTGGCGGGGCATTCGATGGGTAGCGGCGGGGCCTGGCACCTGGCCGCGCGCTATCCGGAGCGCTGGCGGGCCGTTGCGCCGATGTCCGGACCGTTCATAGATAAGGAGACGTATCCCTTCGACACGATCCGCAGCTTGCCGATCTTCGTCACGGAAGGCACCGGCGCCGCACCGTCGCTCGCCGGCAGCCGCGCGCTTGCCGAGTTCATGCGCGCCGGCGACTTGGAATTCGACTACCTCGAGGTCGACGGCAACCATGGCAGCATGGTGCCGATGGTTTGGCCCGCGATCTTCGAGTTCTTCGATCGCGTTGCTGCAAGCGCCGTCGCCGTCGATACTGATCGATAACGTTGGGGGAAGTGCAATGAAATTGCCAAATCGATTCGGAAGCATCGCTCAAGGCGTGCTCGTGGTGGGATACGCGGCCGGGATCGCGGCGACGACAGCGGCACAGACAGAGCCCGCGCGCGCCATCACGAAGCTCACGGTCGTCGACGTGCAGCAAACCGGCACCGCGCCCACGGGCCCATTCCCGGTCGTCGTCGAGCACGATCCCGGACTCGCCACTCACACCATTTACCGCCCTCGAGCGCTCTCGATGGACGAGCACCCGGTGCTCGTCTGGGGCGAAGGCGGCTGCGCGAACAACGGGCTCATGTTCCCCGAGTACTTGAGCGAAATCGCATCCCACGGCTTCGTCGTCATCGCCGACGGCCCGCCGCTCGCGCGCCCGGCCGGCGGGCCTGGTGCGGGCGGCGGCGGGCCTCCGCCCGGTGGCGCCGCCGGTCCGCCCGCGGACCGCGGGAGCATGGTGAACGGCACGGATCTTGTCGCAGCCATGAACTGGCTCGAGGCGGAAAGCAAGCGCCGCAACAGCCGCTTCTACGGAAAGGTGAACGTGGAGCGCATCGCTGCCATGGGCATGTCCTGCGGCGGCTTGATGTCGTACGGCGCTTCGAACGATCCGCGCGTGGCGACGGTGGGGATTTGGAACAGCGGCCTATTCGAAGACGCGCGCAACGCGGCGATCTACGCCGGGATCCACGGCTCGGTGATCATCGTGACCGGCGGCGAATCCGACATCGCCTATGCCAACGGTAAGCGCGACTTCGAAGTCATGCCGGCCCGGATTCCGGTCTTCTACGGCGTGCACCCGTCGGTGGGTCATGGAGGCACCTACAACCAAGACAACGGCGGGCCTTTCGGCGTCGTGGCCGTCGCGTGGCTGAAATGGCAGCTACAAGGCGACACGAGCGCAGCGGGCCGCGGTTACTTCGTGGGCAACGATTGCGGCATCTGCAAAGACGCCGGCTGGCAAATCGATGCACGCGCATTGCCTTGAGACAGCCACGTCTACGCAGCGGCCACCTTGGCTCCGGGCGCAATCAACGGCGGGGCGGCGTTGAGCCGGTCCTTGGCGAAACCGGCGGCAGCGCGGTAACGGCTCATGAACTCCTCGCGTTCTTGCGCGGGGATCACGGCGTCGATGTCGTCAAAAACGCCGCCGCAGCGCTCGTCGAGGAGATTCAGTAACCCGAATGGGCCGGCCCCGCGGTTGCGTAGCACGACGGCCGAGATCTCGGCGCACAGCTTGCGGTCGTAGGCCTGAAGCGCTTCGCGGGTGACACCGTGCTCGATCATCGCCGCCCCGAGCACACGCGCATCGACGATGGCTTGGCTGGCACCGTTCGAACCCGTGGGATACATGACATGCGCCGCGTCGCCGAGCAGCGCAACGCGGCCGTCGACCCATGTGGGCACCGGATCGCGGTCGATCATCGGGTACTCGAACACTTCGTCGGCGCCGCGCAGCATGGCGGGCACGTCGAGCCAATCGTATCGCCAGCCTTCGAAGTGATGGATGAACGAGTCGATCGCCACCTGCTTGTTCCAATCGCCGGTGCTCAAGCCGCGCGAGCTGTCGACGGTGATCTCCGCGATCCAATTGATGGTGGCAAGGCCTGTCGCCGGGTCGGGCTGCGAGATCGGATAGAACACCACGCGATGGCGGTGAGTGCCGAGACCGACGAATGAAGCACCGCTACGAATGGGGATACCCGGCGTCGTTCCGCGCCACATGATGGCGCCGCCCCAATGGATCGGCGGCTGCGCAGGATGCATCTGCGCCCGCACGGCCGAATGCAGGCCGTCGGCGCCGATCAGCAGCCTGCCGCGAAGCTCCGTGCTCGCTCCGCCCGCGGTGCGCACCAACACCGTGACGCTATCGGCCTCGTTTCGGTAACCGACCACGCGATGCCGCGCGCGCACCGCGCCAGGACCGAGGCGCTCGACGGCCGTGCGGTGGAGCAGCATCTGTAAGAGGCCGCGGTGTACTGCGTACTGCGGCCACCGGTAACCCGCGAGCATGCCGCGAGGCTCGGAGTACACGTCCTTGCCGTTCAACCCGACGAGCGCCCATTCCCGCGCCTGCACCCCGATCGAATCCAGTTGGTCGGCACCGATCCCGAGCTCGTACAACTCGCGCACCGCGTTCGGCTGAAGGTTGATTCCTACGCCGAGAGGCTTGAGCTCGCCGACGGCCTCGAGCACGAGGCACGGCACGCCAATCTGCTGCAACGTGAGAGCGACACCGAGTCCGCCGATTCCGCCACCGGCAATGAGTACGGGCAAATCGGCCATCGGAACCTAAACGCCTGGGACACCAATTGCGGCGCCAGAGGATCCTCGACTCGAGGCCTGCGCGCAAGACCTCTTACGCGCGCGCGGCCGCCCTATTCCCGGCCGGGACCTTGCCGCGAATCGATGGCGAGACCGTACGTGGGGTCGCAGTCGTAGGGGTAAACGTGATCGGCGCCGCGCCGAAACGACATGACGCGCGCGGCCGTGCCTTCGAACGAGCCGGCATCCTCGAACTGTTGCGTGACGATGAGCGTGTTGGCATCCGCGAGGCGGAACCGCTCGAGAAGACGCACGCTCTCGGTGTACTCGACGCCGTTGTTGAACAACGTGCCGGGGAGGAGCTTGGCCGTGTCGACTACCAGAGTGTTGTTTTCCCAGCGGCCGATCGAATGGCCGGTTTGCGAGTGCGGCCAATCATCGGGGTGCTCTGTCTCGTTCATGAAAATGATGCGCACGAGGTCGAAGTACTCGAGCTTGATGACGACGAGATCGCGGCCTTCGAAGATCTCGATCGGGAACGGGCCCTGCATCGAGTAGATCACGCCCGGCGGCCGGCACGTCAAAGAGACGTCGGTCTGGTTTTCGGGATCGTAGCTTTTTGCGGCTTCGCGTAGGTTCGCGTGCACGTTCAGGCCGCCGTAGTCGCCGGGCGGAAACTCGGTCGCGCCGGCATCGGCGAGCAGCAGGGCGCCCTCGCGGAACTGCGCGATCAGCTCGGCTTCAGCAGGCGTCGCGGCCCGCCGAGGCGGCGTAGGCCCCGGCGCCATGGACCAAAAACCCGCGATGCCGTGCCCTTGCGGCGACTGGGCATGTAAATTCCCCGCCGTCACCGCGAGGCCAGCAGAGCACGCGGCGAGCGCGGCCAATACGTTCTGCGCTCGCATATCAGTTATTGGTTCCGGGCGGCACGCCGATCTCGGTTCCGTCGTCGCGGAACGCGCGCGTGATGCGGATCAGATACGTGCCATCGAGCGAAGGCATCCCTTCGAGCTTCACTTTGTCGCCGGGCTTGAAGCTCGTCTGGCTCCAGCCGCGCCGGCGCAAGATCGACGGCGAGGTGGTCTCGGCCGTCCACTCCTGGCTCTCGCCGTCCTCGCTCACGACCTCGAGCTTGAGGATTGCGTGCGGGTTGCTGAACCGAAACTCGGTGACCGTGCCGCTGATGTTCGTGCGCTCATCGACCTTGTAAAAAACCGGTGCCGAATGGTGCGCGTAGGCAGCGCCGGCCGCAACGAGCAGCACGCCGAAAACACCCGAACGAAGCATCACGTTGTCACCCTTACCTGCCCACGGCTTCGCATTCAATATACCAGTCATGGCGTATCGACCAACGCTTGGTACACGAGCGTTTCCACTTTCTGCAGCAGATCGGCGTCGTTCGGCAGTACCTGGCCCATGATGACCATGACCATACCCTCCGCGGGGTTCACGCTGAAGGTGGTGGTCGCCGCGCCGCCCCAGCCGAAAGTGCCGACCGACCCCAGCCGCCCGAGCGCCGCCGCATCGATCGTCACGGAAACACCGAGCCCGTAGCCTGTCGCGGCCGGCCCGCTCGCCGCGATGGAAGGAATGTTCTGCGGCAGGTGGTTCTGCGCCATGAGCTCTACCGTCTTGCGGCCGAGAATCCGCACGCCGTCCAACTCGCCGCCGTTCAACAGCATCCGCGCGAAGCGCAGGTAGTCCGGCGCGGAGCCCGACAGACTCAGAGTGCCGAAGGCGTGCTCCGTGAAGCGCGCGTAGCGATCGGCGCTGTCGGGCACGAGCTTGCCCTCGGCGTTGCGGTCGTACACGGTGGCGAAATCGCGCTTCATGGCCGGCGGCACGCCGAATGCCGTATGGCGCATACCGAGCGGCTCGAGAACGGCGGTGCGCACGTAATCGGCGTAGGGCATGCCGGCGAAGTACTCGACGAGATACGCCTGCACGTCGTGACCCAGTCCGTACACCCACTGCTCGCCGGGCGAGTAGCGCAGCGGCACCGTCGCGAGGCGATCGATCTCCTGGCGTAGCGAATCGAGCTCGAACATGCCGAGCCCGGCCTCCCGGTACAGCACGTCGACTTCGGAGTTGCCCAATCCACTCGACAAGCCCAGTGTGTGGCGGAACGCGTCTTGGATCGTGGGCTTGCGCTTCGGCGCTTCGAGAACCGGCCGGCCGTTCGAGTCCTTACCCGCATACACCTTCAAGTCGGCGAACTGCGGGATGTACTTGTCGAGGGGATCGGTGAGCTGGAACAGACCGCGCTCGTACAGCGTCAACAGCGCCACGCTCGTGATCGGCTTGGTCATCGAATAGAGCCGGAACATTGCGTCGGCCCGCATCGGCTGGCGTGACTCGAGGTCCATATAGCCGTAGTTGCGTTGGATCACTTCGCCATGACGCGCCAACGCTACGACCATGCCGCTCAGGCGACCGGCGGCAATTTCGCGCTCGAGCAACTCATCGAGCCGCTCCAGACGCTGTGGTGAAAGGCCGGCCGCCTCGAGCGCTTCAGCAGAGACGGGCGCCGGCGCATGCCAAAGCGCCGTGGCGCAGACGAGGTAGGTCACGAGGCGGAGGACGCTCTTTTCGTGCATGGGAAGCCCTTCGTGAGACCGCCGATGCAGTGTAGCAGCGGCAGGCCGGAGCCGCAGCGCGCTGCCAAGCCTGCATGGTAGGTCGACCTCCTTCGAGGCAGCCGCAGCCGGGTTACCAAGCGTGGACAGGCAACGGTGCTCTTGAGGTACGCTCGTCACCTCGAGTGGTCCGATCCGGAGGAAACATGATAGCTGCACGCATTGGTCGGCGAACGGTTAGGCCCATCGCCGTCGTGGCCGCCACATGGCTTGCGCTCACCGCTGCCGCGCAACCTTCGCAGCTCGAGCTCAACAAGCGGATTGCCACCGAGTTCTACGACGCAGCCATCAACCGGAAAGACTTCGCGGCAGCGTCGCAATACCTCGGCAACGATTATCGACAACACAACCCTACGGCAGCCGACGGTCGCGAGGGGCTGCGGGCATTCATCGATTTCCTCCGCACGCGCTTTCCGAACCAGCGCGGCGACATCAAGCGCGTCATCGCCGAAGGCGATCTAGTGGTGTTACACGTGCACTCGACGCGCGGCGACGATACGCCTGGGCGCGCGATTGTGGACATTTTCCGCCTCGAGAACGGCAAGGTCGTCGAGCATTGGGATGTGATCCAAGATGTACCTGCGCAGCCGGCTAATGCGAACGGTATGTTCTGAGCCGCGTTAGGCCGCGCACCCTAGATCGAGCCGCTCGACTCTTCCCGCGCTCGAGTACTCGAGGCAATGCTCGCACGACTCAAGATTTACCGTGAGTCGCGCGATTTCCTCGCCGAGCCGCCAAGTTAGCTCGAGCGTGTCATCCGGCGATTCGCCGATCTCGAACGTGCCGCCAAAAGCGGCATGCTCGTTGCGCAACCGAATGAGATCGATCAGGCGCTGCACGCAGGGCCGTGCCAGCGCTTCGTCGATCTCGGCTCGCGTGTACGAGTGCCGGTTGATGTCGCGGCCCACTCCGGTTCGAGCGAGCAGCGCCATGTCGTTCCTGCCGGCGAGCAGACCTACGTAGTACACCTGCGGAATTCCCGGGACGAAAAACTGGATGGCACGGGCGAGCAGATACTTGCCATCGTCTGCGCCGAGAGCGTCATAAAAAGTGCAGTTCACTTGGTAGAGATCGAGATTCGAAGCAGCCGCGCCCGTCGCGCGCGCGCGTTCGCCGCGGCTGTTCGCGTGGATGTCGGCGACGAGACGGTCGAGCTCCTCTTCTGCAAGGAGCCCGGGGCGCCCGTTCTCGCCGCGCTCGGCCGCGATGTCGATCACACCGATGCCGTCATGGGTATCGAGCACGGTGAGTGCGTTGCGCGGGCGCAGCGCAATCCAACGCTTCAGGGCGCGCGCCGTGCCTCGGAAGAAGGCGTGCAGCACCAGCGGCGGCAACGCAAAGTCGTACACCCAATCCACGTGGCGGGCGATCTCGATCTGCTGCTCGTAGTGCGAATGCACTTCCACGAGCACCTCGAGCCCGTGGCGCCGCGCACGAGCGGCCAACGCGCCGATGAACTCCAAGGTCTCGGGCAGCATGAAGCAGCTCTGCCCGGCCTTCTTGATCGCGTAACCGATCGCATCGAGCCGGATCATCTTGATGCCGTGCGCGCCGAACGTTTGCAGGATGTCCTCCAGGTACTCGCGGCCGCAGGGATGCGTAACGTCGATGTCGATCTGCTCGGACGTGAACGTGGTCCAGAATAGTCGGCGAGTGCCATCCGCGAGCGTAAGCGCGGTGAACGGCAAGCCCGGCCGCGGCCGATAGATTGCGAGCAGATCGCGCTCGGCAGCGCCTTGCGGAAATACGCCGTCCAGCGTGAGAAACAATCCTGCGAACCGGCTGTGAGCGCCGCGCTCGGCGAAGTCCAGGAACTGCTGAGAGCGGCTCGATATGTGGTTCACGATCACGTCGGCCATCAAGTCGATTTCCCGCGCGAGCGCCATGACGTCGTGCCAATCGCCCAAGCGCGCGTCGACGCGAGTGTGGTCGATCGGGTCGAAGCCCGCATCGGCGCCGTCGATGCGCTCGAAGAACGGCAGCAGGTGCACGCCGCCGAACAGCCCCGAGAGAGGTCCCGCGAGCAGCTCGCGCAAACCCGCGAACGTGCCTCCGACGCGGTCCACGTAGGCGATCAGTTGAACGCGGTTCTTCACTTGGCGGGAGTCGGCGCGGGCACGGGCGTCACCACCGGCGCCGATGCGTCGCGGCCGTAGTCGGCGCGGTCGGACGCCTGCAACCGGCGCGCGAACGGATCGAGCAGCCAGTTGCCCGCAAGCCCCGCGAGCATCAGAAAGGCGAATACCGTTGCAAGCACGAAGCCGGCTTCGGTCGTGCCGTAGGCGTCGCTGATCGCGCCCATTGCGAGCGGCCCGAGCGCCGCCGCCGCTGCCGTGAAGAACAAGATAACGCCGGCGGCCGCGCCATGCTGCGACTTTGGAAAGCAGCTGATGCCCTTGGAGTTCAGCGTCGGGTAGACGATGGACATGAACAGCCCGGAAAGCGGGAGTAGCCACGCTGCGGCGTCGACTCCGAAGGACAGCGAGCCGAGGAAGCACAGAAAAATCGCCGCGCCGACGATTGCAAGCGCGGCCGTCCAGGACACGTGCGCCAAGAGCCACGCTCCTAAAAATCGGCCGGCGGCGCGCAGAACGAAGAACAGCGTGAGGGCATAGGCGGGCAGCCAGGCGAACGCGCCGCCGTAGTTGAGCAGATACGTCGGCATCCAGACGTAGACCGCTACCTCGACAGCAACGTAGAACATCACGAGAGCCGACACGCCGAGTGCGAGGGGATCCCGCAGCACACTCACCATCGCACGCAGCGTGGGCCGCTCTGCCGTGGTTTTTATCGTATCGGGATAACGCACTCGCCAAGCCATCGCCACGAGCAATACGCAAATCGCCGCGGCTGCTACATAGAGCCATTTCCAGGAAAGACCTCGAGCGATCAACGTTGCGACGACGGCCGGGCCCACGATGGCGCCGACGGCGAAGAAGCCCTCGATCGTGTTCATGAATCGCGTATGCGACATCGTGGACGCGGAGACGTCGCCGACGAGGGCCAGCGCGCCGATCTTGAAAACGCTGATGCCGAGGCCGGATAGTGCCAAGAGCATCACGAAGACGCCGAACCGGTCGCTAACTGCAAACACGAGCGACGCGGCTCCGTACAAGGAGAGGCCGACGATGAGCGTACGCTTGCGCCCCGTCCGATCGGCGAGAAACCCGAGCAGCAGCGCGCCCGCCGCTATGCCGGCCATCGTCGCGTATTGAAAAGCGCTGGCTGCCGTCATGCTGAGGGAGAACTCCGCGATGACGGCTGGAATTACACTGCCGACGGCATCGGTCGTCATCGCGAAGGTGAAGAACATCAAACAGACGAGCGCTCGGATCATCCGCTCGTCATGGCCCTCATCGCTTGCCGGCATAGCCCTAACGCCAAGCTCTCATCGGATTCCTCCTGCGAATGCGGGGACGATCGGTACGCGGCCGGAATGTAGCATGCTGGTGCAAACGGTTGCATGCGGGGCACTGGCGCGTATGCTGCGCCAATACCGGCACGGGGACGCGCGATGCACGCGAAGTCGATCACGGGCTATTGGGCCGTAGCCGCCATCTCGCTGTGCTCGATGCCGGCGGTCCACGCGCAGCCGTCGAGCCAAGCCGGCGCTGCACTGCGCGCGGGCGCGGCGCGCATCGACTACACGCCGCGCGGCGCGCCTCTGCCGGGCAACTTCATCGGCGTGCTCGACCCGATTTTCGTGCGCACCCTGGTGCTCGACAACGGCAGCACTCGCGCCGCATTGGTCTCGATCGACGCAGGAGCCATTCCCGGCGATCTGTACGACAAGGTAAGTACGCGGGCAGCAGCGGAGCTCGAGATTCCGGCGAGCCAGCTACTGATGTCAGCGAGTCACACGCACAGCGTTCCGTTTCGCCTCGACGCCGCCGTCGAGGAAACGGTCCTGCAGGGGCTGCGCGACTCGATCGCGCGGCTGCAACCGGCACGCGTGGCGTGGGGCACGGGCGTCTCGTACATCAACGTGAACCGCGACCGCATCGATTCGAACACGCAGCGCTGGTGGGAAGGGCCGAACTACGACGGTCCGTCCGACAAGACCGTGGCAGTGGTCCGCGTCGAGACGCCAACCGGCGCCCCGATCGCGGTTTACTACAACTACGCCGTGCACGGCGTGATCACCGGCACGCTGGACATGATCAGCGGCGACATCCCGGGCTCGACATCGCGCTACATCGAGGACTCGCTCGGTGGCGGCGCAGTCGCGCTCTGGGCGAGCGGCGCAGCAGGCGATCAGAATCCGATTTATTTTCATCAGACCTATGCGCTGCGCGAGATACGTATCGCGGAATACGCGAAACGCGGCGAAGACATCAGTAACGCGATGCCGCCGGGGGGCCAAGGACTCAATCGCAATGATCCGCGCGTGCAGTTGCTCATGGAGCAGCAGAAGCGCATGAACGAGACGCTTGGCCAAATGTTGGGCGAAGAAGTGCTGCACGTGATGCGCGAAGGGCTCGAGAGGCCGCCGAACGACGCGACGCTGCGCGGCGCGCAGACGAGCCTCTCCTGCCCGGCTCGACAGCGAACGGACGCCGGCCGGGCGGGCACGCCTGGCACGTACGCCGATGCCGGCGAGGTCGCTATCGGCCTCGGCGCGTTGCGCATCGGCGACGTGTATATCGGCGCCGTGAATGCAGAGGTCTACACCGACATAGCACAACGTTTGAAACGCGAATCGCCCTTCAAGCACACGATGATGTCGACGCTCACCAACGGGATGGCGCAGACCGGCTATATTCCCAGCGAAGAGGCTTTTGGCTTCAACGTGTTCACGGTGCTCAACTCCCGGCTGAAGCCGGGCTGCGCCGAAGCGGGAATCGTCAGCGGCTTGCTCGAGCTGATGCGCGGGCTCTGAGCGAACCTAAGGGCCGCTCACGCTCTCGTAGAACGAGAGCGCGACACCGCCCTGCCCCATGCTCGGATCCGAGCTTAGATACAAGTTCGCGTTGAGATAAGCATAAGGACCGTCGGCGCGCGTTTCGAACGTCGGCACGAGCGAGCCGAACGAGCCGCCGTTGCGCACGATGACGATTTCGCCGTCACTCGTCTGCCACAAGTAATGCGCATCGATCGTCGCCGGCGGCGAAAGCAGCTGATAGTCGGCGCCGCCCATGAGTACCTGGCCCGCAATACGCCCGCTCAAGATACCGCCCGTGATCGGAATGATATTGCGCATGCCGCGCTTGCTCTCGCCCACTCTCTGCGACGGGCTGAGCGTGACGTTTTCCGTGATCAGAAGGTCGCCTTGCCGCTCGCTCGCATCTTTGCTGCGATAACCCCACGGCTGCGCCGCAACATCGGCCGGCTTGGCGATCGAGACGCTGCCGTCGTTGCCGGAATCGGTCCTGACGTTCGACACGTCGTAGACTCGCAGCTGCATGACCTTAGCGGCGGTGTTCAGCTCCCGCCGGGCGACGAACTGCCCGGAGTTCAACCACGCGTGCATGCTGTCGTTCGGCGCCTCGAAATCCATGACGACTCTGACATCCGCGGCGTTCGGCCCGATACCAGCGTTGCGGGCATAGATGAAACTTCCGTCGGACGCCCGGAGCACCAGAGCCTGCTCGATCTCGATGGTTTCATTGGCCAGCGTGAGCTCGAAGTCGAGAGCACCGGGCGCAACCGTGCCCGACAGTCTCGGTCCCTCGACGGAACCTTCGAGCCCAACGGCTACGCGTCGCAATCCGTACTGCGTTTGGCCGACATCCACGGTGCGCTCGAGCGGAATTTCGATCTCGAAAAGCAGGCGCCCGCCTTCCGGATTCGGAATGCCCTGCGGCATGCCGCAGTCCCACGTGGCATGGGGGATCAGCGTTTGCCGCGAGGTTTGCGCCTGCACACACGAGGAGGCGAGCGTGAGCGTCGCCGAAGCTCCCAACACCGACAGAAACGTGCTCGCGGTTTTCATATAGGCGCTACCGCGCACTGCCTTCCACCGTTGAAGTGAGCGCCGCTGCTTCGGCGTCCACCGAAGCTTCCCAATCCGTGAGCAACATGTCGAGCTCCTGCGCAACGTCCTGCCGCCACTTCGCAACGTCGTTGCGCTCGCTAAGATCGGTGCGCAGGTCGAACACATAGGTGTGCGGGCCATCGACGACGAGCTTCCAGTTTCCACGGCGCACCGCAGCTTGTTTGCTCGCGCCGGTGCCGGAGCGCCAAAACAGCGTCCGCTCGCGCTCCGGCTCACGGCCCTCCCAAACGGGAAATAGGTTGACGCCTTCGAGCCTCGCCTCGGCGGGAAGCGGCGCGCCGGTGACCGCGAGAATCGACGCCGTAAGATCCATCGTGATTCCGACCTGATCGGAGACGCTGCCGGCCGGAATCCGATTCGGCCAGCGGACGATCGCGGGC
>CAMPKU010000049.1 GCA_946887385.1 uncultured Gammaproteobacteria bacterium
GTACGCGCAGCGGCTGAAGGGCGCCGGCACCATCGTGTGGAACGGCCCGCTCGGTGTGTTCGAGAACGCGGAGTTCGCGGCGGGCACGCGCCGTGTCGCGGAAGCGATCGCGGCGAGCGACGCTTTCTCGATCGCGGGCGGCGGCGACACGCTGGCCGCCATCGAGCAATTCGGCGTGGGCTCGTCGATTTCGTACATCTCGACGGGCGGCGGTGCGTTTCTCGAGTTCCTCGAGGGCAAAACGTTGCCCGCCGTTGCCACGTTGGAGCGCCGGGCGGCCGGAGCTTGAGGGTGCGCGCAGAACGCTCGCTGCTCACGCAGGCGTTCGACACGGCGTTGCAAGCGGCTGCGCCCGCCGTTTGCCTGCCGCCGGCGCTGGCCGGGCTGCCGCGCCGACCGGCGCTCGTGCTCGGCACCGGCAAGGCCGCGGCCTCGATGGCCGCTGCGTTCCATGCCCACTGGGGCGCGCCCGCGCGCGGCATGGTGGTCACGCGCTACGGCCACGGTCTCAAGGCCGGCGAGCAGTGCGGCGACATCGAGATCGTCGAAGCGGGCCATCCCTCGCCCGATAGCGCTAGTCTCGCGGCGGGTGCGCGCCTGCTCGACTTGGCCGCGGAGCTTCGGGCCGGCGAAACGCTGTGCTGTCTGATCTCGGGCGGCGGGTCGTCGCTGGCGTCGCAGCCGCTGCCGGTGCTCACGTTCGAGCAGAAGCGCGCGGCCGCGAATTTCCTGATTCGACAGGGCGCCGATATCCGCGAGATCAACAGCGTGCGCAAGCACCTGTCGCGGCTCAAGGGCGGGCGGCTCGCCGCCGTGGCGCATCCGAACCCCGTGGTCACCTTCGTGATTTCCGACGTGCCCGGCGACGACGTGGGGGCGATCGCGTCGGGTCCCACGGTGCCCGATCCAACCACCCAGGCCGACGCGCTGCGGATTCTCGAGAAGTACGGCTATCCGTCGCTCGGCGAGCTGACACCGTTGCTGCGCGATCCGCAGTGGGAGACGCCGAAGCCCGGCGACACGGCGTTCGCCGGCGATAGCGTGCACCTGATCGCCACGGCGGCCACCGCGCTCGCAGCGGCGGCGGCGTTTCTCGAGCAGCAAGGCTTCACCGTGGTGCAGCTTGGCGACGATCTCGACGACGAAGCGCAAGCGCTCGGCCGCGAGCACGCGCGACTCGCCAAGGATGCGCTCAGGAAGGGCAGGCGCACCGCGATTCTCTCGGGCGGCGAGACGCGCGTCGTGCTCGGCGAAGGCGGTGGGCGCGGCGGACGCAACACCGAGTATCTTGCTGCGCTGGCGCTAGAGCTCGACGGCGCACCGGGCATCTTCGCGCTCGCGGCGGATACGGACGGCATCGACGGGCACGGCGATCATGCCGGCGGTATCGTGATGCCCGACGCGTTGGCGCTCGGCGCCGCGCAAGGGCTCGACTTGAGCCACCTACTGGCGCGTCACGATACTTACAGTTACTTTGACGGGTGCCAAATGTTGCTCAAGACCGGCCCGACGCGTACCAACGTAAACGACTTCAGATTGATACTTTGCGAAGCCTAACTCGTTCCACGGACCCCAATTTGATACCCGAAGGTGCTCGAGATGACGTGCGCCGCCGCACCAAGATCGTCGCCACGCTTGGGCCGGCCACCGACGACGCCAGCGTCGTCGAGCAGCTGATCCTCGCGGGAGCGGACGTCTTTCGCGTCAACTTCTCGCACGGCACGTCGGCCGATCAGGCGGCTCGCGTCGCGCGCGTACGCGAGGTGGGCGAGAAGGTGGGGCGGCATCTCGGCATCGTCGGCGATTTGCAGGGCCCGAAGATTCGCATCGAGTCGTTCAGGTCGGGACACGTGCTGCTCATGGAAGGGCGCGAGTTCACGCTCGACGTGGCGATGGATCCGAACACGGGCGACGAGGACGCAGTGGGGTGTGCGTACCGCAACCTCACGCACGACGTGGTCCCCGGCGACACGCTGCTGCTCGACGACGGCCTCATCGTGCTCGAGGTGGAGGACGTGGCAGGCACGCGTATCCGCTGCCGCGTGAAGCAAGGCGGGCGGCTCGCCGATCACAAGGGGCTCAACAAGCAGGGCGGCGGGCTGTCGGCGCCCGCGCTAACGGACAAGGACCGGCGCGACATCGAAACGGCCGCGCGGCTCAAGCTCGATTTCATGTCCGTGTCGTTTGCGCGTAATGCCGACGACATCGAGGAAGCGCGCAGGCTGCTTCGGGCAGCGGGCGGCCATGCACACATCGTGGCGAAGATCGAGCGTGCCGAAGCCGTCACGAACATCCGCTCCATCATCGATGCCAGCGACGTGATCATGGTGGCGCGCGGCGATCTCGCGGTGGAAGTGGGCTACGCCTCGATGACCGGCTTGCAAAAAGGCTTGATTCGCCTTGCGCGCGCGCGCAACAAAGTCTGCATCACGGCCACGCAGATGCTCGAGTCGATGATCCACTCGCCGTCGCCCACGCGGGCCGAGGTGTCCGACGTAGCCAACGCCGTCATGGACGGCACCGATGCCGTCATGCTTTCGGCCGAGACGGCCGTAGGCAAGTATCCCGTGCGTGCCGTCCGCACGATGGCGGAGCTGTGCATCGGCGCGGAGAAGCACGAAACCTTCCGCCGCGCGGCCAACTACAGGCTCGAGGACGTGTTCACGCACGTCGACGAGGCGATTGCGATGGCCGTCATGTACGTTGCCAATCACCTCGACGTGACGGCGATCATCGCTCTCACGGAATCGGGTTCCACGCCGCTTTGGATGTCGCGTGTGCGCTCCGACATTCCCGTGTTCGCGTTTACGCGTCACGAGGCCACGCTGCGCCGCGTGAGCATGTATCGCGGCGTCTATGCCGCGGCATTCGACGAGTCGAGCACCGATCCGGCCGTCACCCAGGGCCGCGTTTTCGAGTCGCTGCTACGCGCCGGCGTGGTGAGCCCGGGCGACCTGGTGGTGCTCACGAAGGGCGATCAGCAAGGCGTTGCCGGCCGCACGAACTCGATGCAGATTCTCACCGTTCCTCGCGCGGCCCCCGCGCCGCCGAGTGCCTGATCGCGTCCGCAAAGCTCTGGTGCTGCCGGGCGCTGGGGCTCGCGGCGCTTACCAAGTCGGTGTCCTGAAAGCCATCGCCGGCGTGCTCCCCGAGCGCGCGCCGAACCCGTTCAGCATCATTTGCGGCACGTCGGCGGGCGCGATCAATGCGGCGGTGCTCGCAGGGCGCGCGGCCAACTTCGAGCGAGCCGTGGCCGACATGGAGCAGGTGTGGGGCAACTTTTCGGCCGACCAGGTGTTTCGCGCCGACGACTGGACGATGCTGAAGACGAGCTTGCACTGGCTCGCCGCCGTGATCTTCGGCGGCTTGGGCGTGCGCAACCCCGAGTCGCTGCTCGACAATTCCCCGTTGCGCGAGCTGTTGAAGCGGAACGTGCGGTTCGACGGCATCCGGCGCGCGATCGAGCAGGGGCATCTCGACGCCATCGCAATCACGGCTTCGGCGTATTCCACGGCGCGTTCCATTACGTTCTTTCAGGGCCGCCCGGAGCTCAGCTCGTGGACGCGCGTGCGCCGCATCGGCCGTGCGACGCGCCTCACCGTCGAGCACTTGATGGCGAGCTCCGCCGTGCCGTTCGTGTTCCCGCCCGTGCAGCTAGGCGGCGAGTTCTACGGCGACGGCTCGATGCGGCATCGGGCGCCGCTATCGCCGGCGATTCATCTTGGCGCCGACCGCATGCTGATCGTGGGCGTTCGCGACGAGCGTCCCGACGCCGAGCCGCCGGTTGGCGCAATTCCGGAGCGGCCGACCTTGGCCCACTTGGCGGGCTACATGCTCGACACGCTGTTCATGGACGGCCTGTATACCGACCTCGAGCGCCTGTCGCGCACGAATCGCATCCTCGAGCAGATCGGCGACTGCCGGCTCTCCGGAGCGCCCGGCGCGCTGCGGCCGTTGCACGCGCTGCTGATCACGCCGAACCAAGACCTGCGCTCCGTGGCGGCCGAATACGCGCGCGAGTTGCCGCGCGGCGTTCGGCTCCTGCTCCGCGGCTTGGGCGCGGGCAGCAGGAGCGGCATGCAGCTCGTGAGCTATCTGTTGTTCGAGTCGGGCTTTACCCGCGCGCTGATCGACATGGGTTACCGCGACGCGATGGCGATGGAGGACCAGCTCCGCGCCTTCCTCTTCGACGAGCCGATCGCAACGCTGTACGCGCCGACACACCTGAAGCTCGAGCTCGATCGCTAGCGCTCTTCTACTGGACTTCGTTGTGATGCGTGCGGATATTCGCGTGCTTCTCCGCCAGCCGGCGTGCAACGGCTTCGGCCACGTAGACGGAACGGTGCATGCCCCCCGTGCAGCCGATTGCCACGGTGAGGTACGAGCGCTGAAAGTCTTGATAGCGCGGAATCCACTCTTCGAGGAAAGCCGCGATGTCGTCCACCATGCTCTGCACCATCGGTGCCGCATCGAGGAACGTCTTCACTGCATCATCCTTGCCGTTCAGCGCCCGAAGTTGCGGCTCCCAGTAGGGGTTCGGCAGGCAGCGCACGTCGAAGACGAAGTCGGCGTTCGCCGGCAGACCGTGCTTGTAGCCGAACGACTCGATCAAGATCGACACCGCGCCCGGCGCGCGCGGCGCCACGCGCTCCCGGATCTGCTCGCGCAAGGCGTACACCGACATGCCTGTCGTGTCGATCACGAGCTCGGCGGAGTTGATGATCGGGCCGAGGAGCTCGCGTTCCTTGGCAATCGCCTCCTCGAGACTCGTTTTTTCGTTCGTTAGCGGATGCTTGCGCCGGGTTTCGCTGAAGCGCGATAGCAGCGTCTTCGTGTCGGTTTGCAGGAAGATGATCTCGCAGACCAGCCCATCGGTGCGCAGTTTGTGCACGAGCGTAGGCACCTCGGCGAGATCGCTCGGCCGGCTGCGGGCGTCGAGCCCGATGCCCACGTGCTCGAAGGCCGGGTCCTGTCGCGGCACGATCTCGGCCACGAACGATTTCAACAGCGGAACAGGGATGTTATCGATGCAATAGAAGCCGAGGTCCTCGAGCACGTGGAGGGCCACGCTTTTTCCCGAGCCCGACAGGCCGCTGATGATGATGAGCCGCAATCGTTCGCTCCACGTCGAACGCGGTGCTCAACGATACCGTGCTACTTCCCTTGCATGATGATCGGTGAGCTTCTCTTTATGTTTCTTGACCTGCCGATCGAGCTTGTCGACGAGGATGTCGATGGCGGCATACATATTGGGTTCGGTCTGCTCCGCGTGGATGGTGCCGCCACCGACTTGGATCGTGGCTTCGGCTTTCTGCTGAAGTTTTTCCACCGTAAGGACGCAGTGAATATCGGTCATGTGGTCGAAGTGGCGCTCGAGCTTCGCGAGCTTCGTAGCGACATAGTTGCGCAGCGACTCGGTTATTTCGATGTGATGTCCCGTAACGCTCAGCTGCATGTTGCGCTCCTTCCACTGGTTTTACTGGGCTTTGCTTCGCTTCCGATCGCTCGAAGATGGAATCTTCATAGCTTCGCGGTACTTGGCAACGGTGCGCCGCGCCACAGTAACGCCGCCCTCGGACAGCATCTGTGCGATCTGACTATCGCTCAATGGCTTCTCGGGATCCTCCGCGCTCACGAGTTTGCGAATCTTTGCGCGCACGGCAGTCGAGGATTGATCGCCTTCTTCGCCGGCCACGTGGCTGGAGAAGAAATAGCGAAACTCGAACACGCCGCGCGGCGTGTGCATGTACTTGTTGGTGGTGACTCGAGACACCGTGGATTCGTGCATCTCGATGGCTTCGGCGACGTCGCGCAGCACCATGGGCCGCATGTGCTCTTCGCCTTTGTCCAAGAACTCGGTTTGACGCTGCACGATCGTGAGCGCCACCTTGAGCAGGGTCTCGTTGCGAATTTCCAAGCTGCGGATCAACCAACGCGCCTCTTGGAGCTGGGCCTTCAGAGCATCATACTCCTCGCCCCTTCCGAGCGAGCCCGCGTAGAGCTGATTCACGCGTAGCTGCGGCGACATCGAATTGTTGAGCTCCACCACCCATTGACCTTCGTGGCGGCGCACGAACACGTCGGGTACCACGTACTCCGGCGGTGCGGTGAACACGTTGGCGCCGGGCCGCGGCTGACACGCGCGCACGAGCGCGATGGCTGCCTCGAGCTCCCCGTCCGATGTGCGCAGAAGGCGTTTCAGCACGCCGTACTGATGCTCCGCGACGAGCGGCAAATGCTCCGCGGCGATGCGCTTGGCAAGCTCGACGCCGGGAGTGCCGGGGCCGAGCTGGCCGAGCTGAAGCTGCACGCATTCGCTGACGGACCGCGCGCCGATGCCTGCGGGATCGAACTGTTGCACGAGCTTGACGAGCACTTGCTCCACGTCTTCGATCGACACGAGCACGTCGGGCGCTAAGGTGGCTCGAATCGTCTCGAGATCGTCGGTGAGGTAGCCGTCGTCATTGATCGCGTCGATCACGGCTTGGCCGATCGCCGTGGTGCGCGCATCGAGGTTCTCGAGCTCGAGCTGCCACAGCAGGTGGTCGCGCAGCGTCTCCTCCGAGCGGTCGGCGTACTCGACCGTGGTGCGAGGGTCGCTGCTCTTCGGAGCCTCGGACGGGCCGGTCTTCTGCGTATCTTCCCAATCGGCTTCCGCGGCCACGGCCACTTCCGCTTCGGGCTCGGCGTCGGCGAAATCCTCGGGGTCGTCGGAATCCGGCGAGGCGGGCGCCTCGGCGGCCGCATCGTCGGCGGAGCTCTCCGGCTCCTCGACCTCGAGCATCAGATTCTCGTCGAGCGCCGTTTGGATTTGGGTCTGCAATTCCATTACGGGTAGCTGCAACAGGCGGATCGCCTGCTGGAGCTGCGGCGTCATGGTGAGCTGTTGCGACAGCTTCAGTTGCAGGGACGGTTTCAGCATGCAAACACTCTAACCGGACTTTCTACAGGGAGAATCCTTCTCCTAAATACACTTCTCGCACGCTCTTGTTCGACAAAATCTCGTCCGGAGAGCCCTCTGCCATCAATGCGCCGTCGTTCAGGATATAGGCGCGACTGCAGATTCCCAGTGTCTCGCGCACATTATGATCCGTTATCAGCACGCCGATGTCGCGCTGGCTCAAATGGCGAATGATCCGTTGGATGTCGAGCACCGATATCGGATCGACGCCGGCGAACGGCTCGTCGAGCAGCACGAACTTTGGCTCCACGGCGAGCGCGCGTGCGATCTCGACGCGGCGACGCTCGCCACCCGAGAGGCTTACCCCGAGCGTATCGCGAACGTGACCGATATGCAGCTCTTCGAGCAGCTCCTCGAGCTTAGTCTGCCGAGCCGCACGGTCGAGATCACGCCGTGTCTCAAGGATAGCGCGGATATTGTCCGCGACGCTCAATTTCCGAAATACCGAGGCTTCCTGGGGCAAATACCCCAGGCCGAGCTTGGCGCGCCGATGCACGGGGAGCTTCGTGACGTCGCGGCCCGCGAGATGGATGCGGCCTTGGTCGCAGCGCACGAGCCCCACGATCATGTAGAACGCCGTGGTTTTGCCGGCCCCGTTCGGGCCGAGCAGGCCGACCACCTCGCCGCTCTCGATCGACAGCGTTAGGTTCTTCACGACCTGCCGCAGCCGATAGCGCTTGGCCACTCCGAGCGCTTCGAGCCTGCTCATTGGGGACTGGCGGGCGCGGCGGCTTGCTCGTCGGGCTCGGGGAGAACCCGCACGCGAAAACGGTCGGAGCAGTCGGAGGATCCCGAGGTAACCCGCTCGGCGGCAAAGTCGTAGATGATGTCGCAGCCCTGCATCTCGACTCGGTCCTTCTGCATGCGAACGTCGCCCGTCATGCGCAGCACGCGTTCGACGTTGTCGTACGACATTTTTTGCGCGCGGCCTGTGACGCTCGTCTGCGTGGACGCATCGACGTCGCTGAACGACGTTGGCGTGCCCTCGAGCTCGCCGCTCGCAAGCTGCTCGTTGGCGAATGTGAACACGGCGGAATCGGCTTCCATCACGGCCGTGC
This sequence comes from uncultured Gammaproteobacteria bacterium, assembly GCA_946887385.1. The sequence goes on from CAMPKU010000049.1 coordinate 8,020, forward strand.
CCACCTCGATCCGCACGTTGCCCGTAAACCGCCATTCGCTCGATTCGTCGAACTCGATGCTGCTGCCGACGGCGCTGTCGGCCGCAATGTACAGATCGCCCTGGCGAATTCGGGGCGCCGTGACCTCGAAGAGATTGGTTTGCCCGTTGAAGTCCAGCGTTGCCGATTCGAGCTCGAGCTCTTGTTTTTCCCGATCGGCTTCTTGAGCGCCGCCGGCGAGCGTTAGCGCCAGCGCAATAACGCACGCACCGAAATTACCGAGGAGCAAAGGTGCCATTGACTTGGGATTCTAGCTTGAGAGTGTCCCCCTTCAAGTCCGCGCGCAGCCCCACGGCGTCGATATGCCAATCGCCTAGGCGAAACCTCACAGGCGCATCCGTCTCGACTTTCGAAGTATCGGGCCAGAACCGCAGGCTCTCGGTGCTGATGATGCGCGGCTCCGAGCCGTCCGTGGGCACGCTGCGAACCTCCACGGTGCCGGCCAGATCGAGCCTCGAGCCGTCCTTGGGCGTGCTGCCGCTCGCGGCCGAGATCGACCAGGCGACGTCGTCGGGTGGGCGGTACTCGACGTTCACGCCCGCAAGCTCGAGCCGCTCCTCGTCGGGACGCTCGTCGAGGCGTTCCGCAAGCACGCGGTACGTCACGCGGCCCGCGTCGTCGGTGCCGGTCATCCGCGCGCCGCGCACATAAAAGCCGAGCGGCCGCGTGTCCACGCTGCGCTCGATCGCCGGAGCCTGGCTCTGCCGCTGCCAGGTTGCGAACCACGTAGCGGCAGCCACGAGCGCGAGCAGGAGCGTGACTACGGTGTTACGCACGGGGATCTCAACGGCACGGGCGGCAAGCACCGCCTCGCGCGATTGTACGCGATGCTCGGCGGGCACGGTCGGACGCAGCATTCGCGGCCATACGCTAGACTACGCTTTCCTCAGACGATTGCGCTCACATGGATCCGCGTGATATCGCCGCATTGATCGAGCAGAACCTGCCCGGCGCACAAGCCCACGTGCAAACCGACGGTCAGGGGCATTACGAGGCGCGCGTGGTATGCGCCGACTTCGCCGGCAAGCGCAGTCTTCAGCGCCATCAAATGGTGTACCGCACGCTCGGCTCGCGCGTGGGCCGAGAGATTCACGCGCTGGCGCTCGTCACGCTCACGCCCGAAGAGTGGCAGGCGCAGTCATCGTGACGCCGGCGGCGAGCTAGTTGCGCCATGGACAAGCTGGCCATCGTCGGCGGTAAGGCGCTCGACGGCGAGGTTCGAATCTCCGGCGCCAAGAACGCCGCGCTGCCGATTCTGGCCGCAACCCTGCTCGCCGACGGCGCCGTGACGATCGGCAACGTGCCGCAGCTCAACGACATTGCCACGACGCTGAAGCTGCTGATGCGCATGGGCGTGGCCGCCGAGCACCGCGATGGCACCGTGCTCGCCGACGCTTCGAGCATCAAAGAGTTCTTGGCCCCTTACGAGCTCGTGAAGACGATGCGCGCGTCGATCCTGGTGCTGGGCCCGCTGCTCGGCCGTTTCGGCCAGGCCGACGTGTCGCTGCCGGGCGGCTGCGCCATCGGCGCGCGTCCCGTGAATCTGCACGTCGCGGGACTGCGTGCCATGGGGGCGTCGATCTCGCTCGACAACGGCTATATCCGTGCCCGCGCGGCGAAGCTCCGAGGCGCACGGATCGTGCTCGACACCGTCACGGTTACCGGCACCGAGAACCTGATGATGGCGGCCGCCTATGCGCGCGGCGAGACCGTGCTCGAGAACGCCGCCCGGGAGCCCGAGATTGCCGATCTTGCGGCGTTCATGACGAAGATGGGCGCGAAGATCGAAGGCGCCGGCTCCGATACGATTCATATAGAAGGAGTGGACCGCCTCGCCGGCACGGATTACGACGTGATGCCCGACCGGATCGAGAGCGGCACCTACCTCGTCGCCGCCGCACTCACCGGCGGCCGCGTGCGGCTGACGCACACGCGGCCCGAGCACCTGGATGCGGTGCTGCAAAAGCTCGGTGAAGCCGGAGCGACCATCGCCACGGGCGCGGACTGGATCGAGATCGACATGCGCGGCCGCAGGCCCAAGGCCGTCGATATCAAGACGGCGCCGTATCCGGCGTTCCCAACCGACATGCAGGCGCAGTTCTGCGCGTTGAACGCCGTGGCCGAAGGCACGGCCACGATCACGGAGACGATCTTCGAGAACCGCTTTCAGCACGTGCTCGAGCTACAGCGGCTCGGCGCCGACCTGTCGATCCAGGGAAACACCGTGATTGCGCGCGGAGTGGAGCGGTTGACGGGGGCGCCCGTGATGGCCACCGATCTGCGTGCCTCGGCATCGCTCGTGCTCGCCGGCCTGCAAGCCGCAGGCACCACGCTCGTCGACCGCATCTACCACGTGGACCGCGGCTACGAGCGCATCGAAACGAAGCTGGGATTGCTCGGCGCCGAGATCCGGCGCGTCGGGCGCTGAGCCGTCAAGGCGGCTGGCGCTCCTCGAGCACGGCCTCGGTCGTGAACGGTGTGCCATCGGGGCGCACGACCCGAATCGTGATGCGGTCGCCGGGCTGCGAGCTCGCCACCAGGGTCATGGCTTGCCGGCGGTTGAGCATCCGCTCGCCGTTGATATGCGTGATCACGTCGCCGGGGCGCAAACCTGCGGCGGCGGCTGGGCCGCTCGTGGCCGTGATCAGCACGGCCGGGCCGTCGATGCCGAGCGGTTGCGTTTGCGCGGCCGACAGGTCGCGGGGCACGCCGTCTATCCCTAAGTAGCCGCGGATCACGCGCCCGTGCGCCACGAGCTGCTGCATCACGCCGCGCACGAGGTTCACGGGGATCGCGAACCCGAGCCCTTCGGGCATCGTCTGGTCGGCGGCCATCGTGAGCACCGCCGTATTGATGCCGACGAGCTCGCCGCGAGTGTTGATGAGCGCGCCGCCGGAGTTGCCGGCATTGATGGCCGCGTCCGTCTGGATGAAATCCTCGAACGTGGCGATGTCGAGGCCGCGGCCCGTGGCGCTGACGATGCCCATCGTCACGGTCTGGCTCAGGCCGAGCGAGTTGCCGATCGCGAGCACCACCTGGCCCACTTCGAGCGTGTCGGAGCGGCCCAGGCGGATTTCGGGCAATTCCGGCAAATCGATCTTGAGCAGGGCGAGCTCGGTTTCGGGATCGGTGCCGACGAGCTCGGCCATGGCTTCGCGACCGTCGGCCAATTGCACGCGGATCCGATCGGCCTCCCGAATCACGTGCCAGTTCGTGACGACATGGCCTTCTTTGTCGATCACGACGCCCGAGCCGAGCATGTGGTCGCGCAACGTCACCCCGTAGCGGTTGCGGGGGTTATTGAGCACCCGTTCGGCCGAGATGCTCACGACGGCGGCGGCGCTGGCCGCAACGGCGCTGGCATAGCTCGTTTGGCTGCCGCTCGCCGTGCGGTGGATGAGCTCGGGTCGCACGAGCACCGCGATGAACGCGAAGGCGAGCCCGATCGCGACGGATTGTGCGACGAAGGCACCGACCTGAAGCACCCGCGGCATGGCGGAAGTCTAGCAGGAGCGCCGGCCCGCTCGGTGGCCAAGCCATTTCGCCGCTGTGTATAATGCCGGCCATCCGCAAAACCCATCGCGCGGCGTACGAAAGGAATGCGTGCGACACCCGCGCGGAATTGGAAACTCAAGTGGTTGTGAGGGAGGCTACCTGATGCTTGACCCCGTCGGTCAAGGGGTGCTTTATGGCTGAAAGCACCGGTTTTACTCGGCGCCATTTCTTGACGGTCGCCACGGTCGTCACGGGTGGCGCGGGCGCCATCGCGACGGCCATTCCGTTCGTAGCCTCCTTCAAGCCGAGCGCGCGAGCCCAGGCCTTGGGCGCGCCCGTTACGCAAGACATCAGCAAGCTCGAGCCGGGTGCGCTCTTGCGCATCGAGTGGCGCGGCCGCGTGATTTTCATCCTCCGCCGTACGCAGGAGATGCTCGCCACGCTCGGCACCGACACGGCGCTTCTGCGCGATCCCAACTCGGAGCAAGCGCAGCAGCCGCCCTACGCGCAGAACGAGCATCGCAGCATCAGGCCTGAAATTCTCGTCGTCGAAGGCGTGTGCACGCACTTCGGTTGCGCACCGGCGCCGCGTTTCGAGGTCGGGCCGGCGGACCTCGGCGCGGACTGGCCCGGTGGCTTCTTCTGCCCGTGTCACGGGTCGAAGTTCGACCTTGCAGGCCGCGTGTTCAGCGGCGTTCCGGCCCCAACGAACCTCATCGTGCCGCCGCACCGCTACTTGAACGACACCACGATTCTGATCGGCTCCGATACGGGTAACTCATAATGGCGAGCACCGAGGCGGACGTCTTCGATCGCATTGGGTCGGGCGTTCGCGCGCTCAGCGCGTGGATCGACGATCGCTTCCCGATGACGAAGCTCATCAAAGAGCACGCCACCGAGTATTACGCGTCGAAGAATTTCAATTTCTGGTACGGGTTCGGCGTCATCGCCACCGTCGTGCTCGTCATTCAGCTCGTCACTGGCATCTTCCTCACGATGAACTACAAGCCGTCGGCGGCGGATGCCTTCGCGTCGGTCGAGTACATCATGCGCGACGTCGAGTGGGGTTGGCTCATCCGCTACCTGCACTCCACGGGCGCGTCGGCGTTTTTCGTGGTGGTTTATCTGCACATGTTCCGCGGGCTGCTCTACGGCTCCTACAAGAAGCCGCGCGAGCTCGTCTGGATCATCGGCATGTTCATTTACCTGTCCCTGATGGCAGAGGCGTTCTTCGGCTACTTGCTGCCGTGGGGCAACATGTCGTACTGGGGCGCGCAGGTCATCGTCTCGCTATTCGGCGCCGTGCCGTTCGTCGGCAACGAGCTCGCGGAGTGGATTCGCGGCGACTTCTATATCTCCGACATCACGCTGAACCGATTCTTCGCGTTCCACGTGATCGCCGTGCCGCTGATGCTGGTGCTGCTCGTGGTGGTGCACATCATGGCGCTGCACGAGGTGGGATCGAACAATCCCGACGGCATCGAGATCAAGGAGCACAAGGGCCCGGACGGTAAGCCGATCGACGGCGTGGCCTTCCATCCGTACCACACGAGCAAGGATGCGGTGATCGTCATCGTGTTCCTCATCCTGTTCGCGGCGGTGGTGTTCTTCGCGCCCGACATGGGCGGCTACTTCCTCGAGCACGCGAATTTCGAGCCGGCAGACCCGCTGCGAACGCCGGATCACATTGCGCCGGTGTGGTACTTCACGCCGTTCTACGCCATCTTGCGGGCCGTGCCGAACGAGCTGCTCGGCGTCGCGCTGATGGGCTTGGCCGTGGTGCTGCTGTTCTTCTTGCCGTGGCTCGATCGCTGCCGGGTGAAGTCGATTCGTTATCGAAGCTGGATCTACAAGTCGTCGCTGATGGTGTTCGCCTTCACGTTCGTGATGCTCGGCTACCTGGGTTTACAGCGCCCGAGCAACACGGTGGCGAACTTGTCGCTGATCTTCACCATCCTCTACTTCGCGTTCTTCTTCCTCATGCCGTTCTACACGCGCATCGAAAAGACCAAGCCGGTCCCCACGAGGGTCACGTAGTGAGAAGCGCCGTCATCGCCTTCGCCCTGAGCATGGGATTGGCCGGAGCCGCCGCCGCCCAGCACGAAGCTGCGCTCGACGCGGCGAACACCAACGTGGCCAACACGGCTTCGCTGCAACGCGGCGCGAAATATTTCGTGAACTATTGCTTGGGCTGCCACTCGGCCCAGTACGTTCGCTACAACCGTCTCGCCGAAGATTTGCAGTTGAGCGAGCAGCAGCTCACCGACAACTTGATGTTCACGGGCGAGCAAGTGTTCGACACGATGGCGAACGCTATGCGCCCCGAGGACTCGGAGCGCTGGTTCGGAATCTCGCCGCCCGACCTATCGTTGATCGCGCGCAGCCGCGGCACGGACTACATCTACACATTCTTGCGCAGCTTCTACGTCGATCCGACCAGTCCTACCGGCGTCGACAACGTCGTCTTGCCGGGTACGGCCATGCCGCACGTGCTGTGGCAGCTCCAGGGCACGCAGCGGGCCGTGTTCGGCGGGGAAGACGTGCTCGAGCGGCTCGAGCCGGTTCGTCCCGGCGAGCTCAGCTCGGCTGAGTTCGACGACGTCGTGCGCGACATCGTGAACTTTCTCGACTACATCTCTGAGCCGATCAAGCGCGAGCGGCAGCAACTCGGCATCCGCGTGATCGGGTTCTTGCTGGTGTTCCTCCTGATTGCTTACATGCTGAAGAAAGAGATCTGGAAGGACGTGAAGTAATCGCTTCCGGACGCGGCGCCCGCAAGCCAAGTTAAGGAGACCCGTCGCATGACGGTCATTGCCAACCGTCGATCTGTGATGACTCTTTTCTCGAAGCCTACGGACCCGTGGAGCCATCGCACGCGGCTAGTGCTGGCCGAGAAGAGCATCACGATCGACATCGTCGACGTAGACGAGGGTACCCTGCCGGAGGATCTCCTCGACTTGAATCCGTACAACAGCGTGCCCACGCTCGTTGACCGCGACCTGGTGCTCTACGACTCGCGCGTCATCATGGAGTACTTGGACGAGCGCTTTCCGCATCCTCCTCTGATGCCCGTCGATCCCGTCACACGGGCGCAATTTCGGCTGGCCCTGTTTCGCATCGAGCACGATTGGTACTCGCTCGCGGCCGAAATCGTCGGTGGCCTGGAGCGCAAGCCCACCACGCGCGCCGTGAAAGCGCTCGAGGAAAGCATTCTGTCGAGCGTCGAGATTTTCGCGGCGAAGAAGTTCTTCTTGAGCGACGAGTTCTCGCTCGTCGATGCCACAATCGCGCCGATTCTCTGGCGCCTGCCGCAATTCGGCATCAAGCTGCCGGCGCAAACACGGCCCATCCAGCGCTACATGGACGACGTGTTCGCGCGGCCGTCGTTCCAGGCCAGTCTCACGGACATGGAGCGGGAGCTACGACAGTAGCGAATCCTCCGACCAAGCAGCGACCTTATCTGCTGCGGGCGATGCACGAGTGGATGCTCGATAACGGCTTCACGCCGCATCTGGTCGTCGACGCGAAACGCGAAGGCGTTCTTGTGCCCGAGAGTCACGTCAAGGACGGCAAGATCGTGCTCAACGTGAGCCCTTCCGCCACACGCGCGCTCGTGCTCGGCAACGACACGGTCACGTTCGAAGCGCGTTTTGGCGGCGTCTCTCAGCAGCTGCTGATTCCCGTCGCGGCCGTGCTCGGTATCTACGCGCGCGAGACGGGGCAGGGCATGATCTTTAGCGAGGACGACTCGCAGCCCGGGCCGCCCGAGGGTGACGGGGCTTCGCCGCCGCCGGACGGCGACAAGCCGCCGCCCGCTGCGGGCGGCCGCCGGCCGAAGCTGAAAGTGGTCAAGTAGCGGCGGCTTGCGCGCCGCAAATTGCTCGGCAACAGCTCCTGCGTTGCTCTACCGCGGGCATCCATGCCCTGCATTTGCGGCACTCCCGCCATCGATGGCGGTCGTCAACGCGGCTCGAGCAGCTCGGCGTCGATCAGGTCGCAAAGACAATGAATCACCAGGAGGTGCACCTCCTGGACGCGGCACGTGCGCTCCGCCGGCACGCGAATCTCGATGTCGCCGTCTGCCAGCAAGCCGGCGATCACGCCGCCGTCGCGCCCCGTGAGTGCCACCACCCGCAAGCCGCGCTCGTGCGCGGCATGGATCGCCCGCGCCACGTTCTCCGAGTTGCCCGACGTGGAGATCGCAAGCAGCACGTCCGCCGGCTGGCCGAGCGCGCGTACCTGTTTCGCGAAGATCTCGACGAACGCGTAGTCGTTCGCGATCGAGGTCAACGTGGAGCTGTCGGTGGTGAGGGCGAGCGCCGGCAGGCCGGGCCGCTCGAGCTCAAATCGATTCAGCAGCTCGCTCGAGAAGTGCTGTGCGTCGGCGGCCGAGCCGCCATTGCCGCAGCTCAAGATCTTGCCGTCCTCGAGCAAGCAACGTGTCATGGTTGCGGCGGCTGCCGCGATCGCCGGCGCGAGCCCGATCGCGCTTTGCTTCGTGGCGATGCTCTCCTCGAAATGCCGGCGTACTCGTCGTTCCATCGTGCCGCTTCATTAATGGGCGCTCATCACTGTGCCTCGAACCACATGCGCGTTCAACCGGCGTCGAACGCGTTCCTGATCCACTCGATGCGCGGTTCCGGCGTGTCGATGCCGTCGAACGCCACCACGTCGAAGCGAATTGCAGCCTGTTGCAGCTCGGCATGTCGCATCAGCAAATGCCGTGTGGCCTGCACGATGCGCCGGCGCTTGTGCGCGTCGATGCTGTCGATGGCCGAGCACAGCGCGTTGCGGCCGCGTGCCCGCACCTCCACGACCACGAGCTCATCATCGTGGCGGCACACGAGGTCGAGCTCGCCGAGCCGGCAGCGGTAGCCGCGCGCGAGGATGACGAGCCCGTGATCTTCGAGGTACTCCGCCGCGCGCGACTCCCACTGCCGGCCGCGCGCGAGCTGCATTCAACGCTGCCCGGTGAGTCCGCTCGCGTTGATCGGTACGCCCGGAGCGTCTACTGCCACCGGACGGCCGTTGCGAAACTGTGCGAGCGGCAGCACGCGCCGCACGCGGCCTTGCGCGTCGAGCGATAGATCGCCCGACAAGCCGCGCAGCGACCAGGGCGTTCCATCGTTCGCGTATAGCGAGCCGATGAGGCCGTAGGCGTCGAAGCCCATGCCGTAGTACCGCTCCAAGTTGGCGCGTTGCGGCCAATAGGCTTCGAGAAAGCGATGCAAGTCGTTGGCATCGCCGTTCGGCGCGAGCACGCCCGGCGTGTCGGCGAAGATGAACCCGTTCAAGTCGTTGTACCGCGCGGTGCTCGCGAGATCGTCGTAGAGATAGGCGTTTGCGTACACCGGGATGTCGCCCGCGCCGTAAAACTGCAACTGCGCGGAAATCAGCCGTCCGGCCCGCGAGTCTTCCACCACCAGGAAGATCATGTCCACGTCTTGCCGGCGGCGCGCTTCCGGGAACTGCACGGGCACGCCGAGGTTCGCGGCGAGCCGCCGATGCCGATCGCGGCTGCGGGTTACGTTCAGCAACGCCGCGGTGGGCTGAGAGAAGTCCTGGAGCGCAGGCTCATAGCCGGACCAGTCGAGGAACTCGCCGCCGGCTTCCGTAAACGCCGCAATGAAGCTATCGCGAATCTGATAACCGCGCGCATTGCTCGGCACGAACGCAACCGCGGTCTTGGCACCTGCAGCGATTGCGGCGGCGGCGATCACGCGCGCCTCGTCCTCGGGAGCCAACGCGAACTGATAGAAGCTGCGCAGGAACGTGGTGTCGTTGGTGGCGAAGTTCAGAGCCAGCGTCGGCACGAAGCCTGCTTGACCGATGACCTCGTCCACTTCTTCCCGCAGCAGCGGGCCGACGATGAATTCCGCGCCGTCGAGCTGCGCCTGCAGATACGCTTCGCTGCTCCCCATGCGCGCGGAGTCGTAAACGCGCACGCCGGTAGCGTCCTGAGCGCCGCCCCGCAAATGCGCCGCCATGAATCCGTCGCGGATCGCTAGCGCGAACGCGCGCTGCGGGGACGACAGCGGCAGCAGCAGCGCAATCTGCGACGGGAACGCCGTGGCGCGTTGCGCAGCCAACAGCTCCGCAAGCAGCCCGGCTGCGGCGGGATGCGTGGTGTAGGTTTGCCGCCAGGCGAGCAGCGAGCGGCGCAAATCATCGCCTGTGGTGTTCGCAAGCGGCGCGAGCGCGAGCCAGCCGTCGACCACGGCGTCGCCCGTGCTCGCGGCGGCTGCAGGCGTTGCGGTTGCGCGAAAGCCGTCCCAGATCATTCGCTGGTTCGCAAGAATCGCCGCGGCATCCTCGAGCCACACCTCGCGTTCGACGAGCACGCGCACCGCATCCGCGGTCCGCCCGATGCGAAATAATGCTTGGCCGCGCACGGCGGCGGCGTCGCTCTGCGCCGGCTCGGCCAATGCTTGCGGAAGCGGCGCGAGCAAGTCGAGCGCCGCCTGCGGCCGGCCTTCGGCCAGCTCGAGCCGCGCGAGCAGCACAGTGCTTGCCTGCTGCTGCGCGAGCGTAGCGCCGCTGCGTGCTTCGCCGAGCCGGCGGCGCGCCAACGCCGTGTCGCCGGAATCTGCGGCCAGGCGTGCGGCCTGCAACAGGAATTCGACGCGAGTGGTGCCGCTCGATGCAGCGGCGAGCTGCGTGTAGAGATCCGCGGCCGCGGCGTAATTCCCGGCCTCGACTGCCGCGCGTGCGCGTTGCTCGAGTGCCGCCGGGTCGCCCGTGGGCCGCTGCGTGGGCGAAACGGATGTGCACGCTGCCGCGAAAGCGAACAGTGCGAGGACCGCGATTCTGGCTGCGCGGCGCGAAGCGCTTGTACACTGGTTGTCGTTCATGAGTACCCGAGCTCGGCGTATATGACGGACACCCGAGAAGGTCGCGGCAGGCTTTACGTCGTGGGTACGCCGATCGGCAATGTCGATGACTTGAGTCCGCGAGCCCGCGACGTCCTTGCGATGGCGGATGTCATTGCGGCCGAGGATACGCGCCACACTCTAAGATTGCTATCGCGAATCGCGGTGAAATCGCGACTTATCGCGTATCACGAGCATAACGAAGCCGAGCTCGTGCCCGAGTTTCTGGACCAGCTCGAGCAGGGTCAATCGATCGCCCTCGTCAGTGACGCCGGCACGCCGCTGATCAGCGATCCCGGCTGGCGGCTCGTGAATGCGGCGCAAGCCGCAGGCGTCGCCGTGGTGCCGATTCCGGGCCCGTGCGCCGCCATCGCCGCGTTGTGCGCGGCGGGCCTTCCAACCGACCATTTCGTGTTCGAGGGCTTCTTGCCGCGCCGCGACGGCCCGCGGGCCGAGCGGCTCGCATGGTTGCGCCGCGAGCAGCGGACGATCGTCATTTACGAAGCCGTGCACCGCGTGGCGGCGACGCTGGCCGCGTTACGCACGGCTTTCGGCGACGAACGCCGAGCGGCCATCGCGCGCGAGCTCACGAAGACGCACGAGCAGATCGCGACCGGCACGCTGGCAGCGCTCGCCGCGCGACTCGACGCGGATATCCCGCTGCTCGGCGAATTCGTGCTCGTCGTCGCAGGCGCCGCAGCGGCCGCGCCCGACGAGGCCGAGGCGCAGCGCGTGTACGCACTCCTCGCGGCCGAGCTCCCGCCCGACCAAGCTTTGAAGCTCACCGCCGCGGTCACCGGCTTGCCGCGCAACGCCCTCTACCGCCTCACCCGCACCTGAAGAGTGACTTTTCCCGCCTTTTTCCCGAGTACACTAGCGCCCGGGAGTCGGCTGAGCAGCCGCTGGGCTAACGCCTGGAGGAAAGTCCGGGCTCCATGGGCAGGGTGCCAGGTAACGCCTGGGAGGCGCGAGCCTACGGAAAGTGCCACAGAAAACAAACCGCCGGCCGGCAACGGCAGGTAAGGGTGAAAAGGTGCGGTAAGAGCGCACCGCGCAGGTGGTAACACGTGCGGCAGGGTAAACCCCACCCAGAGCAAGACCGAATAGGGGAGCGCTAAGTGTGCCCACACGAGCTCCCGGGTAGGTCGCTACAGGTGCGCGGCGACGCGCATCGCAGAGGAATGGCTGCTCTCGACAGAACCCGGCTTATAGGCCGACTCCCTTCTTATCTCGTCTGAAAGGCCCGAAGAGGGGACGGATTGATTTTCGAAGGGGGGTTGCCCGTCGTCGAGGATAGATCCGCCCGCTCCCCCTTCGAAAATAAATCCGTCCCCGCAAAAAAATCCGTCCCCCCACGACGCTAACTGTTTGTCGGTTCGGCGCTTTTTCCCTCGATTCGCGTTGACCTGCGCCGTGGCTGTCAATATAGTGTCACGGAGTGGAGAAATGTGGGATGAAATGGGCCTAGCCGGCTGGTTATGTTTCGCGGCGCTACCAAAATCACCCTTGATGCCAAGGGTCGGATGGCCATCCCGGTCCGCTACCGGGAACGCCTTCTGACCGTGGGCGGCAAGGTGGTGGTGACCGTCGATCGTGACCACTGCTTGCTCATTTACCCACTGCCCGATTGGGAGGAGATCGAACGCAAGCTCATGCGCCTGCCGACACTCAACAAGCAGGTGCGACGTTTGCAGCGTTTGATGCTCGGGTATGCCACGGAGCTCGAAATGGACGGCCACGGTCGAATCCTCCTGACGCGAGAGTTGCGCGAGTTCGCGGACCTCACGCGCCAGGCGATGCTGATCGGACAGGGCAACAAGTTCGAGCTTTGGAGCGACGAGCGTTGGAGCAAGCGCCGCGACGAGTGGCTGGCGGACGACGAAGGCGAACAAGCGGGCCTACCACAAGAACTCGAATCGCTGTCTCTGTAGCGCATTACTGCCGGTGACCAGAGCGCCTGGACATCAGCCCGTGCTGCTCCAGGAAGCGCTCGAGAGTTTGTCATTGCGGGATGACGGTTGGTACGTCGATGCGACCTACGGACGCGGTGGGCATAGCG
>CAMPKU010000050.1 GCA_946887385.1 uncultured Gammaproteobacteria bacterium
GCCGCGGCAAGGCACCACGCGTGACGGCGCCGCAGCGCCTGCGAGGACAAAAGGGCCTAGCCGAAGTTGATTTTGGCTTCGAGGTTGGAGCGGGAGTCGGCGTTCGAGAGGGCTTCTTCCATGCTGATCGCGCCCCGGCGATAAAGCTCGAACAATGCCTGGTCGAAGCTTTGCATGCCGGGCTCTTTCGTATCCTTGAACGCTTCCTTCACGTTGCTGATGTCGCCTTTCAAGATCAGCTCGGAGATGTGCGGCGTGTTCAGCATGATCTCGACCGCAGCAACCCGCTTGCCCTCCTTCGAGCGCACGAGCCGCTGCGAGATCACCACGCGCACGTATTGCGACAGGTCCATCAGCACCTGCTTGTGCTGATCGTTGGGATACATATTGATGATTCGATCGAGCGTTTCCGGCGAGTTGTTCGCATGCAGCGTAGCGATCGCCAGATGGCCGGTGCCGGCCAGGTCGATCGCGGCCTGCATCGTCTCCCGATCGCGAATCTCACCGATCAGGATCACGTCGGGCGCTTCGCGCATCGCGCTGCGCAAGGCGCGTTGATAAGACAACGTGTCGAGCCCAACTTCGCGCTGATTGACGATGGACTTCTGATTGCTGTGCAGAAATTCGATCGGATCCTCGATCGTGACGATGTGCGACGCCGAATTCTTGTTGCGATGATCGATCATCGCGGCCAGCGTGGTCGACTTGCCCGAGCCGCTGGCGCCCACCATGAGAATCAGCCCGCGCCGCAGCATGATCATGTCTTTCAAGATGTCGGGCATGCCGAGCGCATCGAGCTGCGGCAGCTCCGGCGTGATGAAGCGCAGCACCATCGCCACGTTACCGCGCTGATGGAACACGTTGACGCGGAACCGGCCTAGCCCCGCTTCCGAGATCGCGAAATCGATCTCGAGATCGCGCGTGAATTGCTCGAGCTGCTGCTCATTCATGAGCTCCAGCGCCGCCTGGCGCACCATCTTCGGCGTGAGCTCCACCTGGTTGACGGGCATGATCTTGCCGTCGATCTTGATCATCACGGGCGCATAGGTGGTAAAAAAGAGGTCCGAGGCCCTCTTGTCGACCATCAGCTTGAATAACGGTTTAACGTTCATGAGAAAAGCGGCCGCCCCGGCAAACGCCTAGAACCGGCTTTCTTTTTCTTCCTCGGCGAGCTGCAAACTTTCGCCGTGCTCGCTCGCCGCCGCACCCTCGCGCTTGCTTTGAAGCTTGATCTTGAGCCGCAGCTCGTTCTTCGAGTCGGCGTTGCGCAACGCCTCTTCGTACGAGATGGTGCCGTCTTCGTAGAGCTGAAAGAGCGCTTGGTCGAACGTTTGCATGCCGAGGCGTGTGGACTTGGCCATGATGTCTTTGATCATAGCTACCTCGCCGCGGAAGATGAGGTCGCTGATCAACGGCGATGCAAGCATGATCTCCATCGCCGCCACGCGGCCCATCTTGTTCTCGCGCGGCAAGAGCCGCTGCGAAATCATCGCCGTGATGTTCAACGACAGATCCATGAGGAGCTGATGGCGCCGCTCCTCGGCGAAGAAGTTGATGATGCGATCGAGCGCCTGGTTGGCGCTGTTCGCGTGCAGCGTGGCCACGCACAGGTGCCCGGTCTCGGCGAATTGAATCGCGTAGTTCATCGTGTCCTGGTCGCGGATCTCGCCGATCATGATCACGTCGGGCGCCTGACGTAGCGTGTTCTTCAGCGCGTTGTGCCAGTTGTCGGTATCGACGCCCACCTCGCGATGCGTGACGACGCAGCCGCGATGCGGATGAACGTATTCGACGGGGTCTTCGATCGTGATGATATGGCCGCGGCTGTTCTCGTTGCGGTGGCCGATCATTGCCGCCAGCGTGGTCGACTTACCGGAGCCCGTTCCGCCCACGACGAGGCACAGGCCGCGCTTTGTCATCGCCACGTCTTTGAGCTGCCCGGGCAGGTCGAGATCTTCGAACGACGGAATCTTGGTGACGATCGTGCGAATGACGGCGCCTACGTGCCCTTGGGCAACGAACGCGCTCACGCGAAACCGGCCGATGCCCTGCGGGGCGATGGCGAAGTTGCACTCTTTCGTCGCGTCGAACTCTTTCGCCTGCTTGTCGTTCATGATCGAGCGCACGATCAGCGAGCTCTGTGCCGACGTGAGAGGCCGATCCGCGAACGGTCGAATCGTGCCGTCGATCTTGATGGCGGGCGGAAAGTCGGCCGTGATGAAGAGGTCCGAACCATTGTTCTCGACCATCTTCTTCAGCAAGTTCTGCGTGAGTCGTACCGCTTGATCGCGCTCCATTCCGAGGCGCTCCTTTGAAGTGCAGGCTTAAACGCTCGACGCTCTCTAGAAGCTTTCTTTGTTGACGGCCTTGAAGCGGGCTTCCTCTTTCGTGATCAGCCCCTTCATCATCAGCTCCTGCAGGTTCTGGTCCAGCGTTTGCATGCCTTGAGCTTGACCGGTTTGGATTGCGGAATACATCTGCGCAATCTTGCCTTCGCGGATCAAGTTACGAATGGCCGGCGAACCGATCATGATCTCGTGGGCCGCGATACGGCCGCCGCCCACGCGCTTCAGCAACGTTTGCGAGATCACCGCGCGCAGCGACTCCGAAAGCATGCTGCGCACCATCTCTTTCTCGGCCGCCGGAAACACGTCCACGATGCGATCGATCGTCTTGGCGGCGGAGCTGGTGTGCAGAGTTCCGAACACCAAATGGCCCGTCTCGGCGGCAGTGAGCGCCAGCCGAATCGTTTCGAGGTCGCGCATCTCGCCCACGAGGATGACGTCGGGATCCTCGCGCAACGCCGAGCGCAGCGCTTCGCTGAACCCGTGCGTGTCGCGGTGCACTTCACGCTGGTTGATCAACGAGCGCTTGCTTTCGTGCACGAACTCGATCGGGTCTTCGATGGTGATGATGTGATCGGGCTTGTTGTCGTTGACGTAGTCCACCATGCCGGCGAGCGTGGTGGACTTGCCGGAGCCCGTGGGCCCGGTGACGAGCACCAAGCCGCGCGGATGCATGGAGATGTCTTTGAAGATGCGCGGAGCGCCGAGATCGTCGAGGCTCAGGATGACCGAGGGAATCGTTCTGAACACTGCGGCGCAGCCGCGGTTCTGATTGAAGGCGTTGACGCGAAAGCGCGCGAGCTTCGGAATCTCGAACGAGAAGTCAGTTTCCAAGAACTCTTCGAAGTCCTTGCGCTGCTTGTCGTTCATGATGTCGTAAACCATACTGTGCACTTCTTTGTGCTTCAGTGGCGGCATGTTGATTCGTTTCACGTCGCCGTCGACGCGAATGATCGGGGGAACACCCGAGGACAAGTGCAGGTCCGACGCGTTGTTCTTGACGGCAAATGCGAGTAGTTGCGCAATATCGACCGCGGCCATAGCACTCCTTTCGCGCGCGCCCTAGCCCCGCTGCAAGCGGGCTGCATGAGAAGTTGACAGTATAGCCAAGGGCTCCCGGCAAAGCGTGACTGAAATCACGATGTATCTGGCAGATATCCGCGAGCGTGTCGCGCGCGCAGCGAACGTCGCAGGCCGCTCTGCCGAGAGCGTGACGCTCGTCGCCATCAGCAAGCAGCAACCGGCGTCGCAAGTCGCCGCCGCGCATCGCGCCGGCGTAACACACTTCGGCGAAAGCTACGTGCAAGAAGCGCTGCCGAAGATTGCGGCGCTCGCGAATTTGCCGCTCGTTTGGCACTTCGTCGGCAAGCTGCAAACCAACAAGACGCGCCAGGTTGCCGAAGCGTTCGCCTGGGTGCACACCGTGGATCGATTGAAGATTGCGCAGCGGTTGAGCGAGCAGCGGCCGCCTCATGCACCGCCGCTGAACGTGCTCATTCAAGTGAATCAAGGCGGCGAAGAACACAAAGGCGGTGCGCCGGCAGCCGAGGTAGCCGAGCTCGCGCGCGCAGTAGCGGCCCTGCCGCGGCTCGCGCTTCGCGGGCTCATGACCTTGCCGCCGAACGACGACGCCGCGGCGCACTGGTTCGCCGAGCTGGCCGCCTTACGCGCGCGGCTCGAGCGCGACGGCATTGCTCTCGACACCCTGTCCATGGGCATGTCCGCCGACTTCGAGGCAGCCGTCGCCGCCGGTGCCACCTTCGTGCGCATCGGCACGGCCCTTTTCGGCGCTCGCCCCCCCTAGTCCGCGGCTTCGCCGCGGCGTGTTATCGTCGCGGCATCGATCGAGTGATTGGCCGATGCAAAGCGCACTCATTTTTCTCGTCAAGACCCTTGCCGATCTCTACCTGCTCACTTTTCTTCTGCGCTTCATCATGCAGTGGGTGCGTGCGAGCTATTACAACCCGCTCGCGCAGTTCGTATTCAAGGTGACGAATCCGCTCGTGGCGCCCGCGCGGCGCGTGCTGCCGAGCGTTGGCGGCCTGGACACGCCCACGCTCGTAGTGCTGTTCGTCCTCGAGTTTGCGGTGACGTTCGCTCTTTTGCGGCTCGCCGGCATCCCGTTGCCGCTGCCCGAGACGCTTCTGTACTCGATTTTGCGCCTCATCGCGCTCGCGCTTTGGTTTTACACGGTGGCGCTGTTCATCTATGTGGTCTTGAGCTGGTTCGGCAATCGCGGGATGAACCCGATGGCCGAGTTACTCGGCGAGCTCGTGGAGCCGCTGCTGCGCCCGGCGCGGCGGCTGTTGCCGCCGATCGGCGGGCTCGATCTCTCGCCGCTCATCGTGATCCTGCTGCTGCAAGCGGCCATGATCGCCCTGCCGTTGCCGGTCTACCTTCGCTAAGAGTCCGTGCGAGCAAGGCGCCTGGACAGCTTCCGCGCGCGCGGGTAATGTCGGTCGTGCTGCACGAGACTATCGGCGTACAGCACTGGGGAGGAAGAATGGTCGGACGCATTCGCACGCTGGCTTGCCTCGTGGTGGCGGCGGGTCTCGTTGGTTGCGAGCCCACGAACGGCGTCGACGTCACGAACACCCAAGAAGGCGTGCTGCCTGCAACCGAAAGCTCGAAAGATTTCGGCGACTACATCGTTTATTTCAACGCCTTGAATACCGATCAGCTGTCGCCGGAAATCGCTCGCGAGTACGGCATCGTCCGCAGCAAGAGCCGCGCAATGCTCACCGTCAGTATCCATCGCCAGCTCGAGAACGGCCAGACGGAGGCGGTCACGGGCGCGGTGTCGGCGTCGGCCATCAACTTGAACGGCCAGCTCGAGACGATGACGTTGCGCGAGATCCGCGAAGAGGCCGCCATCTACTACGTCGGCGAGCTCGGCATCACCAACGGCGAGGTGCTCATCTACACGATCGACGCCACGCCGAGCAACGAGCCGAGCCGATTCACGGTGCGCTTCAAGAAGCAGTTCTTCATCGACGAGTGACGCGCGCTCATTCCGCCTCTCGCACCCGGTTGCGGATGCGGATGAGATCGGAGTGCGGCACGTACAAGAGATCGGCGATTCTGCGCACGAGATGATCCTCGTGCTTGTCCAGCCGCCGATCCGCCAACGCCACTTGCCAAAGCATCTCCACCACGCGCAGCTTCTCGGCAACCGATAGCTGCTCGTGCAAGCGGCGAGTGAACTGCTGCAGCTCCACGGCTTGATCGGCTGCATTGCGTGCTTCTTCGTGGAGCAGCGCTGCGTCTGCATCGTTGAGCGCGAAAAATTGCTTCAGCGACTCGAGAATCGCGGTGTCCTCGGCGAAATCGCCTGCGAAATCGGCGCGCGCCACCTCGATCAGCAGCAGCGCCGTTGCCACGCGCAGCGCGTGCTCGCGCGCAGCCGGGTCGTCGTTGGCGCGGTCGAAACCCGTGTCGAACAATGCGGCTAGCTTACGCAGCATCGGGACTGCCTCCTGTTCGAAAGTCGCCGGCAAAGACCGCCGTCACCGCTTCGGCCACGGCCGGCAAGTGCCCGTGAAAGAAATGCCCTACGCCCGGCAGCAGCACCACGTGCGGCGGCGTAGCGAGCGACGCGCACCACTCGAGCACGGGAGCGGCCGGCACGACGTTGTCGGCCTCGCCGTGGATCAGCAGCCAGGGGCAGGCCGGCGGCGCGAAGCCGGCCGCCAGCCGGTCGATCGGCGGCGCCACCGTGACGAGCCCTGCGGGCGCCACACGCGCGGCGATCGCCGCGGCAACGGCGGCCCCGAAGGAAAAGCCGGCAAGGTACAAGCGGCGGCCGGGCCAGCGCGCGCGGCACCACGCCACCACGGCCAACGCGTCGTCACGCTCGCCGATGCCATCCGCGTGGCTCCCGGCCGAAGAGCCTACGCCGCGAAAATTGAACCGCACGGCGTCGGCACCGAGCCGATTGAAAGCCCGTGCCACAGTGGTGACGACCTTGTTGGTCATCGTTCCCTGCTGGAGCGGGTGCGGATGACACACGACGGCCGTTGCGCTCGCCGGCTGCCGGCTCGAGTCGATGGCCGCTTCGAGCGGCCCTACCGGTCCCAAGATTTCGACGTCGGCCGCCGCTGCTCGCCGCTCACTCACGAGCCGCCCTGCGCCCCGAGCTCGGCCAACAGCTCGTTGAGCCGCACCACGAATGCGGCCGGATCCTCGAGCGTGCGGCCCTCGGCGAGCACGGCCTGCTCGAACAGCAACAACGCGAGCCGCTCGAACCGCTTCGGATCGGACTCGGCGTCCAAACGGCGCACGAGCGCGTGCTCGGGATTCAGCTCGAGACTCGGGATCGCGGCTGGAGCTTCGTGACCGGCCGCCGCGAGCAGCTCGCGCATTTGATAGCCGAGGTCGTGCTCGCTGAGCACGAGGCATGCGGCCGACTGGCGCAAG
This sequence comes from uncultured Gammaproteobacteria bacterium, assembly GCA_946887385.1. The sequence continues at coordinate 6,762 of CAMPKU010000050.1, forward strand.
CGCTCGCCGACTCGCACCTCATCGACGCGCTCGCGCAGCACCTGTTTCACGCGCTTCAGCAAGGCTTGACGCTCCCGATCTTCGGGCTTGACCTTGGGCCCGGCGCCGGCCGCGGGGGCCAAGTTCAACGCACCACGGCGCACGTCTTTCAGCGGCTTGCCGCCGTACTCGGTGAGATGCTGCATCACCCATTCGTCGAGCCGGTCCGCCAGCAGCAGCACCTCGATGCCGCGCTCGTCGAACGCTTCCAGGTGCGGGCTGCTTCTCGCTGTAGTGGGCGATTCGGCTACGAGAAAGTAGATCGCGTCCTGCTCGGGCTTCATGTCGCGAACGTAGTCATCGAGGCTGCGTACTTGATCGGTGCCGGCGGTCTTCGTGGTGGCAAAGCGCACGAGTTTCGCGAGCCGGTCACGGTTCGCGGCATCCTCCACCAGTCCTTCTTTCAGCAGCGGACCGAACGAGCTCCAAAATTTCGCGTACTTCTCGGCGTCTTCGGCGAGGCGGTCGAGCATGTCGAGCACGCGGCGCGTCAGCGCCGCACGCATTGCACCGACGGCTTCGTCCTGCTGGAGCAGCTCCCGCGACACATTGAGCGCGAGCTCGCTGGAATCCACCACTCCGCGAATGAAACGCATATACAGAGGCAGAAACTGCGTGGCTTGGTCCGTAATGAACACGCGTTGCACGTAGAGCTTCACGCCCTTCGGGGACTCGCGGTTCCACAGATCGAACGGCACCGTGGCGGGCACGTATAGCAAGCTCGTGTACTCGCGCTTGCCTTCGACGCGGTTGTGGCTCCAGGTGAGCGGATCTTCGCTGTCGTGCGCCAGGGTCTTGTAGAACTCGATGTACTCCTGATCTTTAATCTCGCTGCGCGGCCGCGTCCACAGCGCTTTGGCGCGGTTCACCATTTCCTCCGGCTCGGCACCGGCCGCCAGCCGCACGGGAAACGCGATGTGGTCGGAGTACTTGCGAATGAGCGCCGTCAAACGCTCGGGCCTAAGGAACTCGTCGGCGTCGGCCTTGAGCTTCAGCTGCACCGTCGTGCCGCGCTGCTCGCGCGTAACGGTGTCCACGCGGTATTCGCCCTGCCCGTCCGACACCCACGACACGCCTTGATCCGCGGCTGCGTCCGCCCGGCGCGTGAGCACGGTAACCTCCTCGGCCACGATGAACGCCGAGTAGAAGCCCACGCCGAATTGACCGATCAGCTGCGCGTCTTTGCGCTGGTCTCCCGTGAGCCGCTCCAGAAACTGGCCCGTGCCTGAGCGCGCGATAGTGCCGAGGTGATCGATCACTTCATCGCGGCTCATGCCGATTCCGTTGTCGGTGACGCTCAAGGTGCGGCGATCGGGATCGACGGTGACTCGAATGACGAGGTCGGGCTCGCTCGCCAGCAACTCCGGCCGCGCCAAACTTTCGAACCGCAAGCGGTCGTTGGCATCCGAAGCGTTGGAGATCAGCTCGCGCAAGAAGATCTCGCGCTCGCTGTACAGCGAGTGCACCATGAGGTGCAGGAGCTGCTTGATCTCGGCCTGAAACGCGAAAGTGGACGGCCCGCTTCCTTCCATTGGCCCCCCGGGACGAATGCTCTTGGGATGGGCGCTAGGTTAGGGGCTGAGCGTTTTTTTTCAAGCGGCCGAAGGAGATCCTCTGCTCTCGCGGTAATAGACCATGCGGAGCGCAGCGCCGAGGAACCACGCTGCAACACTGGCCGCCGCCACGCCGGAGAACACGGGCGCCCACTGCGTTGCGATGGCGGCCAGCTCGGAGGCGGCCAACGCCAGCGAAGCCGCGAGGCCTATTCGCAACACTCCGCGCCGCAAACGCTCCCACCCAAGCGCCGCCAAGAAGAAGGCGTCGTCCAGATCATCGAGCCATAGCAATACGACTTCCATGCCGTCGGAATCCTTTCCGCTTAACGGCGAGCGCCGTCGATCATCACCAGCGACACGCGCCGCGGCCGGGACGGCGGAGCGGTCTCGCGCTGCTCGTCTTCCTTGTGGCGACGCGCCGCCTCGATCGCCAAAGCGATCCATTCGAGGCTGCAGATGCTATTCTTATCGGGGGAGTGCTCGCCGTGATCTTTTGCTTCCATTGCTACAAGATCTGCGCTGTGACGAATGAACTATAACGAGCGGCACGCCGAGCGGCTGTGAAAGTGCTCTCAAGAAATCACGCGCGCGTAACAAGCGTTTTACTTATTGCACGACGCGTGTCCGAGCGCTCGAGCTAGAGCAACATGCAAAGGATCGTCGTTCTCAATCCCAAAGGCGGCTCCGGGAAGACCACGATCGCGAGCAATCTCGCGGCGTGCTTCGCGGCAGGCGGCGAACGCCCCGTGCTGATGGACCTCGACCCGCAGGGCTCCAGCACCCGTTGGTTGCGCAAGCGCCCCGACGACGCCGCGCCGATTCACGGCATCGCGGCCTTCGAGCGCTCGGCAGCCGTCACGCGGAGCTGGCAGATGCGAATCCCGCCGGACTGCCGCACCGTGATCATCGATACGCCGGCTGCCGTCGATCCGCACACGCTGCCGGACTTGACGCGCGGGGCCGACGCCGTGCTCGTGCCTGTCATGCCGTCGGAAATCGATATTCACGCGACGGCCAAATGCATTGCCGATCTGTTGCTCGTGGCGAAGATCCATCGCTCCGAGAGGCGTATCGGCATCATCGCGAATCGCGTGCGCGGTAACACTCGGGTCTGGCACTCGCTGACACGATTCCTGTCGAGCCTAGACATTCCGTTGATCGCCACACTGCGCGACACGCAGAACTACGTGCGGTCCGCGGAGATCGGCATAGGCTTGAGCGAGATGCCGCGTTGGCAGGTGCAACAGGATTTGCCGCAATGGCAAGCAATGCTTTCGTGGCTGGCCGCTCGGCGGCGCGCCACCGCGGCAAACGGGTTATCGCGAGGTCCTTGGGCGGGACTGGAACGCTCGGGACCTGGAACCGACTCTGCGAAGGCTACGCCGCTCGCGGCCTTGGCCGCGCCGTCGGATCGGGACTTGGACGCCTCGGCTTAGCCGTCCTTCCAAGACTGGCGCACTTTATCCGCCCACGTGTGGTAGCCGCGCCAGCTGTAGATCGAGTGATCGAGCGGCGTGCGTTCCCCCGTCGACTTCGTGCTGACACGCGACAACCACTTTCGGTAGGCGTCCCAACCATGCTGCTCGCTGCCGGCGCGATGCTCGTCTGCACCTTGCAAGGGCGGGCGGAACTGATGCGGTTTGTTGTCGCTCATGGTCTGCTGACAGTCCTTGTCAAGAGATGTGCGAAGGGTACTGCGCGACGCGGGTCGCGCCGAGGAACCAAGTCACAACCGCAGGCTGCGGCGCGCAGCGTTTGACGATAATGACGTGCGTGAGCGCCGTCAGCGCTCGGCCGTCAGGCCACGATCCGATAGCACGGCACGTAGGCGCTCGGGTCCGACAGACGCATGCGCCGCTCGGTGACGAAGTCTTCAAGAAGCTTGCCGAGCGCCGCAATGATCTTCGGATCGCCGCGCAGCTCGAACGGCCCGTATTTTTCGACGCGTGCGATGCCGGCCTCGCGAACGTTGCCGGCCACTATTCCCGAGAACGCGCGGCGCAAATTGACCGCCAAGTTATGCGCCGGCTGGTCGCGATGCAGCTCGAGCGCGCGCATCGACTCGTGCGTGGCCTCGAACGGTTTCTGAAACTCGAGCCCGATGTCGAGCGCCCAGTTGAAGAAGTACGCGTTGTCGGCCGCGGCGCGCCGATCGCGCACTTCGGTGAGCCCGCGCGTCACTTCGGCAGCCACGGCTCCGGGATCGCCGAGGATAACTTTGTACCGCTGCTGCGCCACCGGTCCGAGCGTTGCGCCGATGAACGCGTGCAACCGTTCGAAGTAGTGCCTGCTCGTCGAAGGCCCCGTGAAAACCACCGGGAGCGCCTCGTCGGCGTTCACAGGGCTCAGCAGTATGCCGAGCAAGTACAGCACCTCTTCGGCCGTGCCTACGCCGCCGGGGAACACGACGATGGCATGAGCCATGCGCACGAATGTTTCGAGGCGCTTCTCCATGTCGGGCAGGATCACGAGCTCGTTGACGATGGGATTCGGCGACTCGGCCGCGATGATCGTGGGCTCCGTAAGCCCCAAATATCGCCCGTTGTGGATACGCTGCTTCGCATGGCCCACGGTGGCGCCCTTCATGGGCCCTTTCATGGCCCCGGCGCCGCAACCGGTGCAAATGTCGAGGCCTTGGAGCCCCAGCGCGTAACCCACCACCTTGGTGTAGTCGTATTCCTCCCGCTCGATCGCGTGGCCGCCCCAACACACCACCAGCCGCGGCTCCTCGTGAGCACGCAAGACCCGGGCGTTGCGCAGAACGTGGAACACGGCGTCGGTGATGCCCTCCGAGCTGTTCAGATCGAACCGCGGGTTGTTCAGCACGTCGTCGTGCGCGTAGAGCAGATCGCGAAGCACGGAGAAAAGATGCTCGCGGATGCCGCGAATCATCTCGGTGCCCACGAAAGCGATATCGGGGGCGTTGTGGAGCTCGAGGGCGATGCCGCCTTCGTATTGCACCACGGCGATTCGGAAGCGCTCGTGCCGGCTCAAAATCTTGCGCACGTCGTCGTCGGACGCGCCCGAGTTCAGCACGGCGAGCGAGCACTGCCGCCACAGCTCGTAGAGGCCGCCCTCGCCGGCGTCGCGCAGCAGGCTCGTCTCGACGCGAGAAAGAATTTCGAGACTGCCCTCTGGGGCTATCACGGCGTCCATGGCGTGAAACTCTGCTGCGCCGGCGCGGTTAAGGGCGAATCTCGATGGGCGTCGATTCGCGCGTCATGAGCCAGATATCGATCATGTCGGAGTTGCTAACCGCAATGCAGCCGTCGGTCCAATCCGTATCCTGGTAGCGGCGCAGGTCGTAGCGCGGCTCGTTGGGCCAGCCGTGGATCATGATTTGCCCGCCGGGGTCCACGCCCTGCGCCCGCGCGCGCGCTCGATCCGCGTCGTTGGGATAGGACACCTGAATCGAAAGAAAGTAGTCGCTGTTGGTGTTGCGAGCGTCGAGAAGGTACTTACCTTCCGGCGTTCGAAAGTCCCCCTCGCGCTGCTTCGGGCCCGTGGGCACGAGCCCCAGCGAAACATCGAACTCGCGTAAGACCCGGCCCGCCTGGTACAGGTAGAGCTTACGATCCGATTTGTCGACGACGACGTAGTCGGCGCGAGGAAGGCCGGCGGCAACGCTGGTTCGTTCTTCCGCCGCCGCGCTGCCGAGCAGGCTTGCAATGCCAAAAACGGTGAAGAGTGCGCGGAATCCGATCATCCGCGAGACTCTAGATCAATCGGTCGAAAAATAGCAACGAACGGCGTCCTAAGTCCGCGCGCGCTCGGCGCGCTACATCCGGCGCCCTCAGCTTGCTCGCTGCAACGCCGCGATGCGCTCCTCGAGCGGCGGGTGCGACATGAACAGCCGCCCGAACCGGCCTACTCCACCGCCCGAAATACCGAACGCGCGCATCGCCTCCGGCAGCTGCGCAGGTTGCGACGAGCGCTTCAGCCCCTCGAGCGCACGAATCATCGACTCCCGCCCCGCGAGCTTGGCGCCGCCGGCGTCGGCTCGGAACTCACGCTGCCGCGAGAACCACATCACGATCATGCTCGCCAGGATGCCAAGCAGGATCTGAGCCACGAGGCTTGCGATGAAGAACCCAGGCCCGACACCGCGTTCGTTGCGCAGCAGCACACGATCGACGACGAAGCCCACCACGCGCGACAGGAAAATCACGAACGTGTTCACCACGCCTTGGAGCAGCGTGAGCGTCACCATGTCGCCGTTCGCGACGTGGCTCACTTCGTGGCCGAGCACCGCTTCCACTTCGCGCTCGGAAAGCCGCGACAACAGTCCCGTGCTCACGGCCACGAGCGCATTGTTGCGCGTAGGCCCCGTGGCGAAGGCGTTCACGTCGGGCGAATCGTAGATGGCCACCTCGGGCCGGCGAATGCCGGCTGCATCGGCCTGCCGGTGCACGGTGTTCAGCAGCCAGCTCTCGGCAGCGTTGCGCGGAGTGCCAATGACGCGCGCGCGCGTCGACATCTTCGCGATCCATTTCGACATCGCCAAAGAGATGAACGCGCCCGAGAAGCCGATCACCGCGGAGAACACGAGCAAGGCGCCGAGATCGAGATCGCGGCCGTTTTGCGCCAAGATGCTTTCCACGCCCAAGACGTTGAGCACCACGTAAATCACGGCCAGCACGGCCACGTTGGTCGCGACGAACAAAGCGATGCGCTTCATCTGGCTCTCCGTTACGCAGTCAACCGCAATGGCGCCGACATGGTGGCGCCCGCCCTTAGTATCAAGCGGCCCGTGCGGCGCTTGCTGCTAAGATCAACTCAAGTTTTCTGACCCCGGTGCCTTTCCCGGAACATGTCCAGAGATCGGTTCTGGTCCACGAAGTTCGCACCGCTGCGCTACGCCGTCGCTTGGCTCGGGTACGCGTGGATGCGCCTCGCCGTGCTCATGCCGTACCGCGTGCAGATGGCGCTCGGCCGGGCCGTGGGCCGGGCGGCGTACACGCTGCTGCGCAAGCGGCGCAGGATCGCGGCGCGCAATATCGGCGCGTGCCTGCCGCACCTGCCCGCCGACACTCGAGCCGGCATACTCAAAGAGCACTTCGAGTCCCTGGGGCTGTCGATGGTCGAGATGGCGATGGGCTGGTTCGGCCCGGCCGAGGCCGTGCGCCGGCGCATCGACGTGGAAGGCGCCGAGCACCTCGCTGCAGCGCTCGCCAAGGGCAAAGGCGTGATCTTGTTCTCCGCGCACTTCACCACGTTCGAATTCTTCTGGGCGGCGCTCAAGCCGCTCTGCACGAAGCTCTGCGGCATGTACAAGTGGCAGCGCAATCCCGTCATGAACCGGGTCATGAACCGGGGCCGGGGGCGCTACTTCGACTTGCTGTTCGCGAAAGACAACGTTCGGGAAATGCTGCGGTGTCTGCGCAGCAACGGCGTGGTGTGGTACGCGTCGGATCAGAGTTACGGCGGCAAGGGCAGCGTGCTGCTGCCGTTCTTCGGCGAGCCGGCCATGACCAACACCGCCATCGGCCGCATCGCCAAAGCCAGCGGCGCCGCCGTCTTGCCCTACTTCTGCCGCAGACTGCCGACGAACCGCTACGTAATGAGCATCGCCGCGCCGCTGCCGGGACTGCCGAGCGGCGACGACGTGGCCGACACGCGCGCGCTGACGAAGGTGCTCGAAGACTATATCCGCACGTGCCCCGAGCAGTACTGGTGGATTCACCAGCGGTTCAAAGGGCGGCCCGCGCCGCTGCCGGATCTGTATGCCGCGTCCGCACCCTGACGAGCCCACGGCGAGCTGACAGCCCGTGAAATTTCCGGAAGAGCTTTCGCTGAAGCCGTTTTGGGCGCCTCGCTACTGGCCGATGTGGGCGCTGCTCGCATTCATGCACGGCGCGGCCAAACTGCCGCGTTCTTGGCAGGCGCGCGTGGGCCGCGCGCTGGGCGTACTGCTGCGGCGCTTGAAGCGGCGCGAGCTGCGCGTCGCAGAGCGCAACCTCGAGCTGTGCTTCGGAGCACTCACTGCGACGGAGCGCCGCCGGTTGCTCGATGAGCATTTCGCGGCCGTCGGCACGTCATTCGTAGAGATGGGAATCGGTTGGTTCACGCCGATCGACCGGCTGCTCGAACGCGTGACGATCCACGGCCGCGAGCATCTCGATCGAGCATTCGAACGAGGCCGCGGCGTGCTGCTGTTCGGGGCTCACTTCACCACGCTCGAGGTGGGCGTGGCGGTGCTTCAGTCGCTCGCGCCGCGCACCAGCTGCATGTATCGGCCGCAACGCAATGCCATGATGGACGTGATGATTCGCCGCGGCCGGCATCGGTTCGCGAAGCAGCAGATTCCGCGCGACAACGTGCGCGCGTTATTGCGTAACTTGCACCACAACTACGCCGTCGTGTACCTGCCGGATCAAACGTATCTCGGCAAGCAAAGCGAGCTCTTGCCGTTCTTCGGCGAGCTCGCCGTCACGAATACCGCCACGAGCAAGCTCGCCGCCATCAGCGGCGCGACGGTGTTGCCCTATTTCTTCCGCCGCTTGCCGGGCGGCGATTATCGCGTGGATATCGGCGCTCCGCTCGCCGGCTTTCCGAGCGAGTCGCCCATCCAGGACACGCAACGGCTGTTCGGCCTACTCGAGGACTACATTCGCTTGGCCCCCGAGCAATACCTGTGGCTTTACAAGAAGTTCAAGGGCCGGCCGGCGCCGCTCCCCGACGTGTACGCCCGTTCGCGGGAGTAGACTAGCGGCCGAACGCGCGTTCGGCGCGGCCGTCACTATCCGAAGCAGGGGGGGAGAAGAATGCTAAAAGAGTTCAAAGAGTTCGCGATGCGCGGCAATGTCATGGACATGGCCGTCGGCATCATCATCGGCGCGGCGTTCGGCAAGATCGTCACGTCGCTCGTCAACGACGTGGTCATGCCGCCGATCGGACTGCTCATGGGGAACGCCGACTTCAGCGATCTGTTCGTCAACCTGTCGATGGGTCAGACGTTCGCGAGCGTTGCGGAAGCGGAAGCCGCCGGCGCACCGATCATCAAGTACGGGATGTTCATCAATACCGTGCTCGACTTCGTGATCGTGGCGTTTGCGATCTTCCTGCTCATCCGCGCCTTGAACAGGCTCAAGCGCAAGCAGGAAGCCGCGCCGCCGCCGCCACCGCCGGCGCCCACAGCGGAAGAGAAGCTGCTCGCCGAGATTCGCGATCTGCTGCGGGCGCGCTAACGCCGGCCGTAACCGGCCTGAAGCTCCGCCCAGGCATCGGCGTCGAACTCGGTGCCGGTCTCGAGGGCGACTTTCCGCAGCGAGCGGTTGAAGCGCTCCAGGCCGGCGCGTTGCCAGGCGCCCGGCGGCTTACGCTGCGCGTTGTCGAAGTCGACGAGAAACGGATTGCCTGCGCCGTCGAGCAACACGTTGTGCGCCGTGAGGTCGGGATGGTCCACGCCGCGGTCGTGGACGGCGCGAATCATGGCGCCGATGTGCCGCCAGCAGCCGGCCGGCGCGCCCCCTTGCGCAATAAACGACGACAGCTTGCGCGTATCGGGCAAATACGCCGTGATGATGTCGGCGGTGTAGATGACGCCGGTTCGATAAACGTGTGCGGCCACGGGGGTGGGCACCGGAAGCCCATGCGCGCGCAGACTCTTGAGCAATCGCCACTCGCGAAACGCGCGGGTGCGGTCGGCGCCGGTCCAAAGGTAATGATCGTCGATGAACCGAGCGACGAGCCCGCCGCGCCGGTAGTGCCGTAATACCCACGTTTCGCCGCTGCGCTCGACGATGAGCACGGTACCGCGGCCCGAGGTCTCGATCGCAACGGCGCCGGCCCGGCGCCATTCATCGGGATCGAACCAGTCGGCAGCCGGCGTCTCGTCACGCTCCGCCGCCGTCAGCATCACGTGACGGCCGTTCGCGATGACCCTTTCGTCGCTCATGACTGGCCTTCCGTAGCGTGGCTCGTGCGCAGCGCTTCGACGGCGCGCTCGACGGCAGCGGCACTAAGATCGTTCAGACAGCGCATGTGCTTCAGCGGGCAGTCCCGGGCGAAGCATGGGCTGCATTCGAGCTCGAGCGAAACGACGGCCGCCGCGTCGGTGAGCGGCGGCGTGAGCTTCGGCGAAGACGAGCCGTAGATGGCGACGACGGGCGCGCCGGCTGCCGCCGCCACGTGCAGCAAGCCGGAGTCGTTGCTGACGGCCACGTAGGCCGCGGCGAGCAGATCCACGACATCCGCCAGCGACGTGGCGCCGCACAAATTGCGAACGCGTGGATTTTTGGCCTGCGCCGCCACTTCGTCGCCGATCGCTCGCTCTTTCGAGGAGCCGAGCACGACGACGTCGGCATCGGCGTCGGCGAGCGTCGCGGCCAGCGCGCCGTACCGTGCCGCCGGCCAGCGCTTCGCGGCACCGTATTCCGCGCCCGGCATCAGCGCCGCCAGCGGCGCGTGCGGCCGCAGCCCGTGCGCAGCACGCAGCCGCTCGAGGTTGCGGGGATCCGCAGTGAGCCGCGGCCGCAGCGCCGGCGGCAGCTGCTCGGGCGGCGCCTCCCCGCGTGCCAGGCCGAGTGCGATGAAGCGCTTCACGGTCTGGTCGAGCCCGGCGTGGAGCGCGCGCACGTCGTTCAGCAACCCGTACCGCCATTCGCCGCGATAGCCCGTGCGCAGCGGCACCTTCGCAAACCACGGCACGAGCGCGGCTTTGGCCGAGCGCGGCAGCACGATCGCGCGCCCATAACGCTCGCCGCGCAGCGCTCGCCCCAAGGCTCGCCGTCGGCCGAGCGCAAGCTCGCCGTGGCCCACCCGAAGCTCGATTCCTCGTGCAACTTCCGGCATGCGCGCGAGCACGGGCAAGGACCACGGCGGCGCCACGACATGGATTTCTGCCGCCGGAGATCGTTGCCGCAGCAGCTTATACAGCGCCTGCGCCATCACCATGTCGCCCACCCACGAAGGGCCGACGACGAGCACCTTGTCCCGCTCCGTCACGGACGCGCGCCGAGCGCGTCGAGGTAGTCCTTGATTCCGGCGTGCACGTCGCGGAACGGCCGCGCATACCCGGCAGCGCGCAGCGCCGTGATGTCGGCTTCGGTGAAGCTCTGATAGCGCGACTTGAGCTCGTCCGGAAACGGGATGTAGCGCACGGCGCCCTTACCGTGCCAGGCAATGATGGCGTTGGCCACGTCGTTGAAGGTGGCGCTCGCGCCCGTGCCCACGTTGAAGACGCCGGATGTGCGCCGCTCGTAGAACCACAGGTTCACGTCCACGACGTCGTCTACGTGCACGAAGTCGCGCCGTTGCTCGCCGGCTGCGTAGCCGCCGCTGCCCTCGAACAGGCGCGCCTCGCCCGTCGCCGCCACTTGGCCGTGCAAGTGAAACGCCACGCTCGCCATCGGACCCTTGTGCCCTTCGCCTGGACCGTACACGTTGAAGTAGCGCAAGCCCACGACGGGCGGGCGGCCCTTCGCCGCTTTGCGACGGCCGCGAACCGGATTCAGCCGGCGGCGCACGTACGCGTCGAACAACAGCTTCGAATAGCCGTACACGTTCAACGGCTGCTCGGCCGCGCTGTCGTTCTCCCTGAATGTCGTGCTGGCTCCGTAGACGGCCGCCGACGACGCATAAATCAGCGGGACGCGCTCGGCGAGGCAATACTCGAGGATCTCGACGGAATAGCGATAGTTCGTCTCCATCATGTAGCGGCCGTTCCACTCGGTGGTCACGGCGCAGGCGCCCTGATGGAAGATTGCGTCGAGCCTGCCGAGCTCGCCGTTCTTTAGCCGCGTAAGGAACTCGGACTTGTCGAAGTAGTCGGCGATTTTGCAATCGACGAGATTGACGAACTTGCGCCCGTCGCTCAAATCGTCCACGACGACGACATCGTCGTGACCGCGGCGATTCAGCTCGCGGACCAGATTGCTGCCGATGAAACCGGCGCCCCCGGTGACGACGATCATGGCGGCAGTGCGCCGGCTAACGGGCAGCTTCCTCGAGCAAGCGATACGTTGAGCTGCAATACGGGCACTTCGCTTCGCCCGTGGCCTCGACCGGCAAGTACACCTTCGGATGGGAGTTCCAGAGGTACATGCTCGGCAACGGACAGTGCAGCGGCAAGTCTGCGCGCGTGATCTCGTACACGCGCTCGGCGTTCGCCGTGCTCAAGTTTTCCTGCACTCCGCCGTGACGTTGCCGCACCGCTCGCTCTCCTGGCTTACGAGGCCCGGGATTATACCCGCGCCGCCGGCCTATTCGCTCTCGACGCCGGCGAACACTTCGCGCCAAACGCCGCTCACGATCTCGCGCACGGCCGCAAGCTCGTCGGCGGGGACCACGCGTCCGCCTTCGTCGAGCGCCAGCTCGTGGATGCGCTGCCGTAGCGTGAGATACGCCTGCTTGAGCTGCCGGCAACGGTCGGACGGCACGAGTCCGGCGCGTTCGAGCGCCTCGAGCTGGCGAATATTGTCGGGGTACTCGACGAGCTCGGGATGATCGCCGGAGTGCGCCAGCACCCAGTAGTCGACGAGAAACTCGATGTCGGCGATTCCGCCTTCGTCTTGCTTCACGTCGAACGAGCCGGCCGTCGCGAGCGAGAGCTCCTCGCGCATCCTGCGGCGCATCTTCACGATCTCGCTTTTGAGCTTGTCGCGGTGGACATGCGCCACGAGCACGTCGCGACGAATAGCCTCGAACGCCGCACACACTTCCGGCGAGCCCGCGAGCGCTCGGCTGCGCAGCAGCGCCTGATGCTCCCAAACCCAAGCGTCTTCGATCTGGTAGCGGCGAAAGCCTTCGAGGCTCGATACGAGGAGACCGGACCCGCCGCTTGGACGCAGCCGGATGTCCACCTCGTACAAGCGGCCCGAGCTCGTCTGAATCGACAGAAAGTGGATGAGCCGCTGCACGAGCCGGCCGAAGAAGCGTTCATTTTCGACCGGCGGACTGCCGTCGGTCTCCTGCTGCGCGCCGCTCGAGTCGTGCAAAAAAACCAAATCGAGATCGGAGCCGTAGCCGAGCTCGAGACCGGCGAGCTTGCCGTAGCCGATCACGGCAAATCCGGCTTCGCGGGGCGGCGGGCCGCAACGCGGCGTACCGTGCTTCGCCACCAGCTCGCGCCGCGCCGTACGCAACGAACACTCGAGCACGAGCTCGGCCGTGTCGGTGAGCCGGTCGCTGACTTTCATCAACGGCAACGAACCGAGCCGGTCCGCCACCGCGATGCGAAAAATCGCCGTGCGCTGGAACACGCGGATAGCGTCGAGCATGGCTTCGACGTCGTCCTCGATTCCCCGAGTAGCGCGCTCGAGCAGCGCGGCGAGCTCCTCGCGCGACGGCGGCGTATCGAACACGCGGTTGTCGAGCAGCTCGTCGAGCAACAACGGCTGTTCGGCGATCTGCCGCGCGAGCCATGCGCTTTCGCCCACGAGCGTGAGCAGCCGCTCGAGGGCGGCGGGATTTTCGGTGAGCAGCGCCAGATAAGCGCTGCGTCGCGCCACGGCGCGGAACACCGGCACCACGCGCTCCAGGGTTTTCAGCGCCGCCGGCCGCTGCGCCACCGCGGCCAGCGTGCGCACCATCGCGGCCGCCAGCCGCTGCCGCCCCACTTCGTCCATGCGCTGATACACGCCGCCGTGGCGTAGATCCTGGAGCAAGTTCCGCGCGGCCTCGTCCGCAGCCAACGGCGTACCGGCGAGCAGCGCCGCTACGTCGCCCGTGGCCCAAGCCGCGGACAGCGGCTCGGCTTCGGCGCGCTCGCCGCCCGCGGCGTCCCAGGCCACGCGCTGGAACTCGCCGTCGACGATGGCGCGCTGCTCGCCCAGGCGCTCGTACAGGGCCGCCCAGCTCTGCTCGCGCATGGCGTACACGAGCCGCGCGCGATCCTCGGCGTCGGCGGGCAGCTCGTGCGTCTGCGCGTCGTTCAACGCTTGAATGCGGTTTTCGACCGTGCGCAGATACCGATACGCCGTGGCAAGCGCCGCCACCGTCTCGGCCGGCAACTGCCGATCGCCGGCAAGCAGCGGCAACGCCTTC